>JBNMJW010000001.1:0-50411 GCA_050874025.1 Candidatus Ornithospirochaeta sp.
CTGTCAAAAGGCGACAGAGCAGACTCGAAAAGCTATCTAACGATAGAAGGAAACTGGAAGCCTCACCCTCAAGCTACTGCTAGGATGAGGTAGTTCACTCTATTTCAATTTCAAAGAATAAAGGAAGAGGAAAAATAGATAACTGTAGTAGTTGAAATATTTAGCCCATTTGTGCTAGATTACTTTAGCTATCCCCCTTTAGCTCAGTGGTTAGAGCAGAAGACTCATAATCTTTTGGTCGATGGTTCAAGTCCACCAGGGGGGACTAAATAGATGGTCTATAAGTTTTTCTTGTAGACCGTTTTTTTATTGCAAAATATCGCAGTCTAACATGCCACAAAATGCCAAAATATCGCAGTTGAATGTACCTAAAAATGGCAAAATATCGCAGTCGAGGTTGGAAAGTACAAATTTCGGCAAAGGAAAATGGGATATTTCCTTAAACCGAAATTAAAAAACAGTACAATTAAATCACTCTAGAGAATCAAGACCATAGTTCCACAAAACTGGACTAATACGGGAATGCCTGAAAAATTTAGATATTTCTGTATGGGGAATGCTCTCGTGGTTGGAATAATAGAAAGACTAGGCAAAAGGATTATAGAAATAAGCAAATGATAGCTTTTGGGGTAGAAAATAGTAACATTTGGGCTACTACAATCAGAACTTTTTAAAGATGAAATTTATCCACCTATAGTTGTAGTTCTCTCTTACATCATTACTTAGCCAGACCTTAATTAGAACAAGAGAAGAAGGAATGAAGTTCTTTATTTTCTCCTCTGTCATGTTTATATACCATCTCTCACCTTCTCTTTTCTCATCTATGCCATAACGAAAGGAAGCATAGAAGTAACCATTCTTTTTGAGAGCCTTGGTAAGAACATTGAAAGCGAGGGTCAAGTCTTCTTTTGTGTTGTGCAATAGAGATGCTTGTGCCCATATTCCATCATACTTTTCTTTTTCATTTAAGAGTAAGTAATCTTTTTCAATTACATTTTGGCCTATATATAAAGAGGCTTTTTGAGCAAGATTATGGCTTTTTTCTATGCTGTCTACCCTATAGCCATGTTCTAAAAAATAGAGGCTATCTCGCCCACTGCCACATCCGCAATCGAGAATATAGCCCCCATAAGGAATGTAAGAAATAAAACTCTCTAAGCTATCACAAACAAATGTACTTTTTGTTTCACTAAAGTATTTATCGGCGTTGTTGTTATAAAAATCAAGAGTCTTCTTATCCATTACAAACTTAGTATTACATCAATGTAATTAACAACCATATATAAAGAAAATTCACCTAAGAGGTGACCGTCTTTCTTCAGAAAATTCTCATCAGAAACAACAAGAGCTTTACTTGATGCCTTGGCAATTAAAGAATCTTCCTTTGCAGTAATCGCATCAACCAAGCCACCATCAAGAATAATAGAACTGAGAGCTGTCATGGCCTTCCTGTCATTTCCTTCTAAAGAGAAGACAATAGCATATGGAACACTATCACAATTATCAGTATTTGTAATAACTTCTTTTTCAGGAAATGCTCTATTAATTTTATTCTTTAGCATTGTAGGAAAGGGACCGTTCTCCTCGCCTAATAAAGCAATTCTTTCGTATTTTTTTATATTCTGGGCAATGCTTGAAATTATCTCAATATTCTTTCCAGAGAGGGTTTTCTCAATAGTCTTTATTGATCCATCTTTTAACAGAGAAAGAGCTTCTTCTTCACTTTCTGTCCCATTAACAGCAACAACAGGACCGTAAGAAGCACTTTTTCCAGCTTCATACCATACTTTAAAATCTTTTAATCCGGTAAAGTTAAGTGACTTACAGAATCTAACAACGGTAGCCTTGCTTACATCAGCTTTTTCTGCAATGTCAGCAATAGAAAGACTTTGTATCTCATCTTCATGCTCAAGTAGATATTTTAAGACTCTTTCTTCCTTTTCCTTGACCTTACCCTTATTAGAAGAATTCATCATATCTAAAAGGCGCGATTCACTCTCAACCATAGCAATACTCCTTGCCTTCTTGTCTTCCCCTCTATACTACGAATATAGAAAAAAAGCGTATGTTACGCAAGTTAGGAAAAAAAAGTTTCTATTGTATTTAGCGCCATCCTAGTGCATTCAATCTCTTGTAAATTGTCACCACCATTTTCCAAAATTGAATAGACATGAGAGTAAAGAAAGGCTATGGAAGAATAGAAGTTTTCATCTACTATTTCTTCTTTTCCGTTAAAAGAAAAACTCAATCCTCTATCAAAACTATCTTTAATAACTCTAATTTTTCCGGAAGAAGAAGCACAACTTATATAAGCACTTAGTTCACATTCATTAGAACTCTTATCAGTAACAGATAAGACATCGCCAAAAAGAAAAGTTAACGTTTCAAGTGCTATTATTAATGCTTCTTCTTTTTTGATTGATGCATAGCTTAAGGATAGAGAAAACTCACCTTTTTGCCCTCTCAATTTTTTTAAGAATGGGGAGTACAAAAAGCAATTGCCATTAAAGACAAATGCGCCATCATTAATAGCGTTATGTAGTTTTTTCTATTCTCCAAGAGATGAAACAATCGGGCTTTCAACGACGACAATCTTTGAAAAAGAAAGGGCATATAAAATAAACGAGAGATGGAGTGAAGTTGGGAGTGCTAATACCACTAAGTCAATATCTTCGTTCTCTAATAGATATTCACTGTCTTTTGTAATAGTCTCAATTTTGTGTCTCTTTGCTGTTAAAACACTAGACTTTTCATCTTCAGAATAGATTGCCCTAAGAGAAAAGTGGTGATCTAAGTTCAAAGCATGAGAATGCCTAAAAGCAGCAACAGACGAGCCAATTATTCCACAATTAATTTGGCTCATATCACACTAACTTCATCGTCTGGTATATCAAAAGAATCAAGGAAAGCTTCTAAGAGATAAGTCTCAACATCGTCTTGCTTAAGAGAGATGTTTATTTCACCAACTCTTTCTTTCTCACCATCACGATAGATTACAAGCACAGGATTTGTTAAATATCCTCTTATGCCATACTCTTCTGCTAGGAGCTTTACAGACTCGCCTGTCAAATGAGATACAATTCTCAAATCCTCTCTCTCAATTGAAATGGATGCAATATACTTACCATCCCTTATTCCAACAATAGCCCAAGGAATTGACATAACAGAGTTAAAGCCGAGAGGTATTCCATTTTGGATAAGGCGTATCTCTAAAGAATCACTTCTCCATTTCTTTACTATATTCTTATTTGGGTCAGGCAAATCTTGACTAATATCTAAAGTTAATTCTTCATCGTCAATGTACATCATTTATAATCCTTAATAGAAATATCTTTTAAAGCAGAGAGTCCATTATTTAAGAAAAGAGCAACAGATTTGTCTGTACTTTTTCTTTTTCTAGAGAACAATGCTTCTACAACATCAGATAGCATAATCTTTTCACTAGGTCTAGCGAGAATAAAAGATGCAGAAGAAACCTCTTTTATGAACCCACTCTCTATGAAAACCTTAAGGTAGACATCAGTACGATAATAGGTAACTCTGCTACGAGAACTAAGTAGCTTTTCGTCTATTCCACCCTCGCCTTTTTCAAAACTTATTGCTATCTGCTTTAGAATTCTCAATCCTTCTTCTAACTCTCGTTCAGGAGTAAGAGGAAAACCATTTTCTTCACCATTTTCCGGTCTAAATTGATATATATATGTCGTCTCGGCAACTATTATGATTATGTACCACGTTACATATAAAAAAAGAAGTACCAAAAGAATAGCGGCAAGAGAACCATATATTACTGAATACTTTACTGTTGATGTAATAAGAGTAGTAAAGATTAAATAGAAAAGAGACATAGTGACAGTTCCTAGAATGGAACCAGCTATGGCAGAAGAAAAATTAACTTTAACATTTGGAATAAAGTAAAGCAGAAAGAAAAATAAGAGGAAGATTAGGCCATAACGCCCCCATCTATCCATTAATATTTCAGCTATTCCTAAATCAAGCTTTATCCCCATAAAAGAATAGGCCTTCTCTCTTATAGCAGAAGCAAGAGAAAGAGAGAGTGCTATGACTACAGTTAATACAATTAAGAAAATAAAAATCTTGCCATAGCGCTTCATTAGGCCACTCGAAGGACGAGTACGGAAGATATTATTTATTACAGAGTCAACCTTACCAGCAAGAAAAAGTCCTGTGATGATAAAAGATACTAAGCCAGCTATTCCAAGAGACATTGCATTCTTTGAAAACTCAGTAAGTTTTTCAAGAACAAATTCCCCTTCAGAGGTACCAAACGTCTCAATTAACCATCTTTCTACATCTTGTAAAAAGCCCTCTGAAGCTCCAAACGCTGAAAGAAAAAATAGCAAAAAAGTAATACATGGGACAATTGCGATAAGTGTGGAATATACCATACCTGAAGCAAGGATGCTTATGTTATCTGAACCTATCTTCTTTAACGCACTAAAGACTACCCGAAGGTAGTCTATAAGCCAGTTTTTAATATCTTTTAAGTGAAGCTTAAGCGGCTTCTTCATCAATAAAACTCCTCTAAGAAGGAAATTATATCACTAACGACCTCTTGGCGCATCTTATCATTTAAGATTTCATGCCTTCCTTCTTTGTAGAGTTTTACTCTAACATCTTTGATGCCTGCATCTTTGTAGAGAGAGCTAGCTTTAATAACTCCCTTACCATAATTTCCTACAGGATCCATGTCTCCACTAAGGAAAAGAATAGGAATATCTTTTCTTATTTTACTTATTAATTTTTTGTTATTAGCTGTCTCTAAGCCCTCGATTAAGTCAGCATAGAATTGTGAAGAACAGATAAATCCACAGTCTTCATCTTCTTCATATTTTCTTCTCTCTTCATCTAATGAGCTAAGCCAACAAAAAGGGCCCTCTGTTCTATAATCAAATTTTTTCAAATAAGAACCAAAGGCAAGATTATTTAGATATTCATCTTTATGCTGGCTTCCGTATTTTTTAGCTCTGTGAATGGCAATTTTTCTACCAATTTTACTTACTATGCCTTTACTAGCACCGGTACCCATAATAACGGCAGCTCTATAAGCCTCGCTATGCAAAGCCAAATTTGTTCTTGTTAAGAAAGAACCCATCGAGTGACCAAAGATAAAGTGTGGTACATCCTTATACTCTGACATTATTTGTTGGTCTAAAGTCCAGGAGTCAGAACAGATTCTCTGCCATCCATTTTTCTCTGCGAACCAACCCACTTCATCTCTACTCTCTTTGGTTTTTCCATGGCCTCTATGATCTTGGCAAAAAACAGTAATACCAATCTCATTTAGCTTACGTGCTAAAAAGTCATAGCGCAAGCTATGTTCAGCCATACCATGATTGATATGTAGAGTAGCTTTTGTATTATCTGCCCTCCATACTCTGTAGAACAACTTTTTCCCATCATCCATTTTTAGCCATAATTCTTCCATAGCGAACTCCTTCAGTATTAATATAACACATAAATGAGCATGTTAGGTATGAAAAGGAACACACTTATTATTTCAGATGTCCATGGCGACAAAGAAGCTATGAGAAGAATAAGAGAGATAGAGAAGCAATTCTCTTCTGAAAGCATTATTTCTTGTGGAGATTTGACTCCAGACCCGTATGATCCTATCTTTTTCTCAATTGAGGGTTGTAGAGGTAACTGTGACAGGTTTTATGAATATGGTTCATTGCCATTTCCTCCCCTTATCTACAGAAAAGAAATATATGGCAAAAGAGTATTAGTAACACATGGACATTTTCCACTAGAAGAGATTACATCTGTCGACATAATCCTTTCAGGTCATACTCACATTCCTTCAATAAGAAAGAAAGATAACATAATCTATTTTAATCCAGGATCTGTAGCACTTCCGCGTTCATCTAGTGGTCCTACATTTGGCTTATTTACGCCATCCTTTTTAGCCATTCTTTCTTTAATAGATTTAACAGTTATCAACAAATGTAATTTTTCCTCATCGTAATAATCTTGTAACTTCTTGATTGGGACTGTAGATGAATCAAAGGCAGATTCACTACAAAATGAGAAGTAATAAGGAGAGTTATGCCAAGAAAGATTAAGAGCACTATATATCTCTAAGCCTCGAACCAAAAGTTCATCACTTTTGTGGCCAAAGGCGTTAAAATGGCGGCAGAAAAACCTTGCAACAAAAGGAACATGAAAGGCAATTTCAGGAACTTTTGACCAATAAACAATTGAAGATAAAAATGGAGGATGGCCAAGAGAAAGAAGCGCTAATGTATATATAGTTTCATAGAGAGCAAAAATACTACTACATCTTTCATCAACCCTCTTCTTAGGAAAGAATAGTGTTGCGGGAAGTGTCATTTCTAACCCTTGAGAATATAGAAGAGCTTCACTAAAAGCGCCTCTCAAATCGTAGCTTATTGGACGATGATCAAAGCCCTGAATAGCATTAGGAAGGTCTTCTAAGCCTTTAGAAAGAATTGCGCCACTTGAAAGTCTATCAATAAAACTAGCTAAAGATGTAACAGATAAATCTAAGCTATACTTACTTTTTTCCTCATCCGAAGAATAAAGAATGTAGCCAATAATGGCTCCAACAGTTGCAACATCTAAGCCCCAATGTATACATCTGTCGTATAATGAATAAATGTTGTAAGGATCAAATAGTCCAATATTTGGACCAAGAAGCAAGATATCTTTCCAAGAAGGAAGAGAATCTCCCTTTTTTGTTCTACGTGAACATGAAATAAGGCACCCCATACAGCCATCTGGATAGTTACCAAACTTTTCAGCCATACTACGTCCATCCAAGCTATATAGTCTAGGATCAAATCTTTTTTGATAGTTCTTTATAGGGGCCCATCCCAAACGAAGAGAATATGGAATAAAAGAGTACTCTCCATAGTTTTTTACCATTCTAAAGAATTTATTCTTTTCGGGATTCTTCTGGGGTGTCTTTTCACCTTCAGAGCTTTGGTTTGCTATTGGATAGTTTGGAAGTACTATTGCCTTTAGGTTGTGTAAATAAAAGGCATGCCCAAGTCCTGAACCAGGAAAGTTTTTTCCTCTATATTGAATAGTACCAAACAAAACGCCTTTATCGGCAGCAACACCAGTAGAAATAGATATTTCAGATATAGGCGAAATAATAGCTTCAAAGCTCTTACTCTCAGCCTCTCTCATATTCTCTATAGGAAGAATCTCTCGCTTAGATAGAGAAAGTGTAATATATTTTAATTTCTCTGCCCTTCCAATTATCACAATGGCGCTAATTCCCATCTTATACAAAGAATAGCCATGAGGATAATTAACAGCACAAAATTCCATTTTTTTGGTTATCTCTGAATACCAAACAATATGCCAAGGGCTAATGCTACCCTCAGTAAATGATTCTGCTTCAATTGCTGACATAACAAGAGCGTCTTTGCCAAATTCTTTGTACAAAGCAAGACTACAACGTAGGCCGTTGTAACTCTCTTTCCATTCTCTCTCTTCAATAATGCCACTCTTTAAATCGATGATGAGTATAACCATAGCCATGTATTATACTGTCTTTTATTCACTTGGACTATTGTTAATGCTTTTTTCTCCAATTCCATTTATACTTTTTCTTGAGGTCAAAATGGAAAAGAATACTATTCTATTCAGTGGTGTCAAAACAGATACCTTTATGGAAAAATCTTCAGTCAAGATTGTTTATTTGCTTGGAAAACAGAAAAAAAGCAAATATTGTGATAACCCTCCAGTTGCTGCAATTGTAAATGGGGAACTAAGGTCTCTCCAATCTGAAATAGAGGAAAATGCAGTAATAGATCTTGTTTATCTAAATAGCAGGGATGGGCGAGCTGTATATAGAAAAACACTTTGCTTTTTGCTTTCCTACGCCTCAAGCATTGTTTACCCAAATAGAACACTAGTATCTGGCCACTCTCTTGGAGATGGATATTATTTTTACTACAGAGATAAAGCTAAGGCCGATATTAAAAAGCTAAAATGCGTAATGCAAGATGCAATTAATGATGATCTTATCATCGACATTGAACGTTTAAGTTCAAAGCAATCATTAAGCTATGTAGATGAAAGAGGACTAAAAGAAACAAAAGACCTACTCTTATCACGTAATGATGGTGCTTATACCTTCAATAGATTAGGTAACTGTCGTAGCGTCTACTATGAACCTCTTCTTCCTTCCCTTTCTCTTCTCTCTGTTTGGGATTTAATGGAATACGGTGAAGGAATGCTTTTAAGATACCCTCAATCTAGGCAAATGAACTCAATGATGGCATTCCAAGATAATCCACTACTTTTTAGTGTCTTTGAAGACGCAAGAAGTAAAGCTAGTATCCTTGATGTTGATAGTCTTGGTTCTCTTAATTTAAAGGAGGCAAGTGGAAAAATAAGAGAGGTAATTGTTTTATCAGAAACATTACAAAGAAGGTCTTTCTACCATGTAGCAGAACTTATAAAAGAAAAAGGAGGAGTTAAAATTGCCTTTATTTCTGGTCCTGCTTGCTCTGGAAAGAAAACCTGTGGCCTCAAGCTTTGTGCTGAACTAAAAATCCAAGGCTACTCTCCTATCATGCTTAGTCTTGATGACTACAGAAAAAATGATGATAGTGGTAATTCTTTTGTAGATGTAACCCTCCTTCAAGAAGAAGTAAGAGCTCTACTAAAGGGTAAAGAAGTGACACTAAGCAGTAGCGATAACGATAAAAAGAGGCTATTCAGAACTCAAAAAGCCAAAATGGAAGATAATACAATTCTCGTTATTGAAGGGGTACAGACTCTCAATGAAAATCTAATACCAGGACTAAATGAGAAGGAGATATATAGAATATATGTATCTGCATTAACTCAGCTTAATCTCGATACAATGTCTAGTATATCAACAAGAGACAATCGCTTAATAAGGCGAATAGTCAAAGAATGTAGGCTTCGTGACATTAAACCAAGCCAAGTTATTAATGAATGGTCAGATATCGAAGAGGAAGAAAAGAACTTACTTTTTCCATACCAAAATAATGCAGATGTCATGATTAATAGCGCACTTGAGTATGAACTTGGTGTTTTATATCCATACATTATGCCGCTATTAAGATCAGTAACACTCGAAGAAGGAAAAGCATATACAACAGCTCGTAGACTTATGGGATTCTTGGAGCTTATTAACCCAATATCTCCAGAACTCGTTCCACCAGACTCTATCTTAAGAGAATTCATTGGTGGTTCAGCTTTCTTATTATCGTAGAGCTGTCTTATCTTCTAATGCCCCGCATTCAAACAAGATGTCGGGGTTTTTTTCTACCATTCTCATTAGCCTTAATGCTGCCCCTGACGGGCTATTTGTTCCACATTCCCATGCTTCAACTGTCTTATTTGAGACATTAAATGCAGAAGCAAAAAGTGAAATGGATAGGCTCAAAGAAAGCCTTAATGCCCTTATTTCATTTTTTGTCATCGGCTTAGGCTCTGTGGCTACAACATATTTATTACTCTTAGCAAGAACGCCCTTCTTTTTTGGGTAAAGGGCGTCCTTAATAGTATCTTTATAGTAGCTACTCAATTTATTTTCCTAAGATGTGCATAGATTCTTCAATCTGTGCCTTTAGTTTCTCACGGCATTTTCCACAACCTGTTCCAGCACCTGTGAGCCTCATCAAATCATCAAGGTTCTTAACTTTGTCATCTTTAACAAGGTCCTCAATCATCTGGTCAGTAACACCTTTACACTCACAGATGATAGTTGCAGTGTTGTTTTTGTAAGGATTAGGTAAGTTATTCTTTTCAAGATAATCATCAATAGCTGCTCTAAGGGCCTTATCACCAAGAACAGAGCAATGGAACTTATGTTCAGGAAGACCACCAAGCTTATCCATAATAGCCTTTGGAGTAATGTTATAAGCGTCCTTAAGCGTCATGCCAATAGCCATCTCACTCATCATAGATGTAGATGCAATAGCACTAGCACAGCCATATGTAAGCCATCTAAGATCTGTAATCTTATCATCTTTAACCTTAATGCCGACTCTCATCTGGTCACCACAAGCTAAAGAACCAACTTCACCTACTCCATCTGGTACAAAGTCCTCTCCTTCTTTCCAAAGGTTTCGAGGATTCATGAAATGATCTTTTACCGTATCTGTATAGACCCACTGGGCCATAAAACTATTAGCCATTTTTTACTTCCTTGTGCTCATCTTTCTGATTCTCTCGATTATTGGAGGTAACTTCTCGAGTGTATAGCGAATATCCTCTTCAGTATTATACCTTCCTAGTGAGAATCTAATTGAGCCATGAGCTAGCTCAACATCCAATCCTGCAGCCAATAAAACATAGCTTGGTTCAAGGGAACCTGATGCACATGCACTACCTGTTGAAACTTCTATCCCCTCTAAATCTAAGTAAAGAAGAATAGACTCTCCCTCTGCTGAAGGGAAAGAAACATTAAGCGTTCCTGGTAGACACTTTTCTTTGTCATTTGTTCCATTTACAACAACATTAGGAATTCTTTCTTCAATACCCTTTCTAAGCATCTCACGAAGATTCCAAAGCTTTTCTCTCTCTTCGTCCAAGTTTAGTCTTGCAAGCTCTGCAGCCTTTCCGAGTCCGATGATAGCTTGGTTATTGTATGTACCAGCTCTTAAGCCCTTTTCTTGGTGCCCGCCATGTACAAATGGAGTGAATGGAACACCTTTCTTGGCATATAAGACACCAATACCCTTAGGCCCATAGAATTTATGACCCGACATGGATAGATAATCTGCATCAATGTCTTTTACATCGACCTTAATCTTTCCAATGGCTTGAGTGGCATCTGTATGAAAATAAGCTCCCCATTTATGTGCTATAGAAGCAGCTTTTTTCACAGGCTGAATGACTCCACTCTCGTTGTTTCCTGTCATTACAGAAAGAAGACAGACATCGTCTCCCATCATCTCTGAGAGTTTATCTAGCCTTAACTCTCCTATTGAATCAACAGGAACAAACTCAACTTTATAGCCCTTTTTGATGAGATACTTTGCTGTTTCAATAGAAGCAGGATGTTCAACAGACGAAAGAAGAATTCTGTTTCGTTTGTTCTTCTCATCAATACGGTCTCTAAAAATGTTAAAGACTGTGTTGTTGGACTCTGAGGCACCGGAGTTAAAATAAATCTCTCCGGGATCCGAATTTATAAGTGCCGCAACCATCTCTCTAGCCCAAGTAATTCCACTCATTGAATCACGTCCAAGAGTGTGCATACTAGAGGCATTTCCATAGAGAGAAGCATTATCTGCCATAATCTGTATGACTTCATCTGCCATCTGGGTTGTAGCATTGTTGTCAAGATAGACAATTCTACCCATTTTTAATATTCCTTATACACGTAAGGTAATTCTTTCTACTCTTGAGCGTCAAGGTTAAATACAACTTACCATTATAGAATGAGTTTATTCATTCTCCCTATATCATAGGATGGGTGAATGTTAATAATTGTGGCTGTTGCAATTGCTTTTTCACATAGTTCATTATCGCCAGGATAGAGATTTTTATCGTCTCTATTAAGATAGCGAGTTTTGCATCCAAAGCATTTTACAATAAGCTTATTGCCATCCTCTATTATCTTATAGTCATCTCTATATTCAATAACACCAAGACTTGCTTTTTCAACTCGACCATTCCAACAAGGAGGGAAATTTAAACTTAAAAAAGACTCTCCATCTAAAATCGAAACAAAGCTTTCAAGCTTAGTAGCTAAATACTTTGAAGGAGAAACAAAGTCATACCTTCCTTCATTATCTTTGTTTGCAGAGATTGCTATCGCAGGATATCCATACATTTGAGCTTGTCTTGCTGCTCCACATGTTCCTGAATAGATAGTGTCAGAAGAAAGATTATAACCATGATTTATGCCACTAATAACAACATCGGGCTTAAACGGCAATATTCCTGCCTGAAGTGGAATTATTACACAATCAGCAGGAGTTCCCTCCAATGAATAGTGATGCTCATCATGCTTATAGATGGTAACATCGCCAATAACTGTCATTGCATGAGATTTTGCACTTTGTTCGGTATGAGGTGCAACTATATAAACATCATGACCAAATGATGTAAGTACGCTAAAAAGCGTATTTATGCCCTCGGCCTTATAACCGTCATCATTAACTAATAAAATATGCATTTGTAACCCTTATTCAGAGAAGAGAGAAGAAACTGGATGAAAAGGCCTCTTTTCGGGATGAAAACCAAAAATCCTCTCATACTCTTCAACTCTTTGATTATTAGGGAACTCACTTTTTTCGTCAACTATACATAAAAATGAAGAGGCAATGCCTATATCGATAGAGGCCATTCCTATTACAGATACACTCTCTTGGCATCTTCGGAAAATCCAATCAAGTTCAGGGCTTGTAAGCTCCGCGTTAAAGATTATCGACCTTTGAGAAAGAGATAGAATTTTGCCTAGAGCAATTCCTTCAGATCTGCTAATTGCTTCAAAGGCTCTTTTCGCATATTCGCTTGAAAGTGATAAAAACGTTATAAAACGTCTTGTCCTATCGGGAAGAGATGATGTATAGCACCTCACCTCTTTCTCTGTTAAATCTCTAAATTCCGTTCCTTTGGGAGTGATTTCATTAATTTTCTCCACAAGTTCAGGAAGAATAGATCTAAATTCATCATATTCAGGAGTAAGAATAGAGTATGGCAAAGAGGAGTCAAAGATGTAACTTAATTCAGGCTTAATTGAATAACTAGTGCCCTTTGCATTTTGTTTCTTTTCATCAAACAGATAGACTTTGTCTTTTTCTGCAAAAAAAAGTATCCATAAATCACGATATCTAACACAAGATGATGGAAAAAAAGAAGAGGCACTTAATGCAATTGAGAATAATCTGTTAGTATCGAAAGAGAGAGAAAAAAGTTTATTAAGACCAAAAAGAAGAGCAGCAAATATCTCAGAAGATATACTATAATTCGATGTTGAAGCTCCCCTACCTGCTAGCGTTATGTTGCATCCGCATACCTTTAAGCCCTGTTTGTTTAGCGTACTAAAGATTGCCTTAGCAGCGTTTGCCCATTTATCTTCCTTGCGATACTTAGATGATGCTACAACAAACTTTTTCTTATCTTGTTTGTTTGCATTTAATAATCTAACAGTTGTGTCTTGACGACGAGAAATTGCAACAGTAAGACCATCTTCAATGTTGCAAATCAAACTCCAACCTTTTATATAATCTGAAAAACTCCCAATAATTGTTGTTGGCTGAGGAACAGCAATAATAACCTCCGGTTCCTCTTCAAATTCTCGTTTATGGGCAACAATAACCTCTTGCAAAAAATTTATCTCCTTTTTACTTATTATCTTAGGTGGCAACAAAAAAGGCAAATTAATTTCTTGAAAAATCTATCGATAAAAAAAGACCATAGATTACTCTACGGCCTGTATCATAAAAGTAAGGAAGATTAGTTATTTGATGTTCTTCCGTATCTCTTATTGAATCTTTCAACTCTTCCTGTTGTGTCAACAAGCTTTTGTGTACCTGTGAAGAATGGATGACATGCTGAACAGATTTCAACGTTGAGACTCTTAGCAGTTGTCTTTGTCTTAATTACGTTACCACATGAGCAACGGATTTCCTTTAACTCGTAATTTGGGTGGATTCCCTTTTTCATTTTTTTCTCCTTATATGCTTTGTCTGCTTTCACAGACAAGGAATTTCTATTTAACCCCGAACTGGAGTATTCATCGAGTTCAGGAACTCCTTATTGTTGTTCGTTTTCGCCATTTTGTCAATGATGTCTACAGACATGTCAATGTCATCAAGGTTACCAAAGGATGAACGCAATAAGAAAACCCTAGCTAGAACAGATTCATCAAGAAGAAGATCATCTCTTCTTGTTCCACTCTTTTTGATATTTATTGCAGGGAATTTTCTGTTATCTGCCATCTTTCTATCAAGAACAATTTCATTATTACCTGTACCCTTGAATTCTTCGAAGATAACTTCATCCATTCTACTTCCTGTTTCAATTAATGCTGTTGAAATAATTGTTAAGCTTCCGCCATTCTCAATATTTCTTGCAGCACCAAAGAATCTCTTAGGCTTATGTAGGGCATTCGAATCAACACCACCAGAAAGAATCTTGCCAGAAGCTGGAACTGTTTGGTTGTAAGCACGAGCAAGCCTTGTAATTGAGTCAAGGAGAATAACTACATCCTTCTTATACTCAACAAGACGCTTAGCCTTCTCTATTACCATCTCTGCAACCTGTACGTGGTGAGTAGCTTGTTCATCAAATGTTGAAGCAACAACCTCTGCCTTAACATTTCGCTTCATGTCTGTTACTTCTTCAGGTCTTTCATCAACAAGAAGAATCATCAATATAACTTCAGGATGATTATAAGTAATAGCATTAGCTATCTTCTGCATAAGAACTGTCTTACCTGTTCTTGGTGGTGCAACAATTAAAGAACGTTGTCCTTTTCCAATTGGGCAGAACAAATCGACAACTCTTGTTGATAAATCAGATTTCTTTCCTTCTTCAACGATTTCAAGATTGAGTCTTTCGTCAGGGAATAAAGGCGTAAGAGAATCAAATGGAGCACGAAGCTTTGCCATCTTAGGCTCTTCGCCATTTACCTTTAATACTCTTACAACAGAAGCATACTTCTCATTTTCCCTTGGAGCTCTTATTTGAGCAAGAACGGTGTCTCCAGTTCTTAAGCCAACACTTTTAATTGTTGAACTTGAAATATATACATCATCAGAACCAGGAAGATAGTTGTTAACAGAATAGCGGATGTAGCCATAACCACCTTCATTAAGAGTCTCAAGGACACCCTCAACCATAAGGGCACCACCAAGAGATGAATGATGACGAAGAATTCTTATAATCAACTCTTGCTTTCTGCAATCAAGAATTACATCCTCACTTAGCCCTGCTTCTTTTGCCTTATTTCTTATTGCATCTAAAGGAAGTGCTGTAAGAACAGAGATGAAAAGCTGTGGAGCATCTGGGTTTTCATCTAAGTTTATCTCTGGAGGAATCTCCTCAACGACTCTTCGCTCTTTCTTATTCTTAAACTTATTTCTTCCATCCCGAGAATACTTATCTCTCTTTTGCTCGCTCTTTTTCTCTTCCTCAGTGGTGCTTTCCCCTAGCTTTTCACTGTCAGTACCCTCTTCGTCAAGAGAAGGCTCTTCTTCTCTCTTCTCATCTTCAGAAGAAGGAAGTGGAACAATCTCTTCTGTGATTGTAATTGGTTCTATTTTCTCGTCAGAGCTTGGTTTGTCCTCATTGATTGTAACAGAAACTTCCTCATTTTCGAGTGGAGCTATTGTCTCTTGAAAGAGAGGAAGCTCTTCACTTTTACTCTCTTCTTTATGCTTTTTTGTTCTAGGATGAGAAACATGTTCTCTCTTTTTTGTTACTTTGACAGGTTTGTTTTCTTTTTCTGTAGCTGTATCATCCGTAGCGGCTTTTTCGCTAGAACTAGCCCCTTCTTCTTTAACTTCTACTACTTTCTTTTTTATAGCAACTCTTCTTTTAGCTGGAACTTTAACCGTAATCTTCTTTTTTACTTCTGTTTCCTGTGGTTTTTCTTCCACAACATCTTCTTTAATGTCTGAGGACATCGATACCTCTTAGTTATATTAAGTATGAATTATGCAAAATATTAATAAAAAGAAAAATTTTGATTGGGATAACTATCTACCCTTTTTATATATAGTGGGATTTTAAACAGTCAATTCTATTTTTGTCAACAATATAGCCCATAGGTAAAAGAGTATTGACAGCAAATTCATAAAATGCTATTTAGTTAATTAGTTGAGTAACTAACCAACAAAGGAGAAGAATGATTTATACTTTTACAGAAGATAGTCCTATATATCTTCAACTAGCACAGCTACTTAAAGATGACATTTTTCTAGGAATCTACAAAGAAGGAACGGCTATTCCTTCTACAACCGAGCTTAGCGTTGTTCTGCATATAAATCCAGCAACGGTTTTAAAGGCAATGAACATACTCTTGCAAGAAGATTTAATAGAAAAGAAACGGGGGATTGGAATGTTTGTTAAGGCAAATGCAAAGAAAAAAATTACAGAAGAAAGAAAGAATAGTTTCTGTTCTAACTATGTAGCTCCTCTAATTAAGGAAGCTAAGAAACTATCTTTATCGAAAAATGAAATTATTGAAATGATTAACAAGGAGGAAAGCGATGAAGCTTGATTGTAATAATGTCATTAAGCATTATGGCAAAGTAAAGGCCGTAGATGGCGTAACATGTTCTTTTTCTTCAGGTCATATAGTAGGATTATTTGGTCGTAATGGCGCAGGAAAAAGCACACTAATAAAGACTATTGGAAATAGAATATTTCAAGACGAAGGCACAATTACATTAGATGGAGAAAAGCTCACTGCGTCTTCAAAGCTATTTAAAAACATCTTTATTTCTAGTGAAGACAATATGTTCCCATCAATGTCTATAAAGAACATTTTAACCCTTATGGACGACATGGATGCAGGAAGCAAAGAAAAAGCACTACAATTATGTAAAGAGTTTCATTTAAATGAAAACAAAAAATGGGACAAGCTTTCAACTGGCTACAGAACAATCTTTAAAGATATTTTAGCTTTGTCATCATATGCAAAATTTGTTTTCTTTGATGAGCCTATTTTAGGTCTTGATGCTAACCACAGAGAACTCTTCTATGAAAAGCTTCTAGCATCATTTTCACCAGATAGATGTTTCATCATTGCAACACATTTAATCGATGAAATCGAACCTTTAGTTGATGAGGTAATCGTCATTAATAATGGGAAAGTTATCGAAAGTGGCGACAAAGAAAAGATGCTTGAAAACATATTCCTTGTCAGCGGAACAGAAGAAGATGTTGATGAAGCAACCAAAGAATGTAAGGTTATCTCCTCTACTCTTAGACTTGGCAAAAGAGTTGTTCTTGTGAAAGGTAAACTTGAATCTTCTGATCGTCTCTCAATTACTCCTGTAGATTTGCAAAAGTATTTTATTGAATTAACTAAGGATAACGACTATGAAAATTAAAGAAAGAATTATATTTAAAGATATGACACTTGCGTCGGCTATAGCTTCTGCTATTTGCTTAATTAGCTCTTATGCTTTATTGCCTCTTATTTTAAGAATTATCGACAAGAGCTTCCCTGTTGAAATCTTCTACACATTTGTACCACCTGTATTACTCTCTTCTGTACTCTTTATCACATTTATTTGTATCGGAGCACTCTCTGTACAATACATTAGGTCACTTATGTTATTTGGATGCACAAGAACTAAAGCTTTCTGGAAAACAGTATTAGTAAGCCTCTCTTCAATTGTATTAGGAACGATAGTGCTAGGCATAGTAATGTTAGTATCGAAAGAGTTCTTAGTACAAATGAACGAACCATCTTTCTTCTTTTTGCTCCTAAGATATCTAGTCTATTTTATCTTTGCATATGCAATCGGACTTCTTTGCTCTTCTCTATGTACGACATGTAAGCCACCTTTAAGTGTCTTGGTATGTGGAGTTGCACTCTACCTATTTTTAAACTTGCAAGATGCTTTAACAAATAGCGCTCATAGATCTGTCTCTCTTTCGATTGTAAGCGATGCTTTTTCTATATCAGAGACAATAGAAACTCCGCTTGAGCTCTTTTTAACAGCATTGGTTGCTGCATTAATGATTGGATTCTCTTATGTTTGCTACTTAGTAAAGATAAGCTCAGTTAAATCAACATCAACAAATTAAATAATCTTAACAGTCCTCTTCTCTTCATCTATTTCATATTCTGAAAATGTTATAGAAAGAGAGGAGGCAAAAAGTAGAGCTTTATCATAGCCATATACCCTATTTGGCATATGGGCATCTGATGCCGTTACTGTCTTTATACCCTCATCTTTAGCCATCATCCAAAATTCTTTCTTAGGATAGAGGTACTCCTCCTTTCCATCTCGTATAACAGGAGGCTTACAAAAACCATTTCCATTAATCTCTAGAGGCATATCGTTTTCTTTCGCACATGCTATGATATCACGAGAAGCAGCCTCCAAATCTTTGTTCCAAGAAGAAAAAGACGAAACAAACAAGTCTGGGTGGCAACCATATAAAAAGAGATGCGAAGAAAGAAGAGAGCAATACATATCAACATAGCTCTTTAAATCAAAGTCTTTTGCATCTTTACTTCCTGCATATTCCAAGTTCCCGTCCTTCCCTTTTACATAGTGAACAGAGCCTATAAGATAATCAAAACCAAGGCGCGAAAGAAACTCATCTTTGTAGTATGTATAAAGACTCTTATCCCAGTCACACTCCCCACCAAGAAGAACGAGGACATCCTCGCCTTTTATCGCTCTTACACTCTCTACATACTCCCCTACTTCATTTTTTTCCATTCTCTCAAATGGAAAATAATAAGGAAGAGGTAAATGCTCACTAAAACCTAATACCTTTAATCCTGCATCTTTTGCTTTTTCAACATAATCAAGAGGCATTCCACTTCCATGATGGGAAAAAAGAGTATGAGTATGTAAGTTCACATCCTTTTGTGAATAGACCATATTAGAAAACCTTCCATGTATCGACTATAGATTTAATATCTTCTCCATTAATGAATGCTCTCATAAGAATGAAAGCAATTACAACAGAGCGTCGTCTAATGCTGTCACGTCCCCAAGACGGAAGAGAAACGGTGACAGTCTGGCTCTCTCGGCCAAGACCACTAAAGCCAAAGCAAACTGTACCTACTTCTTTATTTTCACTTTTATCTGGACCCGCAACGCCAGTAATAGAGAAGCTATAATCAGAACTAATTATCCTTCTTACTCCATCGGCCATCTCTCTAGCACATTCTTCTGAAACAACGCCAAAAGACTCAACAATACTCTCTTTTACGCCTAAGACCTTCTCTTTTACAAGAGGAGAATAAGAGACAACACCACCCAACATATAACAGCTAGAACCAGGGAGTGATGTTAAAAGAGAAGCAGCAAGTCCACCTGTGCAACTTTCTGCACACGAGATAGTTAAGCTCTTTGCCTTTAAGTCTTCAATAAGAAGTGACAAAGATGAAACATCACCTTTTTCTAAGCGGTGTAGACCAACTATTTCTTCTAGTTTTTTTATGGCACAATCTCTGTCGTTTTTCGTCTTACCTGAAACATATAAAGAGATCTTATAGTCTTGAAATCTTGTTCCCCAATCGAGAGAACTATCTGCAAGTTTTGTCTCCTCTTCAAGTTTGGCTTCAGCTAGAACAAATGAAGAATATTCATCTCTATCATCACTCTCTAGGCCAAATAGAGAAGAAAAAAGAGGAAGAACTGATGAATAAAACATCGGGCGCATCTCTCTAGGAGGACCGGGAAGCGAAACAACAAGAGTGTTCTTAATCATTCCCCAGAAGCCTGGAGCTGTACCATTTGGGTTATCAATAAGAGTAAAGCCCGAAGGAATAAGCGATTGTTTTTCATTAGCGCCATAGGCTCTTTCTCCCAATTTATTTAATAAAAAGCTCCATGCTTTTTCATTTTTTTCAAGCTTTACACCTGCTTCTTCGGCAATAGACGCTCTTGTCATATCGTCACTTGTAGGACCGAGGCCTCCTGTAACGATAATTATATCGTTATGTGGAAGAAGATAATGTAATGTTTCCTTAATTGTCCCATCGTCAGGACAAAGAATTGACTCTGAAAAATGTAAGCCCATATGTGTTAATTCTTTGGCAACGACAGATGTATGCTTATCTTCTATAATTCCACGTGTTAGCTCTGTTCCAATAACAATTAAACTAGCTGTTTTCATATTTTTCTCTCATTAAGGGATAAATGTTATAACATCAAAATAGAAAATAAACATTACAAGATTAACAATCTTACGTTAATTTAATGCAAAAGCCCTCCTAAAAAAGGAAGGCTTGCAATCAATTTAAACGACAACTAATTAGAGTTATTTCTTTTCAATCAGCTCTAAACATGTAGCTAAAGCTGTTTTTCCATTCTTAATAATAACATTAGGAACAGTTCCACCACAAAGAATTCTTCTCTCTGCTATTGCAGTGTTATAAGACATTATGATGCCAGAATTAGATAGATTCTTTCTAATTTTTGCTAGCCCTATTCCACTACCATTAGTCTTTGTTCCGACAACAGTAGCCCAACCTGTTTGGGAAGCAAAATATGCAATTAAATCAGCCTCATAAAGAGTATTTTCACCAACAAGAATCCATCTTTTTGCGTCCTTTATTTCTTTCTTTAAAGAACCATCGTTGCACTCAAACTTAAACGTCAAGTCACAATAAGCTTCAAGATTTAGCTTCTTCACTTTCTCGGGAACATTAGTTAGTGTATTTATATTCTTAATTTCATGTTCGCTATAATAGCTCTTAGCTTTCTTTAAACTTCTAAAATATGTTCTATATGAGAATTCCCAAGTGCCACCAAATGGATAGATAAAAGAATAAATCTCGTCATCTGTTGGCCCACTCTTACAGTTAGAGAAGTCAAAGATAATATTCTCGATTTCACCCTCAACACTATCTAATGAATCTTCAATAAAACTCTCAGTAAATACAGATGGAGAAAGAGAAGAAATTGTAAAAACAACTGTTTTGTTTTGCTCGATATAATCAACTCTAGGAGCCTTAATTGAATCAGAATCTGAACTAGGGTCTTCAGATATAGCGATATAATCATAAGCCATGTATCGATTAGCTATTCCACGTAAAACGAGCATTAACTCTTCTTTACTATTTGCTTTCCTTACTTTCTCTAAGTTTTCTTCTTTGTACTCACTAAGGTTTATCTCATTGAAGTATGGATACTCCTTTTCTAAAGTATTCCAAAATTCATTGAAAACTTGTTCGTTGCTACCCTGAGCAAAAAGACCAAAAGCGACTAACAAGGTAAAAAGTATGATGATTAACTTTTTCATATCATTTCCCCCTTAATAAAAAGTATCTAAGTTCATTTTTAGGGTAACATACACATATCCTAGTTCAAGTTTTGACGACTTTATGCATCATCTATTTTGCATTTTTCTCATTGAAAAAAAAAGTTTTCATACATTTTGCTTATTTTTTATACATCATTAATCTTTTCCTACAACACCATCGCAAAAGTTATAAATATTATCCGCATATGAGGTTAATCTATTATCATGTGTAGAAATAATTGTGACTGTATTATTATTCACCGTTAGTTCTTTAATTTCTTCCATTGTTATGATTGATCTTTCCCCATCAAGATTAGCCGTCGGCTCATCCAAAAGTAAGACGTGAGGGGACTTTAACATAGCTCGTGCAATGGCAACACGCTGTCTCTGACCACCAGAAAGATCACAGGCCTTCCTTTTAATTTCTTTTTCTAGTCCAAAATCTGAAATGAGAGTTCTTGCTCTATCATAATAATCTTTTTCTCTCTTTGCTAAATTACCAACTCTAATGCTTAAGAGAATATTATCCCAAACAGAAAGATAATCTAACACCATATAATCCTGCGGAACTATCCCTACTTCTTTATATCTAAAAGAGCATAATTCTTTTTCCGACATATTTTTTAGATTGTATCCATTAACCAATACATCTCCAGATGATGGGCAGAGTTGACCTCCAATTATTTTAAGAGCGGTGCTTTTTCCAGAACCACTTGGCCCCATAAAAAAAGAAAGAGTACCTTCCGTCGCATTAATTGAAATTTCTTTTAGTGCACAAATTACTTCGCTTCCAGTCTTGTAATATTTTGATAGTTTTTCACATTTTACCATTTCTATACTCTCTAATTATTGTTGCTCATTGCTATTATTTCTTTAAGTTTTTCAACGGTAAAAGGACCGTAAAACAAACCTATTCCACTTATGTTTTTGCTTTCCTTAAATAGTATCTTTCCAGAATAGAAAAGATTTGAGAGGAAAAAACATTCATCTCTTGGAATTTCTATACCCTCAATTTCTCTCCAAGAACTAATCCAATGACATAGCAATACTTTGTCATTCTTATAAACTATTTTTCTTGCATATATATCAAAAAGTTCATATTCAATGACAAATCTTTCTTGAGAATTTACACTTTCAAGAACGACTCTATTATCCCTTTCTTCTGTAACTTGATAATTATTGCTAATACTCCCATCTTCTTCAAATTCTGATGGATAATAATCAATGAAAACAATAGATTTAGAAGGAATAAAACCTTTATAAAGTTGACTATTGTTGATCAACCATACGTTGTTTTTTGAGCTATCCAAAACATATGAAGAATGCTTTCTTTTTTCAAAAAAAGAATATGTATTCCCTTTTTCAGGTATTGTTGCTCTGCTTATCTCTGGAACAGTATCAAAACAAAACTCACCCTCAATTGTTTTAAAACTAAGCTGAGAGCACTCCATATAAAAAACATCAGGATAAAATAAATCTAAAACATTAGCGCAAAGAATATGCATTGAAAAAAGAAATAATATGATTGCTATAAAAGATTTTTTCATATTCATTTTTGCCTTCTTTGTGTCATTCTCAAAAAAATAAAATCAGTAAAAAAAGTTAAAATGTATATCCCGACAAAGAATATCGCAAAAAGTACAGCAACATAAAGAAATATTCCAGAAGTATCATATTTTCCATCTAAGGAGAATAAATCTCTCATATACAAATCCTCTCCAAAAACTAGCTGAGCTCCTTTAGATGAATAAAAGCTAGATAAAAATAATAGGAAAACAGTTAGAACTAATGTCGTCAGCACAAGAAGGATAAAAATTACTAATTTTTCTTCAAACAAGATTTTTATTTGTTTTGCACTTTTCATCCCTAGAGTAGAGTTCAAAGAGAATTCTTTTTTTCTTAGTTTTAAAATTGATACTTCGGTAAATACCAACGATATACATATTGATACAATCAATAAAACCCCATACTTGATAATAAAAATCTTTGGGCCATTCAATCTATCAATTTCATTTACTAAATCTGTATTGTAATGATTTGACAGCAAACTAACTGTATTATTAGAAGAAAAAGATTTAGAGTTGTAATCATAAGAATATGCTGTTTGAAATGCTCTTCTCCCATTTTTATTTAGATATAACTGAGCTGAGTTAAGTATTTTTTTTAATTGTCCTTTAGTAATTAGCTCTGTTTCTCGCCTTATATAGCTTTTAAAGAATTTTTCAGCACTTACTTCCCCATCATAAGTAAAAATTGCTTTTATAATACAATTATTTCTTTCTAATCCTTGTAAAGATGCAATTTCCCAATACAAATCTTCTGAAACAACTGCTTCATGTATGCCCACCGATTCTTCCATGGCTCGTTCTTTATTTGTTGTAATGAAAATTTCATATTCTTTATCTGTGTGCGAATCATAAATAATCGAACTATTTGATGGAACAACACCTCCCAGTAATAAAACTTCATTTTCTCTCAAGTCACTTCTGGGTTGAATATTTAAATACTCTCGTTTTCCATTATCACATTCAATATACACACTTACTGTGGGATATAGAAAATGAAAGCTTGTTATCTCAATACTGTTTTCTTTTTCACATTCAGAAATAATGCTTTTAAATAATGGCTCGGGAATGATACATGAAGGGTCTATTCGAACATCTCCGGCAACAGCTGACTTATAGTAATAGAAAGCCGCTTCTGACATATTTGTTTCAATAGCTGCAAAAAAAGATATTAATGATATAAATAGAGATGAGAAAACAATAAAAAAGATATACTTTTTCAAATAACGACTAAAAGGTTTTAAAAGAGCTATACTCATTTCTATTTCACCTCTAAATCCATTTTTTCTACTGTATTTTCCTTTATAAACAACCAAGTCGCAAAAGAAGATGAAATAATAAAAAGAACAAATTCAAGAATTATAAAATAAAGAGATGAAAGAATAACTTGTTTAGGGGCGACATGAAGATAACCAGTATATTCCTTACTCATAGCCGACAAAGAGCAAAAGATTGTTACACAGTATATAATTAACGCAGGAACAGTAAATGGAATATACAAGGAACAAAATATTCTGTTTCTTTTGCAACCTTGGTTATATAGCAAAGATACAACTTCATTCTGATAATTAAGTATTCTTGCTAGCAGGAAAAATCCTCCACATACAAGCATTATTGAAGATAGGGCACAAAGTATTATTCCATAGGTTGATATTGTCTTAACAATTTCTGGAATTCTCGAAACACTAATAGAAGCAGAAAAGGTATCATCTATTGCCAAGTTTTTATTATGCTTTAAAAGTGTTGCTTTAAATCTATTTATATCTTTGCTTCTAACCCAAATATTTTGATAATCAGCAGGAATAACAGAAAATGATGGTAGTGTTCTTATGTCAGCAATAATCTTTGAGATATCTGTAGATTCCGAAGCTTGGTCGTAACTATATTCTGTATATATAGTCGCCGAAAACAATTCTCTGTAGAACTCTATGTCAATAAAAATAAGTTTTGTTTCTGGAATATATGATAAAGGATCTTTCCAATCACTCTCTGAAAAGGAATAATCCTTTTGGGGTATTCTAAAAAAACCAGCTATCGGTACATCAATAACACTGCCTAAAAAAGTTGAACCTCTATTCTCCGACACAAATAAAAGAACAGATTCATCACGCTCATTTAACTCTAAATCCTGAGCAACTTTTTCCGAGAGAAATATGCCCTTTCTATTTGTTAAATTGTAGAACTCATAACTTTTCTCCCCTTCAAAGTAAGAAGCAAGAGAATCAGAATTAACCCCATATAAAACGTTTCCCGAAAAATCACCTGGAGATAGAGAATGAACCGAACTATACTTTATCTCACTATCATCAAAGTATTGCTCAATTTTATTGTAATTAACTCGATTATAAAGTGAATCATCTATATCTTCTTTTTTAGCATTTACAGCTATAAGGTGTTTAATATTCTTACTTGCAACAGCAATTGCTTTTACTCCATTAATAGCGTTTAAATCCTTAACTATTTTCTCCGCATCAAAGATAAATGAATTTGAACTTGAAGGAACGAGGCCCACTGAACCATCATCATGCGAAGACTCAATGTCTATAGGAGAAATAACATAATCGCCAACTATTTCAGTTTTATTTAATACCAAACTATTAGAAGACTTAATATGCAACATATATAATGAAAAAGAGAACAATATTACAAAAGAAACAAATAGAATGTAGAAAAAAAGTAACAAATACTTTGGAAACAATATTATTCTTTTCATATTTATTTTGCCTCAAGTAGAAACACTTATATTAGAGTTAGCAAGACAAATTCCAAAAAAAATCCTCATTATCCATATATGAGTTAAAAAATTTTTCTATACTATCCTTTTGCTTTTTGAAAAATAGTGTATCGATTGACGTTGCATTATCCCCCTAAATCATCAATAGATATTTTTGTTATATGATTCAGTATTTTAACTGTCAATGAATTGCAATACAGAAATGAAACCATTTTTTTTGCTATTGAGTTAAAATAAATAAAAACTAGACACTCTACTTAATAAAAATCGCCTACCTTACATAAATAAGATAGGCAATGCTTAGTTTCAGTAGTTTATTTATTCTTCTTTTCTTTTACCGTTAAATAGACTTCATATCCTTTCTTTACAACAAAGAAAGCAAGAGAAACTATACTTATCCAAATGAAAATGTGAACAAATAAATCGATATGCTCTACATAGAATGTATTAGCATTATTTTCACTTTTATATACAGGAACATCATATATATGGTAACCCATTGTAAATGGCTCCATAGGGTCAACTATCTCACCTGTAGGAAGAATAAGACATGTAATTCCACTATTAGTTCCTCTAACCATGCTCTTTCTTGTTTCTACAGATCTAAAAGCAGCAATCTCTGCATGTTGCCATTCTGCAGAAGCCTTCTTTGACCAATTATCATTAGTCATATTAATGATTAGATCTGCTCCGTTTTTAACAAAGAGAGCATCTAAGGAACTGAAGGAATCCTCATAGCATATTGGTGTTGAGAATTTAACTCCATTAAGATCAAATACAGTAGAGTCTGTGCCAGGAATCCACCAATTATAATCCATCGATTTCAATAGCTTATATAAAAGTGGCAATTGCTTTTCATATGGGAAATGTTCAGTAAAAGGTACTAAATGCTGTTTCACATACTCACCTTCAATCTTGCCATCTTTAAAGAGAACAACTGTGTTGTACTCTTCGCTATTTTTGTTTCCATCTTCATCGTATGGTGGCTTAGTTTCATCCTTAATGACAGACTTAGGGTTACCTGTTAATAGTGGAACTTTAATAGACTCTGCGTATTCAACAAAATCTAAAGTCAAATCATGAATTTCTTCCCATACCGTTCCCTCTGCGCTGTACTTTGTATGCCAGCTAATAGATGGGACAAAGGCAGTTTCAGACCATACAACTAAATCTGGGTTGTATTGTAAAGATTCTGTTGTATATCGCTTTAGGTTATTAAAGTTATTTCTATATGTTCTGTATCCACCCTTCCACGAGTCATGATTGTGCTGGATAGTTGCAATTCTTACAGCGTCATCACTCTCTCTGTTTTCCCAATAAGAGAGTCTATTTGCTCCATAGATAAGAGAGATAATTACAAGAATAAGATAAATAGAGATTTCAATAATATTACTCTTTAATCGCTTCTTTATCTCTATTTTCTCTGAATGGGCAAATGCTAAGAGCCAATCAGATAGATATGCTTGAGGAAATACCATTAGATATATTATTCCCCATATTCCTGTTATATCGGCTATCTGATATGTAATGCGATAAGGATATAGAGCATATACTATATTGCCATATGGATATCCAGCGAACCATGATTCAGCTAAGTATGCATAGCTTGCCCATATAAAACCTTTAAAAATATAGCCTTTCTTTGGAAATGCTTCATCTATAGCTTTCAAAGCTAAAAATAGAAGCACCATCTCACCACCCTTAATTACAGGTGCTATTACTATAGCAAGGGCATGGAACCCTTTAAGCCAATAATTAAAGAAAAAATAATAGACTAAGCCAAAAATAAA
Organism: Candidatus Ornithospirochaeta sp.; assembly: GCA_050874025.1. Lineage (GTDB taxonomy): Bacteria > Spirochaetota > Spirochaetia > Sphaerochaetales > Sphaerochaetaceae > Ornithospirochaeta. The sequence goes on from JBNMJW010000001.1 coordinate 27,018, forward strand.
GCCATAAAACCAAACACATCTCCACGATGTATTTTTTATAACAGCAAATACAGGAATAAGTGCAATTAAACTTAAAAAGCCAAAACCATTAGCTGTCAAAAAACCAGGAAAAGAGGCAGCTAATACAAATGCGGATGCTAATAAAACAAGAACCTCAGAACAAAGTGTTCCGAGGCTCCTTGGATAGTTATTTTTTTTCAAAGAAAACTCTCCGTAATTATTCTTCTTCTATGCCACTTGTAAGGTCCCAAACGAAATCCTTGAGTTCCTTACCAGGTCTAAAGATAGCAACACCATGCCTATCAACAGCGACAACTTCGCCAGTCTTTGGATTTCGTGCCTTCTCTCTACCTTTTCTGACTCTTACTTCAAAAGTACCAAAGCCTCTAAGCTCAATAATACGACCATCTTTTAAACCATCTTTAATCTCTTCAAAGAGTTCATCGATGATAAAATGTATCTCAGCTCTATTGAAACCAAGCTTATTGTGCAAGTTTTCAATAATTGCAGCCTTTGTAAGTTTCTCTTGCATTTTTATTCTCCAAAGTAATTTTGGTTATGCTAATTTAGCAAATGCCTGTGCCATTCTACTCTTTTTTCTGCTAGCTGTATTCTTGTGGATTACACCCTTGCTTGCTGCAGAATCAAGAAGTTTTGCAGAAAGAGCTAATGCCTCTTTAGCAGCTTCCTTATCACCTGCAACTACAGCTGCATTAAATTTTTTAACTGCTGTGCGGCAAGTACTCTTAGCTGCGCGATTTCTAAGGCGACGCTTAGCGTTCTGACGATCTCTCTTCTCTACGGACTTGTTAGACATTATATTTCCTCCAAACGTTAACAAAAAGTCAAAATAAATATATCTGTCATGTAACGACAATTAACGAAATTATCATAATAGATAATTTGGGTCAACAGATATATCTTACTTTCATAAAAGAAATTGTTAAAAATTCAGTCTTCACTAAAAAGCTCATCTTGATAGTCTTGATAGACTTCCCAAAATCCTGTTTCGCCATCAAAATAAACTTCATCAAATGGAATAAAAATTTGCCTTCCATCGGTTGTCATGCATGTGAGTTTTCTCGATAAAATATTTATCTCACTTACTCTCCAAATATCATGATCTATCTTGAGCTTTGTTCCTTCTGGAGGTACTCCGGCCTTCTCTTCCATGTAGTATTCATATTCATATGCTAAACAGCATAACAAACGTCCACAAGGCCCACTAATCTTTGCCGAGTTAAGAGAAAGATTTTGCTCTTTCGCCATCTTTATCGTAACAGGCTCCATCTCCCTATTCATAGCATGACAGCAATAGTCTCTACCACAAACAGATAACCCTCCAATGAGCCTTGATTCGTCTCTTACGCCGATTTGACGTAATTCAATACGCATTCTAAAAACAGCAACAAGATCTTTAACGAGCTCTCTGAAGTCTACTCTTTCTTCCGCGGTGAAGAAGAAGATTACTTTACTCTCTCCAAGCAAGAAGTGAGCTGAAATCAGCTTCATTCCAAGCTTATGCTTTATTATCTTTTCTCGGCATACTTCTAAAGCCGTATCTTCTTGGCTTTTATTCTCTTCGTACTTTGCCATTTCAGCTGGTGTTGCTAAATGATCAATCCAAAGCACATCTCCATCCACCGTTGTTTTCTTGGCTTCACGACCGCATTGGCAACCAAAGCAAGATAGGCACTGATGTTCATTCTCTTCCCCTACACAACTTTCGTCCCCTTTCCCAAAGTGGAGACAAGCTCCCTGAGGAGAAGAAAGACCGGGAGTATAATCAGCACCAAGTGTTGGAGCTGGTCCTATAACAATACCAAGGTCTAAGCCAAACTTAGTATCATAGACAACGGGAGTTCCTGCATAAATAACACTATCCCAAGCGCCAAGACAAATATCGTTGTAGGATGGATTTTTTATCGCATATACATAAGCACTATCATCTTCGTGCATTAATTTTTTTTTCATACCTCAAAAGTTACCACGTAGAAAACCATTTTTCAATTGAAAAGACTGTCTCTTTATCCTTTACTTTGATATTCTCAAAGAATGGATAATCCAAGATTTGTTCTAGCACCACTTGCTGGATATACAGATAAAGCTTTTAGAGAAATATGTGTCTCTTATGGTGCAGAAGCCACTGTAAGTGAAATGGTAAGTGCAGAAGGCCTTAGCCGTGATAGCATAAAGACTATAGATTTGATGGACAAAAGTGAAAAAGAAAAGAATTACATTGTACAGCTTTTTGGTTCATCACCAGATCCTTTCTTAAGAGCAATTGATGTCTTAAAAAAGAATAAAATTAAAAAAATAGATATAAACTGTGGCTGTCCAGTTCCTAAAGTTGTTAAGACAGGTAGTGGCTCTGCACTAATGAAAGAACCTAAAAAAATTAGAGAGATTGTAAAGGTACTCAAGGAAAACCTCAACATTCCAATTTCAGTAAAGTTTCGCCTAGGCTGGGATAATGACTCAATTAATTATCTTGAATTTGCAGAAGAAGCTGTTCTTGGTGGAGCAACAGCTCTAACACTACATGCAAGAACTCGTTCTCAAGGCTACGAAGGAAAAGCTGATAGAAATGCTTTTAAAGTGCTCTCAGATCACTTTAAAGGTGAAAATATATTACTTTACGCTTCAGGCGATGTATTCACTCCAGAAGACGCAGTAGATATCATCACTAACTATGGCATGGATGGCGTTATGTTTGCTCGTGGCGCTATTGGCAATCCATTCATCTTTAAAGAGACTAAGGACTACATAGAAACTGGAGAATATACTCTGCCATCCCTAGAAGAAAGAATAGAATGTGCCCTTAATCATTATGATATTTTTGCCAAATATTACGGAGAAGATGTTGCCTCCAGAGCAATGAGAAAGCATGCATTAGCATACTGCAAGGGCCTCAAGGGCGCAGCTAAATGCAAGAATTTAATTAGCCTTGCAAAAGAAAAGAAAGACTACATCGATGCCTTTTCTACCCTCTATAATTAAGAAAGGGAGCAACTTAGGCTCCCATTTTTAATTCTTAAAAACAACAAAATCTAAGAAGAAAATAAAAAGAAAATAAGCTCCAATAAAGACAGCCCCAACAAGAAGCGCAGCCTTTAAAACACCGCGAATAAAGTACTTATACTCCTTAGGTGATAAATCAAGTTTCTCACCTTTACTATCACTATCTTGTTTAGGTCTGTACCATGGAAGCCCTTCGACATTCATGTCGGCAAAGCTTCTCATGTCATCTTCGTCATCTTCTTTTCTTTTCTTTGAGAACATATTCACTTCTTTTTGTTCTTCTTATTCTTTTCTAGTTCTTCTTTTTCTTTCTCTTCTTTAATGAGCTTTTCCATTAGTCTCTTAGCATTCTTGTTCTCTTCATCTGTATTAAAGAGATGGCACGCACAGAAATGCTCGCTCTCAACTTCTTTAAACTCAGGAGATACATACTTACAAATCTCCATGCACTTTCTACAACGAGTATGGAATTTGCATCCCTTTGGAGGATTAGCAGGAGAAGGAATAGAACCCTCAAGAATAATTCTCTCCATATGGAAATCTGGATCTGGAACAGGAATAGCTGAGAAGAGTGCCTCTGTATATGGATGAAGAGGTTTGCTAAATAGCTTATCTGTTGGAGCAAACTCAACCATATTACCCAGGTACATAACCCCAACTGTATCTGAAATGTGTTCAACAACAGAAAGGTCATGAGAGATAAATAAATATGTTAATCCAAATTCTTTCTGCAAGTCCTTAAGAAGGTTAATAATCTGAGCTTGAATTGATACATCAAGAGCAGAGACAGGTTCATCACAAAGTATAAAGTCTGGGTTTAGAGCAAGAGCACGCGCAATACAAATACGCTGGCGCTGTCCACCAGAGAATTCATGAGGGTATCTTGCTTTAGCATATTCAGGTAATCCACAAGCAGCCATTACACGTGTAATGTAATCATCAAACTCTTCTGGAGGAACAATTTTATGCTCCCTAACAGCTTCTCCAATAATTTCACCAACAGGAAGACGAGGAGAAAGAGAAGAATAAGGATCCTGGAAAATTATCTGGATATTTGGTCTCTCCTTTCTTAATTCATCTTTAGAGAGAGAAAAGAGCTCTCTACCATTGAAATAGACCTCTCCAGATGTCTTTTCCTGTAGGCGAAGTATTGTTCTTCCTATAGTACTCTTACCACATCCACTTTCGCCAACAAGACCCATTGTTGTACCTTTCTTAATTTTAAAAGATACACCATCTACAGCCTTAACATTGCCAACAACCATCTTGAAAAAGCTACTCTTAATGGGGAAGTATTTCTTCAAATTCTTTACAACAAGAAGGTTCTCAGGATCTTTTTCTGCACCATCTAGTATGTTTTTCATTCTTTTTTCTGCCATTTCTTATAGCTCCTCTGGGTTAACAGTCTTAGGATATTCAATAACATTCTTCTCATCATAGAATCTATAACAAGAAACAACATGAGTATCACTAATCTTAATTGATGGAGGATAGATTCCGGCACACTTATCGCACTGAAGCTCGCATCTATCTCTGAAGTAACAATAATTAAGCATGTTTACAGGGTTAGGAACACTACCAGGAATATTGTAGAGATGATCTACTTTCTTACCAACAACTGGTTTTGATTTCATCAAACCAATTGTATATGGATGAGCTGGGTGATGGAAAATATCTTCTGCAGTTCCCTTCTCTATAACACGACCTGCGTACATAACAACAACATAGTCTGCCATACCAGCAACAACACCAAGGTCATGAGTAATAAGCATAATAGAAGAACCTATCTTCTTCTTCAAATTCTCTAATAAATCAAGTATTTGAGCCTGAATAGTAACATCGAGTGCTGTTGTTGGCTCGTCAGCAATGATTAAGTCTGGCTTACAAGCAAGAGCAATTGCTATCATTACTCTCTGTCTCATTCCACCGCTAAGTTCATGAGGATACATCTTATATACACCCTCTTTGTTAGCGATTCCAACCATTTCCAAAAGCTCAAGAGTCCTATTTTTAACCTCTTCTTCACTCATATCTGGATTGTGAAGAGTAATAGCTTCATCAACCTGCTCGCCAATACGGAATACAGGGTTTAAGCTTGTCATTGGCTCTTGGAAGATCATACTCATCCTGTTACCACGAATAGTTTCCATAACAGAATTAGGTGTATTTACGATGTTGTAAGCCGTTCCGTCTCCCTTATTAAAGCGAATCTCACCACCTACAACTTGACCTGAAGGTCGTTGCAAAAGCTGCATTAGAGATAGCGATGTAACACTCTTTCCACAACCACTTTCTCCAACAACACCTACTGTACTGTTTTTAGGGACCTCAAATGTAATACCATCTACAGCTTTAACAGTACCAACTTCAGAAAAGAAGAATGTACAAACATTATCAAATTCGACAACGTTATTTGGATTCTTCATCACAGTTGTGTAGAGCTTTGGATCCTTATTTGCATTAGCTCTCTCTTCTTCGAGCTTCTTTGTAACACGTCTATTGAATTTTGTAATTCGTCTGGATTCTTTTCCAGAAATATATGATGAATGGTCTGACATCTATATTACCTCTTTCCCTTAGGGTCATAAGCATCTCTGAGGCCATCACCCACAAAGTTAAATGAAATAACTGTAAAGCTAATTAATAGTCCTACAGGAATCCAAATATATGGATAGTGAGTCATTGCAGATGCAGAGGAAACGCTGTTAATCATTGTTCCCCATGTTGCAAGAGGATGCTTAACACCAAGACCCAAGAATGACAATGTTGACTCTGTCAAGATTGTTCCACCAATACCCATCGTTGCTAATACAATAAGCTGTGGCATAACGTTTGGGATTAGATGCTTGAAGATTCTATCTTTTACACGAATACCTGTTGCTTCTGTTGCTATCATGAATTCTTGTTCTCTAAATGAGAGAATCTGACCTCTAACTAATCGAGCAACACCAGCCCAGCCCATGATACCTAGGGCAGCCATCATGATGAATAGTCTTCTATAAACATCCATTCTCATAGCATCCATGATACCACCAAGAATAATCATGATAGGCATACTTGGAAGACAATAGAAGATATCTACAAGTCTCATGATGATATTATCAACCCAACCACCATAGTAACCTGCTAAACCTCCCATTATGATACCGAGGATTAACTCTATTAAAACAACAACGAAACCTACCATTAATGATACTCTTCCACCATGCATAATACGAGAGAAGACATCAAAACCGTCTCCATCTGTACCAAGAATGTGTGTAAGAGAAGGAGAAGCATAACGATCAATTACGTATGTTATCTGATTAGCCCAAAGCTCATAGCTTCTATCGGTCTTTTTTACTCTAAGTTCAGTTGGCGTAAGAATAGTATTTCCATTTTCATCAGTGGCAAATCTACCATCTTCTGTCTGCTGAGGAAGTGTTGTATCAAATGATGTTTCACTCTTATTTTCCTCAAGCATCTGCCATATTCCTTCTGCAATTTCCTGCTTAGCTACATAAGGGATGGTATCTTCACCGTTGTTTCTTCTGATAATAAATGTTGAGAACTCGCCCTCTTCATTATTATTTGAGTCAAAGATTCTAATAACTTCACTGTCTTCATCCCTTACAAAATGGTATTCCATTCCATTTGCAGTAAAGGTATCTGATGAATATACAGCAAGTAATGCATTGTTTCTAAATTCATCAGTTACGCTCTTAGACGAATCAAAGAGGTCAATAACAAATGTTGTAAAAACTTTTGCAACCTTTTTAGTTTCTAGAGAGTAGACATTTTTAGTGGCACCTACACTAGTGACAAAGTATTCTTTTCCTTCAAAAGAAAATGAAACATTCGCTGTTACGTTTTCTGCTTCTTTTTCAAAATCTGAAGAAAGAGGAGCGTTTTCATAAACAAAGCCTTCAACAGTCTTAGTAACAGTGTAATTCTTTCCTGTATTTTTCTTGAATGAATACTCAACATCGTTAAGAGTAAACTTGCCGCTATTGCCTTTTATTTTTAGCTTTGCAAGTTCTTCGAAGCCTTCATCACTAGAAGCACCATCTAAATAGTTAAATGTACGGAAAACACCATCATAAGTTGCATACTGAACGCTACTTGATCCAAAGGAAGCAACCTTCTCTGCACTTCTTTGTGATAATGTGTATACCTCTTCTCCAAGCTTATCGATTTCATAAGCATTTCCATCATCAGCTATAGAAACATATGAAGAAAGAGAATTACTCTGCATTGTCTTAATGTTTGTTGTCATATAGCTATTAGCTTTTGTATCAACATTAATAGAACTATCAACAACATATCCAGTAAACGATGTGCTTTCTGTAGCAACGCCTAAACGAGTATTAATAACATCATATTTGTAGAAAGTTTGCTTTTGGCCATAAGGATAAAATATGGGGCCCAAGAAACAGAAAATAAAGAGAACGATAACAGATACAAATCCAAAGACAGCTAATCTGTTACGTAAGAATCTCTTTATAACCTGACGTGTTGGAGACAAAACCTTTACACGTGATACATCATCAAGGCGTTCTTCCTCATGCTTTGGGGAACTTATTTTTTTCTTCTTTAAAACATCATTTAAATTGTATGAAGCCATCTAAATTCTCCTTAACCAAGTCTTACACGAGGGTCAACCGCAGCATAAAGCAGGTCTGTAATCAAGTTTCCAAGTAATGTCAAAATAGAGATAAATGCCAAGTAGAACATTACAAAAGGAATATCACCCTGAACCATTGAGTTATAGGATGCGTATCCAATACCTCTAATACCAAAAAGTGTTTCAGTAATAAGAGCACCAGAGAATAGTCCTGGAAGTGATCCACCAAGTGTAGTTACTAGTGGAATAAGGGTATTTCTGAAAGCATGATAATTAATAACTTTCTTCTCTGGTACGCCCTTAGCTCTTGCTGTTCTGATGTAGTCTGAATTCAATACTTCAAGCATATTAGTTCTTGTGTATCTCATAAGACCACCTATTGAAATAATTGAAAGAGTGAGTGCTGGTAAGAAGAAATGTTTAGCTAAATCTAAAAACTTTCCAAATTGTGAAAGGTTTTGATAGTTTCTACCCTGCATTCCCATTAGGTCAAACCAACCAAGCTTAACGGAGAATATATACTTCAAAAGAGTAGCAAGGAAGAATGTTGGAAGAGAAATACTTATCATAGCAAATATGGTTGTAAAATAATCGGCAAAACCATATTGTTTCTTTGCCGCAAGTATTCCGAGAGGAATGGCAACAAGTATTTCAACAAAGAAAGAAACTAAAGATAACGCAAAGCTATACCATATAGTATTGTGGAATTCCTTTGTTACAGGAATAGTCCAAGCCCAGCTATCACCCCAATTGCCACTTAAAGCGGTCCCAAGCCAAATAAAATATCCTCTTAAGATTCCTTTGTCCATACCATATTGGGCATTTAAGTCATCTAACCATTCTGAATAACTCTTGGCAGCACCTGGTCGGGATGCCAATTCTCGAGCCTTGGTCTCTAAGTAGTTACCAGGCATATTATACATTAGTGAGTAGACAATGAGCATTACAAAGAAAAGAATAACTATACTATACAATACTCTCTTAAGCGTATACTTTAACACTTCTTATTTGTCCTCCTTCTATCTGATTTTTGCAAACAAACACAAACGGGCTCATCAAGTCCGTGAGTCAATTTTCAGAATACTCTATATTTTGTTATTGGTCAAACAGTTTTGTACAAAAAGTAAAAAATTGTTATTTTTTAATTCCTTACAATAAAAGAAATTACAAAAATTATACAGAAAAATTAACATAAAAATACCCTCACTTAAAGTGAGGGCAATTGTTACTAAACTAAGAGGCTTAGTTTGTTGCGAGAGTATTAATCTCAGCATCCCATCCCCAATATGGAGTCATATCTTTAGGCATTGTATCTGTGTTGATACGAATTGTAGAAGCAACTGTACAATCCTTTCTCTGATATGCTGGGAGCTCTACACCCCAGTCCATGATGATTTCCATAGCTGCCTTGTAAGTAGCCTTCCTGAAATCTGTATCAGAACTTGTTCTTCCTTCGATAATGAGTTCATCGAGCTGATCATCTGTAATCTGATAGTGGTTAGAGTTTGTATTCTTACCATTAGCATTAGAAGAATGATAAACCTGATACATATCTGGGTCTACTGTGCTCTGCCATGCAGCAACCCACATCTCAGCTGTGTTAGCTTCGAGAGCGTTGTTCCATATTGTGCTTGTGCAGTCGTTAACCTGGAGAGTAATACCAATCTTAGCAAGAGCTTCACTAGCATTAACAGCAATACCATATGCAGGGTGATCCTGTTCACCACTACCTGGAATAAGAATCTCGTAAACCATGCTTGCGCCTTCTGGAGCTGCTGTGAACTTGCCTGATGCATCATCCCATGTATATCCAGCTGCCTTCAAGAAACCAACTGCTGCATTGAGAGCTGCTTCATACTTCTGCTCATCGTTCATAGCTGCACTGTAGATAGCATTACCATCAACATCTGTTGAATAAGCAATTTTATAACCAGCATCTGTTGGCTGAGGAGCAGCCCAAGATGTGTTAGAGATTGGGTACTGAATAACACTAGCTCTGTCGCCATAGTAAGAATTGATAACTGTATCTCTGTATACTGAGAATACTGTCATGAATGCCTTTCTGAGGTCCTTGCTTTCTTCACTTCCACTCTCGCCACCAACACTAACAAGGTTAGCATTGATACCAAGGTAACCATATCCACGATAGTCAATGAGATATGTTGTAAGTGTGTTACCAACAAGTTCGCCATTAGAGTTAGCATCCTTAATAGCCATAACTGTAGCATCGTTGATACTTGGAGTTGCAATATCGAATGTTCCTGTAACAATACCAGGTACATAGTCAGACTCTGTTGATTCCTGGAAAAGGAGTGTATCAATAGCTGGCTTTCCAAGGAAATAGTATGGGTTAGCCTTGAGTGTTACAACACCGTTCTGATAGCTATCAAAGATATATGGACCAGCACCGAGTGGCTGAGTTGTCTTGCTTCTTACACCAGAGAGATCACCCTTCTTGAAACCGAATGAATCAACACCGTTATAAAGAGAAGTATCACCATAGTAGTGAAGAGGAGCAATTGTGAATGACATGTTATAAATAGATGTAGCATCGAAAGATGACATATGAACTGTCATTGTGTACTTACCAGTCTTTTCAATACCAGAAATAGACTTTACATCGTTACCAACTGAAACTAGCTTAGAATACTTATCGCCAGCAACTTCTTCAAGGAATGTGAAGATAGATGTTCCAGCTGTTTCTGCATCTGCATCGCCAAGAACATTGTCATACTGGTCAAGAATTGCTCTACCATAATCAGCTGCTGTTGCGCCTTCTTTCCATGCGCCACTGAATCCCCACATGAACATACCAAGCTTAACCTGGAGTGCTGGGTTAGCCTTAACTTCATCAGCTGTTGCACCAATGTAGCTAGGAGCCATAGAAGAATAAGCAGAAACAACATAGTCAACAATTTCCTGAGCAAATAATGTTGCTGCTTTATCTAGGTCAGCCCAGAACTGATCCTGCTCTTCCTTTGTCCAGAGAGAGAAATCTGTGTTATCTCTACCAGCTTCTGTGAAGAGAGCATAGCTATACTTCATTGAGTTATAATAGTCATTCATACCGATAATTGGCTGAGCATAGAGTGTGCTAGAACCATCATATGTAGGGTCAGAGAGAACGTAAATAGTGAAGATAACATCATCAATAGTTGCTGGTGTTCCATCAGAGAAGACAAGGTCATCTCTCATTGTGAGATTGTAATCAACTGTTCCATCTGCATTCTGAACAACTTCAACATCTCCTGCACCCTGGTAGAAGTAGTCTGTTCCGTTATAAGAGTGTGTCTCGCCCTTGATACCATTATAAATAATAGCACCACCACGATCTGCAGCAAGAAGACCAAGCTGTGTAACATCAACGATGTCCTGGTCATATGCTGTTGCAGCAAAGAAAGGAGAGAACTTCATACCAAAGCTAGCTGTAGCAAAAACAGCTGTAGTTGGCTTAGCAACTGGAGCTGGAGCTTCTGTCTTAGCTGTAGTGGTTGTTGTAGTTGTAGCTGGAGCTGTAGTTGTTGCAGCTGGAGCTGAAGTTGTTGTAGTTGTTGCTACTGGAGTTGTTGTAGTTGTAGCTTTTGAATTTTGAAGATTCTTCTTTCCACAACTTGTAAACATACTCAATGCAAGAAGAACAACAAGAACAATAGCTAAAGTTTTTTTCATTCCTAATTCCTCCTAGAGGTATTAATAGCGTACAACGTACGCAAATTTACTTTCATTCTTCCTCTTCAGGAAGTTTTGTTGTTCCAACTACCTTCATCGCTAAATCTTTTCTCTTAGCAAATAAAGAATATGAAAGAGCAACAAGAAGAAGAGTTAAGACTAAAAGGATTGCATCCTGGATCCCTCCCATTATCCATGAGACAATATGTCCTAAGAGAGAACACAGAGAAAAGAAAAAAGAAACGAAGACATAAGAAATAAGCTTTTCTGTAATCTTATCCTTCTCGCTTCTTATGTACTCACTCTTGGTCTTTCGTAACATTAGAACAATGTTTGTCTGCCCAAGAAGAGGAAAAGCTACAGCAATTAAAGGAAGAGAGACATACATAACTCTGCCTTTATCTGTATTAAGAAATAGAGCAACAAAGTAAATTATCCACTCAGCGATAGTAAAAACAAGAAAAACTTTTTTTACTCGCTCTATCTCTTCTTTTTTCTTTTCGAATCCGAACAACTCTCCCCTATATACTGGGATTGTTGCAACCTTGCCATTTTTCTGGCTTTTATTCTCTAGGCGATAATCCTTCGTATATTTTCTAGAACTCATTCTTCTCTCAATCTTTTAATACAAATTTAAAAGTTGTAGGTTAAGAATACTATAATAGCCATAATTAATTCAACTATTTATAGAAACACAAACACAGAAATGAAAACTAAAAAGAAATTATAGTTTTTCACTAATTCTTTATATAATATTGAGTACCACAAATATAAATGGAGCTCTTAATTTTCGCATTTCGTAAATTTATGCATTTTTTGTATATTTCAATAAAAGAACTTTTCTTTTTGCTTTTTGCTTTTCTGATAGTGTAGAATATTACTAGAGGTGTTAAAGTGCGAATTCTTGTATTAGGCTCAGGAGCCAAGGACCATGCAGCAACTTGGTGGCTTAGCCAAAGTGCGTTTATTTCGGAATTATTTGTTGCTCCAGGCAACCCTGGAACAGAAGACATAGCAACAAATCTATATTCTACCGATCCATCTAACCCGGAAGAAGTTTATAGAGCTATAAAAGAACACAACATTGAAAGTGTATTTATTGGAACAGAAGCTCCTCTTCTAAGTGGAGTTAAGGAGTACCTTTCTGAAAGAGGAATTACTTGTTTTGGAGCATCTAAAGAAGCTTTAAAGCTAGAAGATGATAGAGCTTTCTCTCGTTCATTTTCTCATCGCCATAATATCCCCGTTCCAGAAAACGCTGTCTTTAAAGATTTAGATAGTCTTGAGACATTCTTAGACCAACATCCAGATACTCGTTACACGATAAAAGCAAACACAATTACTCCATCTAGAATAATGCTGTCATCATCAGATAAGTATGCACTTTTGAATTATGCGCAGGGGCTATTGCAGAAAGGCCCTATCCTTCTTGAGAAGCATATCGATGGACTGCATGCAACAGCAACTCTTTTTGTCGATAAGAATGGATACTTGCTTCTTCCTCTTGCTAATGAGTACACGAATGTATCTCATTTCCAAGGAACGCCAACAGGTGGTATGGGAGCCATTGCCCCTATTCCGCTTAATGATACAGTCAAAGAGGAAATTAAAAATAAAATCATTGAGCCAACGCTAAGGGGATTAAAGGAAGAAGGACTCGCATATAGTGGAGTATTAACACTATCTATAATTATTACTAAAGATGGACCAATACTTGTCGACTATCATGTGCGCTTAAATGATCCAGCAACTCAAGCTATGGTTCCAATTATCAAAACAGATATCATCGAAATAATGGTAGCTATGAGAGAAAATAGACTATCTAGTGTCAAACTTGAGCTGAATAATCTCTCAACTGTAGCTGTTGTATTAGCTTCATATGGCTATCCTATGGATCCTGTCATTGGTAAAGAAATAACAGGGCTTTCAAATGCTTTCTTGATGAATACTGAAAATAAGCCACTAGTTTTTATCGGGGCAATAAAAAAGACACCTGATGGTCGTTTCTTTACAAACGGTGGAAGATGTATAACTGTAGTAGGAAGAGCCCAAAGCTTAGAAAGTGCAAACATGCAAGCCTACAAGTTAATAAAAGATAAAAACTTCTCATCTCTTTGGTATAGAGATGATATAGGAAACAAATTCTTTAACCAGTGAAAACAAATCTCCGAATCCTCATGGAAACGGAGATTTTTCTTTATTTGCCACTTAATGACTACGTCTAAACTCGTAAAGTAAGATTCCAGTTGCAACCGATACATTTAAGCTATCAATATGACCCTGCATAGGGATTGAAGTAATATAATCGCAATTCTTTCTAACAAGATTCGATATTCCATCTCCTTCACTTCCCATTACAATGGCTGTTCTAGAAGCAAATTTTTCTGTGTATGAACTAGAACCATTCATATCTGCACCGTAAATCCAAAAACCATTATCTTTCAGAGTTTTTATCTCTCTAGTGAGGTTTGTCACTACAGATACCGGAACGTATTGAGCCGCACCAGAAGAAACCTTTACAACAGTTTCGTTAGCTTGAACTGAACGTCGCTCTGGGATAAGGACAAGATCTACACCAAACTGATCTGCCGAACGCAAAATTGCTCCCAAGTTGTGAGGGTCTGTAATACCATCAAGAATTAAAACTAGGGCTTCATCATCTTCTTTTAAAGAAGAACAAAACTCATCAACTGTAGTTTCAATTAACCTTGAAGCACCACGTCTTGGACCACCTAAATCTAAAAGAGCTCCTCTTAAATCAACACCAATCATCATAGAGGAAAGCACGTCTTTACTAAGCTTCTTTACAGCAACCTTTCCTGTTAGAATTGCCTTACGCTCTAAATCTTGAATTCTCTCTCCACCATTTCTCTGAAGATAGAGAGTGGAACCCATACCTGCTTTCTTTAAAGCTTCCTCAATTGCATGATAACCGTAGACCTTCTCGCCCATTTACACCTCTTAATTCTCTGTAAAAGCCATTGGCTTTGGATTTTTAGTTGGACTCATTGCATCATAAAGCTCTTTCATAATCTTCTTTTCTTTTATGCCAAGACGCTTTGGAGTCTCAACAACTATCTTAAGATACATATCACCCCTTGAGCCACCACGAAGAGAAGGAACACCCTTACCCTTTAGTCTCAAAAGCTTTCCATTTTGAGTTCCCTCAGGGATATCAACCATAACATCGGTACCATCAATAGTTGGGATTTGAATGCAGTCCCCTAATGCGGCCTGAACAAAAGAGATTGGAACCTGAAGATAAACATCGTATCCATCTCGTACAAAGTACTTATCAGGACGAACATTTACAACAAGAATCAAATCACCATTTGGACCGCCATTACTACCAGCATCACCTTTTCCTCTGAGAGTTAATCTTGTACCATCATCACTTCCTGCAGGAATTGTTACACTAAGCTTTTCACTCTTTCTAATAGTTCCGGTACCATGACACTCAGAACATGGATTGTCTACAACATAACCCGTTCCTCTACATGTTCTACATGGTTGAGACATCTGGAAGAAACCACCACCAGATATTGTTTGGCCACTACCTCCGCATGTCGAACAAGCATGTTTTCCTGTTCCACCAGTACCATGGCAAGATGGGCAAACATCATCATGGGAGAAAGAAATCTCTTTCTTGCATCCAAATGCAGCCTCTTTGAAATCTATTGTAATATCATAACGAAGAGACTGTCCCTGTCTTGGGCCATTAGGATTTCTTCTCTGAGAAGATGATGAACCTCCTCCAAAGAATGATGAGAATATATCAGAGAATCCACCTGAGCCTCCAAAAAGATCGCTGAAGTCTCTGTATACATTCTGGTAACCGCCACTTGCTGCACCACCCATACCATCAACACCAGCAAAGCCATACTGATCATATGCACTCTTCTTTTTAGGATCAGAAAGAACTTCGTAAGCCTCACTAGCTTCCTTGAATCTTTCTTCTGCTTGTGCATCTCCTGGGTGTGTGTCAGGGTGATTTGCCATAGCAATCTTTCTATATGCTTTCTTTATTTCTTCCTCAGTAGCTCCTTTTTGAACTCCAAGGACTTCATAATAATCACGTTTTGCCATATTACCCCTATTTTACACCATAAGGCAGCATGTATTCCATGCTGCCCCTAAATCATCTAAAAAGATTTATTATTTTACTTCTTCAAAGGAAGCATCCATTGTATCATCACTACCGTTTGAAGAAGATGTATTTGCTTCCTGGCCACCCTGGCTCTGTTGATACTGGCCATTAGCCTGACCATTAGATCCAGCAGCATTTGCCTGTTGAGCTTCATATACCTTCTGTCCAAGCTGCATTGATGCACTCTGAACTTTCTCAGTCTTACTCTTAATCTCTTCAGCACTAGCATTAGCGTTAGCTAAAGTATCTTTAAGATCTTTAACTGCACTCTCGATAGCACTTCTCTCGCTTGGAGAAACCTTATCGCCATAATCCTTCAAAGCTTTTTCTGTTGAGTAAACAGTTGCTTCAGCATTATTCTTTGCTTCAATTGTCTCTCTAGCCTTCTTATCATCTTCAGCATGAGCTTCAGCTTCCTTGACCATCTTATCAATATCAGCTTCGCTTAAACCAGAAGAAGATTCAATTCTAATCTTCTGTTCCTTGCCTGTTCCGAGATCCTTTGCAGATACGTGAACAATACCGTTAGCATCGATATCGAATGTTACTTCAATCTGTGGTACTCCTCTTGGTGCTGGAGCAATGCCTTCAAGATTGAACATACCAAGTGTTCTGTTCTGAGAAGCAAGCTCTCTTTCACCCTGAAGTACGTGAATAGATACAGCTGTCTGACCATCTGTTGCTGTTGAGAAAATCTGACTCTTTCTTGTAGGAATAGTAGTATTTCTCTCAATAAGCTTTGTTGTAACACCACCAAGTGTTTCAATACCTAATGATAGAGGTGTGACATCCAAAAGAAGAACATCTTTTACATCTCCCTTAAGAATACCACCCTGAATTGATGCACCTACTGCAACAACTTCATCTGGGTTTACACCTTTATGTGGTTCCTTACCGAAAAGCTTCTTAACTTCTTCCTGTACCATAGGAATTCTTGTACTACCACCAACCAAGATAACTTCATCAATATCAGAAGCACTGAGTCCAGCATCCTTAAGAGCATTCATGCAAGGAATCTTTGTCTTTTCAACAAGTGGTTCAATCATCTGCTCAAACTTAGCTCTTGTAAGCTCTTTCTGTAAGTGCTTTGGACCTGTAGCATCTGCTGTGATGAATGGTAAGTTGATTGTTGTCTGTGTAGAAGAAGAGAGAACAATCTTTGCCTGTTCAGAAGCTTCCTTAAGTCTCTGGAGAGCCATCTTATCTGTTGAAAGATCGATGCCATACTCCTTCTTAAAGTCGCTTACTAGCCAGTCAATAATTACCTGGTCGATGTTATCACCACCAAGATGTGTATCACCATTTGTACTCTTTACTTCGAAGACACCATCTCCAAGCTCAAGAATTGAAATATCAAATGTACCACCACCAAAGTCGTAGACAGCAATCTTCTCTTCCTTAGAAGAATCTTTACCAAAACCATATGCAAGAGCAGCAGCTGTTGGTTCGTTTACAATTCTCTTTACATCAAGACCTGCAATTCTACCAGCATCCTTTGTTGCCTGACGCTGAGCATCGTTGAAGTAAGCAGGAACTGTAATAACAGCTTCCTTAATCTCTTCACCAAGGAAATCCTCAGCTGTTTTCTTCATCTTCTGAAGGATGATTGCAGAAATCTCTTGTGGAGAATACTGCTTCCCCTCAATATCAACTTTAATCTCATCGTTAGCTCCAGCGACAACCTTATAAGGAACCATCTTTGTTTCCTCGGTTACTTCGTGGAACTTTCTTCCCATAAATCTCTTAATAGAATAAATAGTGTTTTCAGGGTTTGTTACCATCTGGTTCTTTGCTGGTTTACCAACAAGACGCTCATCACCCTTGAAAGCAACAACACTTGGGGTTGTTCTATCTCCTTCACTATTTGCAATAACACTTGGCTCGTTTCCATCCATAACTGCAACACAGCTATTTGTTGTTCCGAGGTCAATACCAATAATCTTTCCCATATTCTAAATCTCCATATAATATCAAATTAAAACGATGATTTTACTCATCAAAAACTAAAATAATAATAGTAATAAAAATCGTCAATTTTTATTCTATTATTTCTTTGGCTTAGCAACAAAAACTTTTGCAGTTCTTAAAACTTTGCCATGAAGAAGCCAACCAGTTGCACACTCGGCAGCAACTTCTTCTTCTTTTATTCCTTCCTTCTCCTGAACACCGTAGGCTTCCATAGTATTAGGATCGTAAGGAGTACCAACCTTGCTATTAATCATCTCTAGGCCCCAATTTTGCTTAAGAACCTGGAAAAGATGATCTTTAACCATGACAACCCCTTTCTTCAGAGCTTCAATATCGTCAGTCTTCTCGCTAGCATCTATTGCTCTAGAGAAGTTATCTAATGGCTCAAGAAGATCTGAAATTAATGATTCGTTAGCGAACTTAACTGCATTTTCCTTTTCACTTCTTAATCTCTTTTTATAGTTCTCGGTATCTGCAGCACGGCGTAGCTCATCTTCCTTCATCTTGAGGATTGTTTCTTCAAGCTCTTTAACATGATTATTTAGCTCATCTATTTCAGAAAGAGTTGTATCCTCTTCCTCTTTTTCTTTCTCTTCATCAACAGCTAAATCTTCCTTTGTCTCTACTTCTTCTTTAACTTCTTTTTCTTCTTTCTTTTCTTCAGCCATTGCTTTAGTTCCTTTATTTTTATTTTTTTTATTCTTTCTCATAACAAATGCCCCTCCAAGGGCATCTGTATTAAAGGTAATAATTAATTCTTAACTCGTCAAACGAATCAATCATCATCAGAAACGTCTACCTCTTCTTCGTCGCCTATTACGATATCCATTTCTTCAATGAGTGGCTTCTTTTGTTCTTTTGGAGCTTCATTCTTTTTCTCTTCTCTCAAGACATTTTGCTGACCTTTTAGCCTTACAAGATTTGCTTCCTCGCTAAGTCTTTGACTCTTTGCTTCTTTATTCTCATCTTGTAACTTAGCTTTATCGTCTTTAAGGCTATCGATTGTATCTTGAAGGTTCTTCTCTTCTGCTTGGAGATTCCAAATCTCTTCTTTTATCTCTGTAACATTCTCTAACTTTGCTGAAAGCATAGCTTCACTCTCACTTATCTTAGAGCGAAGATCACTTAAAGAGTCTTCTGCCTCTTTAATCTTTCCATGAGTTGTTTCTAGGAGTAAGTGATAAGTTTCTTCACTATCACTTATAGTTTTATTAACAAGCTTTAAGAAATCTTCACTCTGACTCTTGGTCTTCTGTAATGTCTGATTTGATTCATTTTGAATATTCTCAAGAATCTCAGATAGAGTACCTTCACATCTGTCTTTGTATTGATTTCTTCTATTTTCCAAGTCATCCAAAACAAGATTAAAGTTATTTTTCTTCTCTTCTATATAGCTATTGAAGCTTTCTTCAATCTTTGTTTTGTCATTGTTAAATGAGACTAGAGCATCTTCAAGGTCACTCTTCTTCCTTTCGATATTAGCTTGAGAGAGTGCGATCAGTTCATCCTTAGTCTTACCAAGTTCTTCCAAGCTAAGCTTAGCCTCTTCGTTTAGATTATCTATAGACTGATTAAATTCATTTAATAGTCTCTCTTTCTTCTCAGCTAGTTCGCTTATGACACTCTCTATTTTCTTTTCTTTTTCATCTAACTTATCAGCATAGATGTCCATTGAAGCTGTGATTTCATCTTCTTTATCTTGGAGTTTCTCTTCTAGAGAGTTTTCTGTACTCTTAATGGCACTATCTAAATCCTCAATAGAAGAAGAAATCTTCTCTTCAAATTCGCTAAAGAGAGCATCACGTCTACTTTCAAAGCTACTAAGTGCCATTTCACGGTTCTTAGATAGCTCATCTGTCTTATTCTCTAATTCTTTAACCACATTTTCTTTCTTAATCTCAAGTTCAGAAATTAAACCTTTGATTGATTCAGCGAATGTGTTTAGCTCATTCTTGCCATTATCGATGTTTTCATTGATTAACGCTTCTTCATCTTTCAATTTTGCAAGTTGATTTTCAGCCTCTTCCTCTTGCTCGCGGCAAATATCATCATAGGCCTTCTTTTCTTGTGCCATGTAATCAGAAAACTGCATCTTTGCTCTCTCAAGAGTCTGAGAGAATTGCTGAAGCATTTCATTGTTTTCTTCTTTTTGGTTAGCTCCAGCATTTTTTAAGTCTTGCTCTGTAGATGCTACAAGGCGAACATAGTCTGCTTTGATTGAATCAAGTTGGCTTGTTAATCTCTCTACATCCTTCTGAAATGCAAGTGCATAATCATTTACAGCTTCAATCTTTCTTACCTCTGCTTGTACAGCATAGAGTCTATTCTCCGCTTGTTCTGTCTGAACCTTCAGTTTTTTCAAAGCATTACCATAGTTCTCACATACCCCAGATAGGTCATCAAGTTCTCTTTGATGGACAAGAACAAGGTCTATAGATTCTGCTAAGTGATTCTGTACAGTATTAGCATGTTCAATTCTACTAGAAATATTCTGCTCACAATCCCTTGCTGTAGAGCTCATACGATTCATTGTAGAACTTACTTCACTACGGAAATTCTTTACTTGCTGGTTTAATGATTTAAGGGTTCTATCTTTTCTGTCAGCGGCACGAAAAGCAATCAATATAATTAAATTAACTAAAAAACTAACCCCAATAGCAACGTAAATGTAGGTAGTAGACATCGGCATCTCCATTAGAACAATTTTTTTCTTAATTCCACCCAATCCTTTACTGTTAAGTCTGCAGAAGAATCTGAGTGTTTTGTAGAGATAAGGGCACTTTTCATTCCTGCCCTATGGGCACCCTCTACATCTTTATGAATACTGTCTCCCACATACAGTATTGCCGTTTTCTCAACCCCTAATTTCTCACCTAAAATCTCAAAAGGTGTAAGCGAAGGCTTAAGCCTACCAATCTCTTCTGTTGAAATCTGAACAGGAAAGAAAGACTCTATTTTCATTGCCTGAAGCTTGCTCCCAATTGGGAAATCAGATAGTACTCCCATAGAGTACTTCTTATCTTTTAAAAGTGAAAGAACCTCACTCACTCCATTTGAAGCTTTTATTGATTTAAAAAGTGATTCATATCTTCGAGTAAAGACTCTCTCTTCCTTCTTTAAAAATGCATTAAGAAGTTTCTCATCACATCTTCCATACATATTGAGAACCATTCTCTTTCCATTTTCTTCGCGGCTAAGCACGGGCAAAGAAGAAAAGCTATCTTCTTCTCTAAGCTTCTGTCTAGCCTTGTTGTATTTCATAGCAAATATTAAATGAGGAAGAGAAGCAATAAAGACTCTAATATTTGTTTTCCATAGAGGATAAAAGGTTCCATCAATGTCGAAAGCAACTGCCTTTATCCCGTTTTCCTCTAAAAAACCCATTATTTCTTCCTTTTCACCTTTTGCTTGGAATTTCTGACAATTAACTCAGCTTTTTCTCGCTCTTTTCCCATTCTAGCCTTTCCGCCTGGTTTTCTGCTAATACCCTTCTTAACAGAAGATGTAGGCTTATTGTTCTTACGAATGACAGCTCTAATTTCCTTCTCTTCTTTCCCAGGACCCTTGTCATTTAAGCTAGGATTACGCTTTCTTTCTCTGAGTGAGATTTCAACAGGAATATATGTAAAGCCAAGGTCTCGTCTTATGCAATTCTTTAAGTATGAGATATATGTTTCAGGGAAGCCATGAACCTTGTTAACGAAGAATAAAAACCTAACAGGATTGTTGCTAACTTGTGTTCCATAGAGGACTTTAAAATATCCAGTAGCAGAACGAGGTGGTTCCTGATCTGTTGTCCACTTTTTCAAAGCTTCATTAAGTGATGATGTATCTACTCTCTTCTCAAGCTGTCTATAGACTTGCCAGACGATATCTAGCAATTTACCAACATCTATTGCTTCTAATGCAGAAATAGGTACAAGAGGAGCAAAAGAGAGGATAGGAAATAAGAATCTTACTCTATCTTTGATTGCCTCTAGTTCATTTTCAACTCCTGAGAGTTTATCAATCTTATTTAAGCAAAGAATGACACCTTTGCCTCTTCTCACGATAAGCTGAGCTATTTTCTTGTCTTGTTCAGCAAGCCCTTCTGTTACATCAATCATTAAAAGGACGACATCTGCTTCATCTATTGTCTTAATAGCTCTATTTACAGAGTAGTATTCTACATCTTCATCAACCTTACTCTTTCGTCGAATACCTGCAGTATCTAGAACAGTGTAATCTGTTCCTTTGTAAACAAAGGTACCCTTCATTACATCTCTTGTTGTTCCAGCAATATCTGAAACAATCGAAATATTTCTTCCAGTTAAAAGATTAGTTAATGTACTCTTACCTGTATTAGGCTTTCCCATAATTGCAAGCTTAATTGATTCTGGTTCTTCAGGCTCTTCCTCAACTCTTTCTAGGTTGAGCATACCAAGTATTGTATCTTCTAATTCTTCTATTCCTAATCCATGAGCAGATGAAATACCAACTACGCGCTGAAAGCCATAAGCAAAATAATTCCAAATGAGGTCATCTCTAGATGGATCATCTATCTTATTTACAACTAAAACAACCTTATCTGTATATGGTCTTAGTTCTTCAAGTAGCATCATATCTTCTGCTGTTACTTCCATGCAGTCCATCAAAAAAAGAATTATGTCACTTTCTGAAAGAATAGAAAGAGACTTCTGAGTTACAGCGTGATCAAGTCCTACCCTATCAAGCTTAACACCACCTGTATCGACAAGCGTTACTGGATGGTTTCCAAGTAGCCATCTTTCAGGAATTGGGTCACGCGTTACACCTGGAGTAGGGTCTGTGATAGCCCTTCTCTTTCCTACTAATCTATTAAATAGTGTAGATTTACCTACATTTGGCCTTCCAACAATTGAGATAAGAGGAAGAGTTGTATCTATGTCTGCTTTATTTCTTATGTCTAATTTTTCTGCCATATATCACACCTTAAAAATAGCTAACTCAACATATTATGTAAAATTATATTGTATTTAATCTAGTTGGTTATCTCTTTTTTCTAGTTCACGCTTTTATCTTCTTCCGTTATAATTCAGTCTATGGAAAAAGATAATTCAAAAGGACAAGGTAGCTTTAGATATACCCTTGTGATGTATATTATACTCCTTATTCTTGTTGTTCCTGGTCTTTTCTTTTTGATACCTAGAGCAAAGCAAAACTTTGCTAATTACCATATTAGAGAGCACTACGAGATGTGGATGGCAAGTAAAGATGATTCTAATATCGCTTACTATCCTGTCATTCTGTTTTCAAATGGAAAAGAAGTAAACGTTGAAAGAAAGATTACTAATGCATCAACCCCAATCCACTCTCTTTTGAAAGCTTTAATATCACCTCTAAATAAGACAGAAAAAAACAACATGTTATCCACTTTTATACCAGAGGGAACAAAGCTCATTGGTGCTTCATATGATGGTGGATTCTTCTTTGTCGAGTTATCTAAAGAATTTCTTTCTTCAAAAGATATAGATAAAGCACTAGAGCAAATAAAAAAGACTCTCAACCTTTATTACAAAGTTGAAAGCCTTACTGTTATTTCGGACGAAACAATTTTCAAGATCTAAATCGAGTTATCTTTAACGCTTTGCCTGTTTCTGCAGACACGTCAATTATTACGCCTTCCATTTCTCCTTTTCCCTCTGCAACTTCACTTCTTATTGGTAGCTGAGTAAGTTGTCTCTCTATAGCTTTCTCTGGAGAAGAACCTATAACAGCACCATGGACTCCTGTTAGACCAAGGTCCGTTATGTAGGCTGTTCCATTAGCTAGAATCTTTTCATCTCTTGTTTGTACATGAGTATGAGTTCCAACAACAGCACTAACACTGCCATCTAAGAAAAAAGCCAAAGCCTCTTTTTCTTCGGCAGATTCTGCATGAAAATCAACAAAGATACTTGGTGTAACTTTCTTTATATTTCTTACCAGTGCTTCAGCTGTTCTAAATGGATCATCTATCAGTGGCATA
>JBNMJW010000002.1:0-45875 GCA_050874025.1 Candidatus Ornithospirochaeta sp.
CCAAGGACTAGTAAAGATGACGAATTAAAGCCTTGCCACTTCCTGTTGTAATGTCACTTTTATTGTTTCATTACCGGAAGAAATAGTGC
Source organism: Candidatus Ornithospirochaeta sp. (assembly GCA_050874025.1). GTDB lineage: Bacteria > Spirochaetota > Spirochaetia > Sphaerochaetales > Sphaerochaetaceae > Ornithospirochaeta. The sequence goes on from JBNMJW010000002.1 coordinate 90, forward strand.
AACATCCTTTCTATTTACCTTTTTATCACTCCTCCTATTTGGCATCGCCAAATAAAAAATTATTTATCCAACAAGGGAGCCATCCATGCCTCCCTTTTTCATATTCCTTCTCATAATAATGAAGAAGATCAAAGAAGGGATAAGAGAGATACATACCCCTGCTAATACTAGCTGGTAGTTTTCATCTTCCCAAGAATTAAGCTTTGTTATACCAACCATTATTGTTCTCATATTTGGAGAAGAAGCTGTGACAATAAGTGGCCAGAGATATGCATTCCATAAGCCAATAAAACTTTGAACAAATAGCGTTGTTATTACAGGCTTACAGATAGGAAGCAAGACTCTCCACATATACCAAAAGTCTCCATACCCATCAATTTCAGCTGCTTCTCTCATATCTTTTGGTACACTCTTAAATCGTTGTCTTAGCATAAACATCTGAGATGCAGAGACAAAAGATATAATCATTACACCTAAATACGTATTTAAAAGATGCATCTTAGAAACAGTAAGATAGTTCGTAGCAAGGAGAACGTCTCCCGGAATCATCATTGTTCCAAGAATAAGAAAGAAGACAAAGTTCTTTCCTCTAAAATCGTAATAAGTGAAGCAATATGCAGCAAGGATTGATATAACAAGTCTTATAGCTGTACCAAAGAATGCAATAATAAGGGAGTTGACTGTATATCTAAGAAGGTTTCCCTTAGCTAAGGCTTCTTTAAAGTTCTCAAAATTAGTAAAGCTCTTTGGAAAGAGTCCTGGAGAAAGGAACTCGGAAGGTGTTTTGAAAGCGCCACAGACACAATAGATAATTGGAAAGACGATAATAAGTCCAATTAGAATGGCAAATGTAGTTACTACAATATCTTCAATTAATAGTTTAGTCTTTCTTTTCATCATTGATAGTGAACCTTCTTTTTCTCAAATACAAATGACAAGATCGTAAAGCCAAGTGTCAGAACAAAAGCTGTCAAGCTAAGTACTGCAGCTAGGCCATAATCTGAGCTTGAGAACCCTGATTGATACATCATGCTCATTAGCGTATTCGTTGCTCCAGACTCAGCACTTATTCCCATGATGATAATCATCGGAGCCGATGTCATCATCGCAAGAACTAAGTTAGTGCAGAACACGTAGAATATAGTTGGACTAATAAGTGGAATTTGAACAAAGAATATTCTTCTGAATGTGCTTATTCCATCAACGTATGTTGCTTCCATAATGTGCTTCGGTATTCCTCTTAAAGCTGAAAGCATTAAGAGAAAATCAAAACCAATACCCATCCAAACTGTTAGAATAATACATGTCATAAGAGCAGTATCACTACTCTCAAACCAACCTAGCTTTAAGCCAAAGAAGCTATTAATAAAGCCAACGCTTGGGCTGAACATAGATTTAAAGATCATACAGGCAGCAGACATAGATACTGACATTGGAAGTGTAAATAGCGTTTCATAGACTCCACTTAGCTTCCTCTTCTTGTTTGCTAAAAGTGCTAAAGAGAGTGTTATGACAAGCGTTATTGGCACATTAATAATAGCAATTGTCAGAGTATGCTTTAAAGCTGGAAGAAAATCTTTACGAGCAAAGGTATATCTAAAATTATCTAGCCCAGCAAAGCCCTTTATTACACCTTTGGCGTTTACACGAGAAAAGGCATTAACAATGGTCTTTAAAAATGGATAATAGATAAAAAGTATGGAAAACAAGAGAATAGGAAGAAGAAGCAAGAATATTCTTTTCCTGTCACGTCTCTTTTTTTTAGCTATACCCGATTGAACCTTTTTCATTTAGTTTTCCTTATTTAGCAATATTCTTGCCACTCTTTCTATCAAAAAGGTAGATAGAAGAAGGAGAAAAAGAGAAGAAAATACTCTTATCTATTTCCAAGTTTTTGTAGATAGAGTCATCTTTCTTATCTAAAAGAGCCACAACATCTTTAGAGCAAAAATCAAAATGTGCATGCATCACATTGCCCATATGTTCTACTACGTTTATTACAGAACTAAAGTCACCACCATCGAAAGAAAGTGTGATGTCATCAGGTCTTACGCCAAGTAAAACGTCTGTCTCCTCTTGTTTTTTTTCTAAAAGAATTCTGTTCGCTTTATCAGAAAGTTTGAGTTCTTTATTCTTTATTAAAACAGTGTATTCATCTTCCCTTCTCTTCAGTTTTCCATCAAATAAATTCATTTGAGGAGTTCCAATAAAGGTTGCTACAAATACATTCTCTGGTTCATCAAAGACCTCTTCAGGCGTTCCTATTTGCTGAACCCATCCATCCTTCATCACAACAATACGATCGCCAAGCGTCATAGCTTCAGTCTGATCATGCGTTACATAGACAAATGTCGTATTTATCTCTTTACGTAGTCTAATTAATTCAGAACGCATCTGATTACGAAGCTTAGCATCCAAATTTGAAAGAGGCTCATCCATGAGCATAACTTTAGGGTTACGGACTATAGCACGTCCAATTGCAACACGCTGACGCTGACCACCAGAAAGATTCTTTGGTTTTCGATTTAAATACTCGGTAATACCTAGTATCTCAGATGCTTTATAAACTTTTTCTTTTATCTCTTCTTTTGACTTAATTCTCTTTTTTAAGGCAAATGCCATATTGTCGTAAACAGTCATATGAGGATAAAGAGCATAGTTTTGGAAGACCATAGCAATATCTCTATCTTTAGGTTCTTTATCATTAACCAATTCACCTTCTATATAGAGTTCACCACTAGTAATATCTTCTAGCCCAGCAATCATTCTAAGTGTAGTACTCTTTCCACAGCCAGAGGGGCCTACTAAAACAACGAACTCTCTGTCTTTTATATCCATGGAAAAATCCTGAACGGCAACAACACCATCTTCAGTCTCTTCAAGATTAGCCTCAAATCCACTCTTTTTTTTCTTTTTTAAAGAAGCAATAGGTGGATAGACCTTTCTAATATTTTTTAGTGTGACACTAGCCATAGCCCTAAAATTCCTTTTATTTTCAGTCTGTTATAATTACTCTATATGTTCCTGGTACGATAGCCTTCTCAAATGCTTCTTGAGCATTATTAAAGGAGAATGAAGCAGCAATTAATGGTTTCATATCTATAATATGCTTAATAATTAATCTATTTGCAGTAAAAAAATCTCTTTCTGTTGGGCTAATAGAACCAGTAATAATCTTCTCTGAAGAGTGAAGCATCTGTGGACTTACAGAAATTGGAGAATCTGGATGCATTGAGCTATATTGAATCATTCTTCCGCACGCACCTGTCATTTCGATGGCATCTGAAACAACAGAACTGATTGCAGTTGTATTAAAAACAACATCAGCACCTCTACCATCTGTTAGTCTTTTTACCTCTTCTACAGCATTACATTCCACAGGATTAATTGCTTTATCTGCACCTAAAGAAAGAGCAAGCTCTCTTCTCTTTGGGTCAACTTCAGAAATAATTACTCTCGCGCCCTTCTTTTTTGCAAGCATTACGTGGTTAATGCCCATAATGCCACCACCAATAACAACAACATCCTCACCAAATTGGATATTTGCTTTCTCAACGCTATGAACACAGCAAGCAAGAGGTTCCGTAAGAGATGCTTCCTCATAGCTAACATCATCAGGAATTAAGAAGAGATCTTTAGCTTGAACAATAATGTAGTCACATAGTCCACCAGGACCAGGAATAAGACCATCTCTTACAGGCTTACGCTGTGCATACGTGCACATATTTGTGTGACCTGTTCTACAGTTATAACACTCACCACAAGAATAAAGCATTCTCACAGCAACACGTTGTCCTTCTTTCCAAAGTTTTTTATTTACACCACTTCCTAAAAGAGCAATATCGCCACTAACTTCATGGCCACCCAAGAAAGGAAGAGGCATCTTCATTTCTCTTTTAAAAGCTCTTTGCTCTAGTGTACATAGAGCAACAGCTCTAACCTTAACAAGAACCTCATTTGGAGCCAAATCTGGAGTAGTTAAGCTAAGTGTTTCGATTCTTTTTTCATCAGTAATTGCTAGTGCTTTGATTTCAAGTGACATATTAACCTCTTTTTAACACTTCTCGACAAAGTATTATCATATTTACTATGTCTTATATGTTAAAAAAGAGTTAAATATCAATTAATTTTCAATAATTTTACAAAAATTTAGTGTTTTTAAAGAAAAAATATTTAATTTTTTGCATATGCTAAAAAATTATAAATAAATCCATATCGTTTGACTAAGAGATAGGCTCTTACTAAAATTCTAAGCGTGTTAGTTGAAATAAATAAACAAGATATAGAATTAAGTTTTAATAAATATAATTTTTCTTCAGTTAAAAGTGGCGAGAAGATAATCGGACAAGATAAGGCCTTAGGGCTCTTAAAGCTAGGCTTATCTATCGAAAGACCAGGATACAATATCTTCCTTTCAGGGGATGAAGGCTCAGGCAGACTTACAGCTTTAAAAGAAGAGATTGCTAAGATAGAAAATGACGTATCAACACTAAAAGATGTTGCCTACCTACATAATGAGACCCATCCTAATCGCCCTATTTGCATTCTCTTTGAAAGAGGAAAAGCAAAAGAATTTCAAAGAGATTTGGATAGCCTTAAAGAAAACAAAGTAGATAAAAGCACTCTAATAGAAAAATGGAAAAGTAATAATCGAATAGTAAAGTTTTTAAATCTCTTACCAAGCGCTGAAGATAACCCAGATGCATGGAAAATAAATATCGCTATAGATAGGGAAAAAACTTTTCGTCGTCCATTAATTATCGAGGCTCATCCTTCTCGCTCATCTCTTTTCGGTTTTATAGAAAAAGAAGAGACAGCGCCACACCTTTCAATTAGATGTGGTAGCTACCAAGAAGCTTGTGGAGGATTTCTTGTACTATCTGCACGGGAAATAGTGCAAAACGAAGAGCTATGGACAACCCTCAAGCGCTACTTAGAAATGACAATGAGAGCGCTTACAAGTACTGCCGTTCAAGGCGAAATGATGTCATCTATTAGGCCATATCCTATTGCTATTCTTACGAAGGTTATTCTACTTGGACCGGAAGAAATTTACGACAAACTTACCGATAGTGACGAAACATTCTTCAAGTATTTTAAAGTCTCACCTGAATTTGATTACTCGATGGCACAGAATGAAGAAAATATATTCGGAACTGTAAGCTACCTGAAAAAATGTGGTAAAAAAATGATTGAGCAAGAAGATAGCGCTTACAGAGAGATTCTTCGCTATTCATCATATATTGCAGAAGACAGAACAAGACTAACAACTCAGCTTTCTATTCTTGGCGACCTATTAGAAGAAGCAGAAATTGACGCTTTATCTAATGGAGAGAAGAAGATAACAGGCTATAACGTTCGCTCTGCTTTAGATAAGAGAGATTACTACGGCTCCATTACCGAAGAGCATATTAATGACGAAATTAAAGATGGCACAATGGTAATGGATTTAAAGGGAAGTAAGATTGGCGTTGTAAATGGACTAGCTGTTATGGATAGAGGTCTCACTAGCTTTGGAACTCCTTGCGTCATTTCAGCAACAGTTGCTCCTGGAAGTGAAGGTATTATAAACATTGAACATGAAGCGGGACTAAGTGGCAATATTCACGACAAGGGACTACTAATCCTTGAAGGCTACCTTAGACATCGCTATGCTGAAGATTTTCCTCTCTCACTTTATGCCGGAATTTGCTTTGAACAAAGTTACGCTAGCGTTGACGGAGACTCAGCCTCTTCTGCAGAACTCTATGCCCTTCTATCTGCCATTGGTCGCTTCCCTGTAAGGCAAGACATTGCTGTAACTGGTAGTGTTAATCAGATGGGAGAATTACAACCTGTTGGTGGAATAAATGAGAAGATACAAGGTTTCTATAATGCATGTGAAACATGTCATCTCACAGGCACACAGGGCGTCATAATTCCTTACCAAAATAAAACATCCCTTATTCTTCCATATAAAATAGAAGAAGCTATTGAAAAAGGGATGTTCCATATTTGGACAATATCATCAATAGATGAAGGCTTAGAGCTTCTTAGTGGGCTCAAGACAGGAGAGCGAGATAGAAAAGGAAACTATACGCCAGGGTCTTTTAATCGTCTCATTGATGACGAACTAAGAACGCTCTGCAGAGTTTCTCAGAGTTTTAAATAAGACCTAAAACAATAATCAAAACGATAAAGAGAGGAAGAATATAGCTTAAGTAAATCTTCATAGCTTTATTCTTCTTCAACTTAATACCATTTCCAGTATTAGCTTCCGTTATATAGCCATCAAAGCCCCAACCACTCTTTTGAGTACAGAATAGACAAACTATTAAACTACCAATAGGAAGCAAGAGATTGCTGACAATAAAATCCCAACTATCTAAGAAAGCTCTATTCCCTATTACTGTTACGCCTTTTAGGATATTACCCTCAAAAGCAACAGGAAGAGAAAGAATAGAAAGACCTATTGCGTTGATTATAACACTCTTTGTTCTTGATATATGCCAAGTATCCATGAAGGATGCAACAATATTTTCCATAACAGCAATTACTGTACTTAGTGCCGCAAATGACATAAAAACAAAGAAAAGAGTACCCCAAAGAGAACCGAGTGGCATATTCATAAAGACTTTTGGTAGTGTCATAAAGATTAAAGATGGGCCAGCGTCAGGTGTAACGCCATAGCTAAAACAAGCTGGGAAGATAATTAAGCCAGAAGCAAAGGCAACAAAGGTATCGAGAGCACATATTCTGACAGACTCAGATAAAAGAGTATTGTCTTTACTCATATATGTTCCAAAGATTTCCATTGCGCAGATACCTAAGCTAAGAGTGAAAAAGGCTTGGTTCATAGCAGCAACAAGCGTATTAATTAAGCCTTTCTCTTCAATATTCTTGAAAGATGGAACTAAGTAGAAAGACAAGCCACTTTTAGCACCTGGAAGAGTAAATGAGTGAATAATAAGAATGATAATAAGGCACAGTAGTCCAATCATCATTACCTTATTAACCTTCTCTACTCCATTTTCTAATCCCTTAGCACAGACAATGACAGCTATAGCTACTACAACAAATAAGAATATAAGTGATTCAAGAGGAGATGAAAGCATAGAGTTAAAAACACTCTCTACATCAACGGATGGAGAAGCAAAAACACCTATTGCGAACTTATATGTGTAGTTAATCATCCAACCTGCAACTGAGTTGTAGAACATTAAAAGTAGATAGCATCCAACTATAGACAAATAACCTTCAAAGTGCCACTTTGTTCCTTCTTTCTCTAGCGCTTTAAAGCCATTTACTGTGCTTTGTCTGCTTCCTCTTCCAATTCCAATCTCCATAGAAAGAACTGGAACTCCCATAATAACTAAGAAGATTAAATAAAAGAGAACAAAGATTCCGCCACCATACTGACCAACAAGCCATGGAAATTTCCATACGTTTCCAATTCCAATAGCACAACCAGCACTGACAAGCAAAAAGCCTAATCTACTCTTAAAACTCTCTCTTTCACTCATTCTTATTTCCCTCTTTTGACCAATAGTGTAATAAAATTGCCACGGCTGATGCTACATTAATTGAGCCTTTTACACCAAATTGTTTTATAGATACTCGTCCAAGTGAAGACTCTGCTCTCTTTAGCGCTTCTCGAGAAACTCCTTCTTCTTCACTTCCTATAATGCAAATTCCTCTTTTAGGAAAAGAAAAAGATGTAATATCTTCACCGCCGGTTTCAAGCGCGAAGATTGGCATATCTATATTCTCTAGTTCTGCAGTCTCCCACTCTATGGCATCGACAGTTCCTCGACTTGTTCTCTTTGCTCTTTCATGTAAAGGAGACGCAGAGCCAGGAGAAAGAAATATTTTCTTCACGCCGAAGGCCTCACTAGAGCGAAAGATTGATCCAACATTATATGGAGAACGAAGATGATCTAAATATAAGTAATGATCGAATACAGTTCTTTCGTTCCAACTTATATTGCCACTATCGTCTCTTATATCCCAATCTGCAGGACTCTCACCTAAGATAGTAAGCGTCCTATAATAGATGTCATCTAAATCTTCTTTCTCGCCTTTTTTGTAGAAAGATTCTATTAGTCTTCTATCTTCATCAGAAAGAAGTTCCTCTTCTAAGAGAGCCTTGTAGGCACCGCCTACATAGTCTTTATCAAGTGTTGAATATGTAGCTAAGTGAAATATCTCTCCAAGTTTACGAACTCTTACTCGGGGTTTAAGAGTTTTAATCTTCTTGATTGTTATCATCATCTTCTCCCATGACTACAGCAATAACAAACTCGCCTTTTATTGCTGGACGATTAGAGTAAGAGAGAAGAACCTCTTTAGGAGAGGCTACAGTTATCTCTTCATGGGCTTTTGTTAGCTCTCTACCAACTACTAAGCGCTTTATTTCAGAAAAAGATGCTAGCTCTTCCATAGTTTTTAGAACTCTAAAAGGAGACTCATAGATAATAAAGGTATCTTTTCGGTTTACAAGAGTCTCTATTCTCTTTAATCTTCTTCCCTTTTTTGGCGATAAAAAGCCCTCAAATGTAATTGTTTTGCCAACTCTTCCACATGCAGAAATAAGAGAAACAAAAGCGCTTGCACCAGGAATTGGCACAATAGAGTGGTCACTTTCAGAACGAACAATTTCGCAAAGCCTAGAGCCAGGATCAGATATCCCTGGAGTTCCAGCATCAGAACAATAGGCAATATTTTTGCCTTCATCTAAAAGTGCAATAATACCTTTCGCACTCTCTTCTTCATTATATGAATGACAAGCAATAAGACGCTTTTGTATTGAATAATGAGATAGCAAAAGAGATGTATGTCTAGTATCTTCACATGCAATTATATCAACTTCATTAAGTATTCTAATTGCCCTATATGTAATATCTTCCAAGTTGCCAATTGGTGTTGCAACCATATATAAAGTGCTCATTCTATTACTCTACCTTTTTTCGCTTTGATTATTAAGCCTATTCTGATATTTACGATATATACCTCTAAATTGATCATAGCTAAGACATAGACTCTCTGCTGCTTTTTTTTGGTTATTATCATTCTCTATTAGAGAACGACGAATAAAACTAAGATCCAAGTCTTCTCGAGCCTTTTCAAATTCTTCTAAGCTATATGAACTAAAAGGATCATCTTCATCGTCTTTCTCTTTTTCAATATATGGATTTTCAAAAGGATTAAAAACAACCTCTGTTATTTCAGCATTTGTCGATTTATATACAGCTCTTTCAATTGTATTCTTTAGCTCTCTTATGTTTCCTGGCCAAGAGTAAGAAAGAAGTGCTTTCTTCACTCCATCAGAAAAATAAGGAGAATAGGTTCGTCCACATTCATGAGCCATACGAAATGCAAAGTTTTCAGCCAAAAGGAGTATGTCATTACCTCTTCTCCTTAATGGTGGAACAAAAATAACATCAAAAGAGAGCCTATCAAGTAAATCTTCTTTGAATTTACCTTCAAGACACATCTTCTTTAAATCTGCATTTGTCGCACCAATTATTCTTACATTTACCTTTCTTGTTTCAGAGGACCCTATTCTCTCAAATGTTCCATACTCAACTACTCTTAGTATTTTTTCCTGAACAGAAAGAGGAATAAGACCTATTTCATCCAAAAATAAGGTACCTCCATCTGCCTCTTCAAATCTTCCTTTCCTTGTATTTATTGCACCAGTAAATGCCCCTTTTTCATAACCAAAAAGTTCAGACTCTATTAAAGAAGAAGGAAGAGAGGCACAGTTTAATGTTACAAGAGGCCCATCCCAACGAGAAGACATATAGTGAAGTCTTCGGCTTGCCTTCTCTTTTCCTGTTCCTCTCTCTCCGATGACAAGAACAGGCCTATCTACTTGAGCAAGAAGAGCTATCTTATCTTGCATAACAAGATACTCTTCACTCTCTCCTATTGTCTCTATTAGTGTTGAATCAAAATCACTCATAGGCAAATAATACCATTAAAGGTAAATTTAACCAATAACAATAAGGTAAAAACTAAAATCTAAAACAATAACAAAATCATAATTACTTATATTATATATAATTACAATTTTTGGCACGCTTATAGCATTTTAGTAGACATAGGAGAAATAAAAAAATGAGTATTTTTACAAGATTTAAAGACATCGTTAATTCAAACATTAATTCCCTTTTAGATAAGGCTGAAGATCCAGAGAAGATGTTGAGACTTATGATTACAGAAATGGAAGATACAGTAATCGATCTTAAGACAAGTACAGCTAGCAGAATGGCTGAGGCTATTAGACTAGACAAAAAAGTTACTGAAGCAGAAAATACAGTAAAAAGATGGCAGGATAGAGCTGAGCTTGCACTTGAAAAAGGAAAGGAAGATTTAGCTAGAGAAGCTCTTCTTGAAAAGAGAACAGCAACTGAAAACTTAAATAGAACAAAGGCTTCTTTGGAAAGTGTAAAGACAGCTGTTGAGGAAGGAAAGAAAGAAATTGCTACTCTCGAAGAAAAGGTAAAGGTTGCCAAAGACAAGCTTGAAAATCTTCAGAGAGAAGCAAAGAGAGCTGAAGAAAAGCACAATGAAACTGTAAACTTAAATGCTCGCTTTGAGGATCTAGAGAACAGAATTAACAGAATGAATGCTTATACAGAATTAAGTAAGAAGCAGGAAGAAGAAAGCGCTGAATCTAGATTTAAGAAAATGGAAACAAATCAAGAAATCGAGGATGAGATTTTACGAATAAAGAAAGAGAAAGGATTGGAGTAAAATGACAGCTGTATGGATTCTTCTAGTAATTTTTACTTTCATCATCATAGTTTCAACTGTTGATGAGAAAGAAAAAACAAAAAGACAGAAAATGAAACTCATGGCCATGCTTAGAGAAGAAGAGATGGCTAAAGGATATAATCCTGGTACATATTCTAACTTCAGTGACGAGGATGAGAAAGCTTTTGATGCAAAGGCGAGCACAAGTCATATGAGTAGAGAGGATTTAAAAGAAGGTATTAAGGATTTAGATGAAAGGCTTAAGAATCTAGATACTATACTTAAGAACAGAAAAAATAAGGATTGAAAGAAAGATGTCAATTAGAACAAAGAGATGGACACGCTCCCCAAGGGGACAGATATTTGGAGTTGTAACAGGCTTAGCTGAATGGAGGGGGCTTCCTGTTGATACTACAAGATTAATCGTCCTGCTTATTTCGCTTTTCACAGCTGTTTTCCCAGCTATCTTAATATACTTAGTCCTAGCTGTTGTGCTCCCTGAGCAAATGCCTAGTGATGTGATTAGCTCTGACGAATGGAGAAGAGAAGGCTATAATGACGATATCTTCTCTTCTTCAAAGAAGAAAAAGAGCTACAGCTACTCTAGAGATGCTGAAAATGCTTCTTTTAGGGATGCTCCGGACAGCGACCTAGAAAAGGAATATGAAAACCTTAAGAAGAAAGTCGAAACAATGGAAAACGACGTCTTCGATAAAGAGAAGGATTGGGATAATCGCTTTAACGCTGACGAAAAATAATTAATTTTGAGGAAATAAATATGAGAAGACAATGCTTCTCACTATTACTGCTCTCGCTCATCATTATGCTAGCTTTTACTAGTTGCGGTGTAATCGAGAGCAGAATTTCTCACGCCTTAAGCGGAGATATTAATAGTGTTGTTCACACAGAAAAAACAATAAAGGAGAGTCCTAAAGAGATAATAATAAATTGGAAGAATGGCGATATATCATTCGTTAGAACCAATGATAAAGAGATTCTTATAGCTGAAGACTCATATACAACTCTCACAAAGAAAACAGAGATGCAACTAAGTGAGAAAGAGAACAAGCTTTTTGTTGATTATGCAGACAAAAGAATTATTTATATCTCTCCAATATTTAAGAAGGATTTAACGCTCTACATTCCAAATGAATTAGACAAAACAAAGATCTATATTAATGGTCAAGAATTATTAGTTTAGTCTTGAGCTGCTTAACAAGCAGCTTTTTCTTTATGTAATTTTTAACATGCAAGTATTCAATGTAAGCTAAATTGTTTGAAAAAGAGTGAATTCATTTAAAAAAACTAAATAACAAAGTACGTTATCATTTAATAAAAATTTATTGACTTAACCATACATAACATGTAGCATGTCCTGTTCGACATTTCCGGAGGTTAGATTATTAAAAATGAGAAAACAGAACTTCTTACTACTTGTTTTTAGCTTGTTCGTAATCTTTGTATTCACAAGTTGTGATTTGATTCTATTAAAAACAGGCAAAGCAACTATCTCTATAGAAAACAAGATAGAAGACTCTTCTATCTATGTAGAGAAAACATCAAAAAATGCAACAACAGTTTTTATTGAAGAGTACATAATAACAGCAAATGGTCCTCATGGTAAAAAGATTAGCAAAACAGTAGATGCAAATGAAGCAACAGCATCTTTTGATTCTATGCTAGTTGGAAACTGGAATATAAAAGTAGAAGCAATAGACACTAATAACGTAACTATTGGAGAAGGTTCTGCTAATATTAGAATAGAAGAAGAAAAAGAGAATTTTGTAACAATTGATATCGAAGAGAAAGCAGGAGAAGGAAAACTAGTAGTAAATGTTAAATATAACTCCTCACCTTTAACAGAAATAAAAGTTACTTCTGAGAAAGACCCAGATAATACTGTGAGGGAAAAACTTTTAGAAGACAAAGCAAATGGAGATATGTACTATTCAACCGCAATTGATATCGATAATGGTGTTATATAGTAGATATCATTGAAAACAACGAGATAAAGTTCTCTGACAAAATCAGAATAATCAATGGAGAAATAACATATTTCTCTGGCAATCTAGGTGATAGCGCTGAGACTACAAAGATTAAAAGCAAGCTTGCTAGGACTCCGGTTGTAATGTTTCAACCTGCTGAAATCACAGTTGCTCTAAATGGCACATTATCACAAAATCCCACTATATTTCATCAAAACTATTCTATAAACAACATCTTCTACGAGTGGAAGTACAATGATGAGATTCTAGCCTACGGCAATTCTATTCCACTAAAAATGGAATTAGAATCAAGTAAAATTACTCACAAAATAGGAGAGAATGTCCTCACCTTTTCTATAAAAATTGGAAATATAAATGAGGCAAAGACAATAGCTTCAGAAGATTTTCATTTTTATGTAACTGATTGCGTCACAGAGAATTCCTTGTCTGATGCTATAAATTCGCTACCAAACAACTATGATTGTGGTATCCTTTCCTCTTCCGTACAAAACAGAAAAAATAGATGTGAATTAGAAAATAAAAATGTTTTACTTTCAGATAATACTTATGCCATATTAAGCACAAGGGATAACGAATTTATCGAGCTAACAACACATAAATCAATCAAAAATAAGACCATTGACAATAATTACAACAGTATAAGTGGTCGCATTGAAATTACACACAATGACAAAACTATTTATTACGTAATGGATAAAGATAATTTCTATTCATATATATCATTCTATGTAACAAATTCTGGTGAAAAATTATGTGCAACAAATATAAGAGCAAGCAACGTTCTAAAGGATGGAGTGGATATTTCAGAAGACCAAGCTGAACTGGAGATGCTTGCATCTTACTTTATAGCACTTCTTTATGATGGTACAAAACAAGATATCACATACATAGATGATATATACAGTTATAACCGCAGTACTTTTAATTATTCATTTGAAGACTATAAGGCCGGCCCTTATTCTCTTGATGGTACGGTCAAAATAGAAAAATATGGTGATAATATCAATGATGATCCTTGCAAAATACATGTAAAACCAAATCTAACATTTAAAAAGGATAACGATAAGATAGCCTTGTCTTTTGAAGTAAACTATCAAATATCTAACAAGCAATATTCAGATTTTGAACTTAAAAGTCTGATCATAAATGGAAAAGAATTCTCTACAGATAAATTGTCAGATAGTTCTATTGAAAAAATAAAGAGCTTTGTAGGCTACCTTATTCAATAGAGAAAAAAGAAAGGAAGTAGGTTTGTCCCTTACTTCCTTTCTTTATAATTCTTATAAAAAGCGAAAGAGATAACAAGAGCCCTGCTCTCGTTAATCATAGTTTCACAATTTTTTGGGACTCATCTTTTACCCCTTAATATGACCTGCAAAGTATTTCTTTAAAACAATAAATGCTTCGTCACGGAGAACTCCTGATGAAACTTCAGGCTTCCAGGATGAATGATCAAAGACAATTTTCGAACAATTAGAACCTTTTTTACCAAAAATGCCTTCCAAGTCAATATTGCTAGCGCCATAGACTAACCGTCCAAGCTTTGCCCAAACGAGAGCACCACTACACATATAACAAGGCTCACAGCTAGAATATAAGGTATATTCTCTTAAATCTGTAATTGAAGTTTGAGCACAAAATTCTCTAATTAACCCAGCTTCTCCATGATACGTAGGATCATGTTTAGTGTAGATTTGATTTTCACTAGTAAAGACAATTTCTCCATTTTTAACTAAAACAGCACCAAAAGGTTCATTGCCATGCTCAACTGCTTTCTCAGATAGCTTTATAGCCTCTCGCATAAAAATTTCATCTTCTGCCGTAACGTCATCTAGCAAAGCAGACTCAACATCTTTTGTTGTTATAAGAGAATCGCGTTGCAAGTATTTTATTGCACGTAGTGAACCCTCTGATGCTTCCTCAGAAGAGCCAGCAACGGCATCTGTAACAACACGAATATGATAGTCATTTTGATGTGCATCTACTGCTGTATAATGAATGCAAACATCTGTTAGTCCGCCTATCATATAGAGAGTATCAACACCAAGTCCTTTAAGGAGAATCTCCAAATCGGTCTGAAAGAAAGCACTATAGCGACGCTTTGAGATTAAGTATTCCCCTTCTATAGGGTATGTTAGCTTTGCGTAATCATTTTCAGGACGGTTTTCAATGCAATGAATGCCTTCAGATCCATCTAGCTCACGACCAAAGTCTACCATATTAGGACGATGACATTCTTTTATTTGAATAACAGGTAATCTTTTTGCACGAAAAACATCCAGTACGCGCTTTCCATTTTTTATAACGTTCCACCTTGGATCATCAATGTTAGATTCGTTCATATCCAAGAAGTCCTCTTGCTGAATATCGATAACTAAGAGGGCACAGTTTTCTTCTAATTTCATACTTTATTTCTCCTGTAATTAATAGTTTTTATCTAACAATTACAGGCATTCAATAACGATCCATGTTTATTCCAAGAGCTTCAGACACTTGAAAAAGACTCCTTTTGAAATAGAAAACTTCTCTAGTAAGATAACATAATTCCCTACTCTTTTCTATTCTCAAAATTAGTTCTTAAAAGACAAAAACTTATCCACGATAAAAATATTAATGAAGATACAGAAACCCTTGCATAACGACTGTAGCTATGAGAAGAAGACTACAATTTTTACTACTAACTAGTCTTTTAACAAATAGTCCGAAATTAATAAGCTTCTTCATCACAGTGAAGTTATTAAGATTGATGGTCTTTCTTACCGCATGAAAGATGTAAATATTTATGAGAAGAATGCTTAAAAAACCAACATTTTGAGATGACCTTTTTCTAGACTTTGAGTTTACTCTTTACAAAAGTGATACGAGTCCAACAAGCGCTGGCAACTAGTCTGGCAGCACAACATATTGGGTCATCACGACCTATCAATTCTTCATTTATATCCACTTTTGTGATAGAATAATGCACACAAAATTCTAAGGAAAGGTCCATGTCAGATAACGAAAATCTTCAGCTGTTTGAAAACTCTACCATTCGCACAGCGTAGGATGAAAAAAAACGAAGAATGGTTCTTCTCTATAATTGATGTCGTTTCAGTTTTAACCGAAAGTAAAGATCCCTCTGCATATTGGCGCAAGCTGAAACAACGCCTTAAAGCAGAAGGAAATGAAACCGTGACAAATTGTCACAGTTTGAAATTAAGAGCCTCTGATGGGAAGCATAGAATTACTGACGTTGCAAATACAGATCAGCTTCTTCGTCTCATTCAGTCAATTCCTTCAAAAAAAGCCGAGCCATTTAAGTTGTGGCTTGCAGAGGTCGGTAAAGATCGTATTAATGAGAATCTTGATCCTGAACTGATTGCAGAGAGACTTATTTCTACTTATGAACGACTAGGCTATAAACAAGAGTGGATCAATCAACGTCTGCAGGCAATCAGTGCTAGAAAAGAGCTCACAGATGAATGGAAAGATCGTGGCATTACTCAGGGACGAAAATATGCCATTCTTACCGACGAACTGACTTGTGCATGGTCTGGCATGTCTACGCGACAACATGAGCCCAACAGAGTTAACGCTTACTCAGCTTGCTGAAGTTGCAACTCGCGAGCTTTCTCAGCAAGAGAAACCAGTTGGATTTGAACAAAGCAGAAGCATTGCTCAGCGAGGAAGTTCTGTTGCTGGTAACGCTCGTAAAGATCTCGAAGCTCAACTCGGTCGTCCCATTATTACAAGTCAGAACGCACGTCAACTCAACCATGTAGTTACAGAGATGATTGAAGCCAGTGCAGCGACTACCAAAGAAGACGCATCTGATAAATAATGGCTCAAAATCATTTCAGATGATTTTATAAAACTAGGAGATAACCATTTTTGTCTCTCCATTATGTAAATAGTTTATTTAGAAGCGAATTAATTATTTTTGTTCAAGGCTTATATTTTTCTTTACATAGGAAGATGAGTAATTTTATTAAATGCTGTAAAATGAGCCTGTTCGCAAATAAGTAAAACAAAGAAGTCAAAGTTAGAGTAATCGAAATCATTGCATCTCATAGACAGTAGATACACATTCAAATCATCGAAATCATTAACAATACCAACTACGCCTTTTAGTGTAGTGCTACTGCTATCATGAATGACATACAGACAAGTGCAATTGTGAGATGTGAAGAGAATCCTCTCTAATTTTTCTTGTGGCGTCCTTTCTTAAAAAAACAAATTTTAATGTACTAATATGAAATGAAAAATGATGGCACTAAAAAAGAATAATTCCCATAATATTCTTATTAGGAGGAGCATAGTACTGTCGATATTTTCTTCATCGGCAGTACCTAAGTAACCCTCGATCTAAAAACTATTTAATTCTTATCTTCAAAACCCATATTTGTTTTTAGTTAATCTTCACCTTTCTTTCTTCCTTGCTGATAGAAAATTAGAGTCTTCATACGTACCTAGCAATCCATTCTATAAAAAAAGCTGCCCGAAAGACAGCTTTAAAGGAGAAGTGCAACCATCACACCATGATTTCTCCATCTTTAGAGACCTTATTAAAGATAAGTAGAGAGACAATGGTAAAGACAGTAACAATAGATGCTAGAGCACATGCTCTTCCATCTGTTCCGTTAGATACAGCCTTGTAGACAGCCACATTTAAAGTTTGGGTTCTGAAGGAGTAAAGGAGAATGGAGGATGAGAGCTCGGTGATGAGTGTGACCCAGCTCATAATTGCTCCTGCAAAAACACCACTAAACATCATAGGAATAGTAACTTTAACAAGTGTCTTAACCTTGCTAGCACCTAGCGATTCTGCCGCTTCATCTATACTCAGTGGGATTTGAGACAGAATAGCAACACTCGATCTAATTGTATATGGAATTCTTCTTATACACATTGAAACAACCATAATCGTTGCCGTTCCAACAAGAGGAATGTAAGGATTGTTAAATGCAAGAATAAGAGAAATACCAACAACTGCACCTGGAATAATATATGGAACCATTGAAAGTGTGTCGATGCATGAATTGATGAAGTTTCTTCTTCTTACTGTCAAATATGCAACGAGAATAGCAACAATAATAATTAAGATTAAAGCCATTCCACAAATTCTAATTGTATTCCAAATTGTATTACCCATTCTATTAAAGACGTACTTATAGCTATCAAGAGAATAACCATCTAAGAATACTTCACCTCCACTATTTGTCTTTCTGAATGAAAGATAAATAAGATAAACCTGAGGCAGAAGCGCAATGAAAACAACAAGATATGCATATAAATGAATGAAGATATTTAGAGCAGGCTTTGCCTTCTTTCTTTCAATATGATGCATAGCACTCATTGAGAAGCTATTCTTTCTTGTTAAATATGTCTGAATCAAGAAGAAGAATAGAGTAATGAAGATAGCAACTACACTGATTGCAGCAGCAAAGTTGTGGTTAGTTCCAACTTCCCCAACATATTCATTATATATAATAACAGGGAATGTTGTGTAACCTTCTCCAATCATAAGAGGAGTACCAAAGTCAGCAATAGCTCTCATGAATACCATTAAAGCTGCAGCAAGAATTGATGGCATACAAAGTGGAAGTACAACTTTAAAGAATCGCTTTGCTCCTGTTATTCCCATATTAGCAGATGCTTCTAGAAGGGAATTATCAACATTTTTCATTGCACCTGAAACATACAAGAATACAAGAGGGAAAAGTTTAAGAGACAAAACAAGAACAATACCATTAAAGCCATAGATATCTGGCATAGTTATGCCAAAAACTGAGCTAAAGAACTTTGTAATAACACCGGCTCTTCCTAATAGTTTTACCCAAGCGTAAGCACCAATAAAAGGAGCAGACATTGAAGAAAGAACTATAAGCATTTGCAGTGTTTTTCTACCCTTTATCTCGTAAACGTTATATAGATAAGCAAGAGGTATTCCAATTATGAGTGAAAAAACACATGTACATATAGCAACTTTAAAGCTATTGATTAAAGTTCTAAAGTAATATGGTTGGCCAAAAAACTTAATAAAGTACTTTAAGGTAAACTCACCACTCTTCTCGTCAATTACAGACTGACGTGCGATTTTATATAATGGATAAACCATAAATAATAGATAAAGAGCGAGAATTACTAAGCTTATTACAACCCAGAAATCAAACTTTACCTTTCTCTTCATTTTTGAGTTCCCTTTATGAGACTACACTCTCCGTCCTCTGTAAAAACATTGATCTTTTCAGCTTTAAGTGAAAGCTTTATCTCTGTTCCATTCTTGATGATGTCATCAATCTGAGACTCCTGAATAATCTCTGTTCTCATTCCATCATCTAACTCAACGATATAGTGAGTATTTAGACCTAAGAATGTAGAATAAAGAACTTTTCCAGAAAGATAGTTTTCATCTCCCTTGGGACCTGTTCCTGATATATAGAGTTCCTCAGGACGTACTGAAACCTTTACATTCTGACCATTCTTTACATTTATAAGGTTATCCATCTTTACCTTATAACCTTCTTTAAAAACGACATATGAAGCGCCATCTTTTAGCTCTATTGTTGCAGGAAGAATATTTGTTCTTCCTATGAATGTTGCAACAAATGAATTAAGAGGTCTCTGATAGAGAGTCTTAGGTGTACCAATTTGCTGTATAACACCCTGATTCATAACAGCAATTCTATCAGAAATGGCCATAGCTTCTTCTTGGTCATGAGTAACATAGACAGTAGTAATACCAAGCCTATTCTGAATTTCTTTAATAACTGTTCTCATTTCAACACGAAGCTTAGCATCCAAGTTAGACAATGGTTCATCCATTAAAAGAACATCTGGCTCAATCGCAAGGGCACGAGCAAGAGCTACACGCTGTTGCTGACCTCCACTAAGCTTTTCAGGAAGTCTATCTGCGTACTGATCTATTTTCATCAGTGCCATAAACTTTTCTGTTCTTTCAGCAATCTCTTCTTTTGGTAGTTTTCTATTTTGAAGCCCAAAGGCGACATTCTTTCTTACAGTTAAATGAGGGAAAATAGCATAGTTTTGGAATACCATACCAATATTTCTCTTTGCAGGATCAAGGTCATTTATTCTCTTATCACCAAAGTAAAAATCACCACCCTCGATAGAATTGAATCCTGCAATCATTCTAAGAAGAGTTGTTTTACCACAACCAGATGGTCCAAGGAGTGTAAAGAATTCTCCTGGCTTAATTTCAAGTGACAAATCAGGAATGGCGACAAAGTCACCGTATTTTTTTAATGCGTGATTAATAGATATTTTAACATTCATAGCTTTATTTTTTAGGTTTTAAGTGTGGTGGCCGAAATGCCACCACATAATTAGAGTTAGTTCTTTCCGTACTGTGCCCAGTAAGAATTCCACTTATCACAAATTTCTGTCTTATGAAGAGCAAGAGCTTCAGTGTCAGCAACCTTTACGTTGATAGTATTGAGGTCAACCATTGTTGGGCTTCCGCCTTCAAGATGTGTTGTTGTTGCTGGGCGAGCTGCAGCATCAAGATATGTCTGCTGTCCTTCGTCTGACTGTAAGAAATCCATAAAGAGCTTTGCGTTCTCAAGGTTCTTTGCACCCTTGATGATAGCTGAAGCAAATCCAACACTTGTTGTGCCTTCTTCCCAGAATACCATGTGAGCAGATGTGTCTCCACCATCGATCATCTTAACAACCTGAGGTTCATATGTTAAACCAACAACATATTCGCCTGCGAATGTTGACTTAGCAGGAACAGATGAAGAAGAAACAACAACAAGTCCATTCTGCATAAGAGCTGCGATATAGTCCCAAGCTTCTTCGCTATCCCAGCCACCAAAGTCTGTTAAGAGACACTGCAAATTGTTCCACGCAGAAGATGAAGCTGTTGGATTAGCTGTAACAATCTTTCCGTAGAGTTTTGGATCTAAGAGAGACTTCCATCCTGTAACCTTAATACCAAGTTCTTCTTCAAGCTTATTGTTGACGATTAAGCAAGGAATCTGGATATCGTGGAATGTAAGCTTACCTGTTGTGTTGTGGTAGCCTTCAGACATCTTGCTATCATTAACACTTACATAAGATTCGAAATAGTCGCCATATGTAGCGAGGTCTGCATACTGTAAGCCACCAAACATTGCGTCAGCCTGAGGATTAGCAGATTCAGCCATGATTCTAGCCTTACAATCTCCAGCGCCACCATAGGTAGAGTATACCTTAATGTTTGGATATAATTCATTGAACTTTCCAACTGTCAAATCATAGTGAGCATCCTTAACTGTTGTGTAAAGAATAAGTTCTCCAGAAGGTCCTGAAGTGTCCTTTTCTGCTGCTCCCTGTGCGAAAACAGAAGAAAGAACAACGAGTGCGATAAGAGCAATACTTAATGCTTTTTTCATCTTTTATTCTCCTTTTTACTGCCTAGGCAGTTATTTCCCCATAAAACTCAGAACCTCTTCTTTGGTTCTGATCCCCGCTCTTCCACCCTTCTTTTCACATTTAAGAGCAGAAGATGCACTAGCAAAATAAATTGCTTCTTCTGTGTCCATTCCATCTAAATAAGCTGAAAGGAATGACCCATGAAATACGTCTCCGCAACCTGTTGTGTCGACAACAGCGTTGGCTTTATATGCTTTAAACTTCTTTACTTTCCCACCAATCACAGCAAGAGAGCCTTCTTCTCCAAGAGTACACATCACAACCTTTGGTCCCCATGAGCTCATTTCAAGAAGCGCTTCTTCATAACTAGTTTTTCCACTTACACGAAGTGGGTACTTTTTATTCATGATTAAGATATCTGCCTGAGAGGCTAAGGCCTTGTTTTTTTCATTGTCGCTTTGCATTGAGCAGCCATCTAAAGAAACAATAACACCATTCTTGTGGGCTATATCAGATGCCTTAACAGCATTAGTCCAATTGGTTCCATCCAAGTGCAAAACTCTAGAAGACCCAATTACTTTCTCTAATCTTTCATTCCACTCAATAGGAGGATTAAAATCTCTCTCAGGGAACTTTGTTCTAGATCCATTTAGTGGATTAACCATTACAAATGATTCAAGCCCCCATGCATCCTTTCTCTCAATCATGAATGAAGTATCAACACCATCTTTTTTAAAAAGAGAGACTATCTCTTTTGAAACATAATCTGAGCCGATGTTTCCTATGAAGACACTTTTTTTACCCAATCTAGAAGAAGCGACAAGCGCTGTTGCAACTGCGCCACCGCCTTGAATATCTATGCTGGTAATATGAGTAGAATCATCTTCCTTAGGGTAATTTTCTACTATACAAACTCTATCAAGACAGCTGTGACCTACTCCGCAAACATCGTACTCTTTCATTCTAGCTACCTCTTAACTAACTCAAGGGCTTTAGATGCGATATTTTCTTTAGTAATACCGTATGCTTCTAATAGTTCCCCTGTTAAACCAGACTGACCAAACTTGTCGTAAATAGCTACAGAAGAAAACTTTACGTTATTCTCCTCAACAAGAGCAGAAGCGACTGCCTCAGTTAAGCCACCAACATAATTAGCTTCTTCACAAACAAGAACTCTGCCTTTTGTGTTTCGTGCAGATTCAATAATTGTCTTTTTGTCTAAAGGCTTAATTGTGTGGATGTTAATTAATGTTGCACTTATAGATTTTTCTTTCAAAATTGAGAGTGCTCTATGAGCTAAAATCGTCATCATGCCAGTTGAAACAATTGTTAAATCACTACCCTTCTCTATTACTTGAGCTTTTCCAATTTCTATCTCATCGTCAGGAGTTGTAACGTTTTCAACAGGCTCACGTGATGTACGAAGATAACAAGGTCCATTGTGGTTGTACATCAAAGAGGCCATCTTTCTAGCCTGATTAGAATCGCAAGGAGAAAGAACAACCATATTAGGAAGAGCTCTCATAATTGCTATATCTTCAATAGCTTGGTGAGTGCCACCATCTCCTGCAGCTGTAATACCACCATGACTTCCAACAATTTTCACATTTAAGTTTGGATAACAAACAGAGTTTCTTATTATCTCAAAAGCACGTCCTGCAACAAAAACAGCCATGGAAGAACAAAAAGGAGTAAGACCTACTCTAGCCAATCCTGCAGAGATTCCGACCATATTCTGTTCCGCAATTCCAACATCAATATAACGATCTGGGAAGGCCTTCTGAAATGCAACACTGCCAGTAGTCTTTGCTAAATCAGCATCCAAAGCATAAATATCTTTCTTTTCCTTAGCTAATTCGACTAAGCCCAAATAGAATCCAAATCTAGTTGCTTCTTTTTTCTCTTCCATCTTCAGATTCCCCCTAGTTCTTTTCTTGCTATTTCAGCTTCTTCACTCTTAGGAACGCTTCCATGCCATAGAACATTATTTTCCATAAAGGAAACGCCCTTTCCCTTTACAGTTGAAGCAATAATGCAATGACACTTATCTTTTGTTGTATGGTCGAGAGCTTTAAAAATTTCATTGAAGTTGTGACCATCTATTGTATCGACACTTAAATTAAAGCTCTTCATTTTTGCTTCTAGATCATCAAGGGGAATTAAATCCTCTGTCTTTGATCCTAGTTGAAGATGGTTTCTATCAATAATGATTGTAAGATTATCGAGCTTAAAAGCATTGGCAGCCATAAAAGCTTCCCAACAAATGCCCTCATCTAGTTCACCATCTCCAACTAAAACATAAACTTTACTATTCTTATTTTGCTTCTTTAATCCTAGAGCCATTCCAACAGCAACACTTAGGCCTTGTCCTAGAGAGCCTGTTGAGCAATCTAAAGCAGGACATTTAGCACTGTCTGGATGTCCTTGCAATGGACTATTGAGTCTTCTTAATGTATCTTTAGTGCCTTTTTCGATAAAACCAAGGTCCTCTAAAATTGCATAGAGAATGACATTTGCATGACCCTTAGAAAGAACAAATTTATCTCTCTCTGGGTCTAATGCCCCACCCTTCAAATCCATTTTATCGTAGAAAAGAGCAACTAAGATATCTGCACAGGAAAAGGATCCACCAATGTGACCAGAGCCTGCCTTTAAGACCATCTCTAGTACATCTAATCTAAGCTCTCTAGCTTTTTGGGTTAAAAAAGCATTATCTCTCATCTTAAATCCTCACGCTTTGCCAACGCTTCCAAATAGAGTCATTTTTTTAATACACATTGCTTTTGTTGCTTCCAAGCCAGGAGCGAGAACAGCACGAGGAGTATAGCCCTTACTCTCTTTATCTCTGTTTTCCTCAAAGTACTTTCTTGTAGCTTCTGTGAATGCAATCTGACATTCTGTATTTACGTTGATTTTGCTTACACCTAAGCTGATTGCCTTTTTAATCTGATCATCTGGGATACAAGAACCACCATGAAGAACAAGAGGAAGAGACCCAACTTCATCTTTGATTTGCTTTAATAAGTCAAAATGCAAACCTTCCCAATCAAGAGGATATTTTCCGTGAATATTTCCAATTCCTGCAGCAAGGAAATCAACACCAAGAGATGCAATCATCTTGCATTCTTTTGGGTCTGCACATTCACCACGAGAAATATGACCATCTTCTTCACCACCAATGCCACCAACTTCAGCTTCAACACTGATTCCCTTTGCATGAGCAAGTCTGACAACTTCTCTTGTTTTTTCGATATTTTCATTAATTGGATAAGAAGAACCATCAAACATGACAGAAGAAAAACCATTTTCGATAGCGTCTAAGGCTTCAGCATACTTACCGTGATCAACATGTAGTGCGACTGGTACTGTAATATTTAGGAAGTTAATAAAATCTTTAACCATGTCGCTAATAGTTCTATAGCCACCCATGTATTTTGCTGTACCACCAGAAACTCCTAAAATAATTGGCGATTTAACCTCTTCAGCAGCTAAAAGGAAAGCTCTGACACTCTCCATATTGTTTAAATTGAAATGACCAACTGCATAGTGCCCCTTTTCAGCAGCATCTAGCATCTCTTTTGCAGAAACAAGCATCAATTACGTCCTCCGTATTTAATGCAGTATAAAACGACATATGTGTGAAGTAAAGAAAAAAATGCATTTTTATGAAGCATTGTTTATTAAACACGCATTTTTATGAATGATTTTTTGCATTTATTCAATTTTTCTGACTAATTATTTTGTTTTTTATCGCTTTGTGATATCATAAAACGCATGTCAGATAGATTAGTTATTGCAGAAAGAAGAAAGAAAATTCTTGAATACATCACAACAAATAAAGTGGCTGAAGTGGCGGAACTTGTTAAGCTATTTAACACAACAGAGTCAACAATAAGAAGAGACTTAATTGAGATAGAAAAAACTAATTTAATCTTCAGAACTCATGGTGGTGCAATAAGAAACGAGCAAAAAAAATCAATATGGCAAACATCGTCATTAGTAAACAGACTCGATAGAAATAGAGAACAAAAAGAAAGAATAGCTGAGTTTACTAGCTCATTAATCAAAAATGATGAAAGTCTCTTTATTGATGGTGGCAGTACGACACAAATACTTGCATCTTACCTCAAAGACAAACAAAACATGTTGTTCGTAACAAATGCTGTTGAAATTTCACAAATATTAATCGAAAACGAAAGCAATCGCACAATTTTAATTGGTGGTGAAGTTAACAAAGACACTCATTCAACTATTGGTCCTGACGCTGAGAATCATATCAGAAAATACTATGTCGACAAATGTGTAATTGGCGTTACAGGCTTAGATCCAGATATCGGTGGATACTCCGCTATTCCAGAAGAAGGCAGTGTTAAGCATTTAATGATGAAGCATGCTCGAGAAACAATCATTGTTATAGATAGTACAAAGTTTTCTCGTAAGGCATTTTGTATTTGTTTTCCTGTCGAAGATGTAAATACAATTGTTACTGATAGCGGTGCTTCCAAAGAGGTTATTGAGAAATTAAAAAACAAAGGCGTAAACGTTATTGTGGTTTAATATCTAGTAAATAATTTGGACAGATGATAATATAATCCAACTCCAAAGGAGATAGAATTATGGAAGAAGCTTTTATGCAGAGAACAGTCACTTGTGGCGCTCTAAGAGCCCAAGATGAAGGAAAGACTGTTGTCCTTAATGGCTGGGTTCACAGAGACAGAAACCATGGTGCTTTGCACTTTATCAATCTTAGAGATAGATATGGTTTAACACAGGTAGTTGTTGATGATGACGCATCCCCTGCTCTTCAGAAGACTGCATCTGAACTCAAGCTAGAGTATTGTATCGCGGTAAAAGGCATTGTCAGACGTCGTCCTGATGAAATGATTAATCCAGATATGTTAACTGGAGAGATTGAAGTAAAAGCATTAGACATTCAAGTACTTAGTCAGTGTGCTGTCCTACCATTCATGATTGAAGACGAAAACAATGCGAGAGAAGATTTACGTCTTAAGTATCGTTTCCTCGATTTAAGAACAAAAGGAATGCAGGATAGAATCAGACTACGCCACGAAATCGTTAAGGCTATTAGACAATATTTCTATCAGACAGATTTCTATGAAATTGAGACGCCTACTCTCATTAGATCTACTCCAGAAGGCGCTAGAGACTTCCTTGTTCCATCTAGAATTTATCCAGGAAAGTTCTTTGCTCTTCCACAGTCTCCACAGCTCTATAAGCAAATCTTAATGGTCTCTGGTTTTGATAAATACTTCCAGGTTGCACGTTGCTACAGAGATGAAGACCCAAGAGGAGATCGTCAGCTTGAGTTTACACAGCTAGATGTTGAGATGAGCTTTGTTCAGAGAGACGATGTACTTGCTCTTATGGAAGATCTCTTCAATTACGTATTTAAGAATGTAATGAATACAACTCTTCCTGCTCACTTCAGAAGAATTACATACCATGATGCAATGAATACATATGGATGTGATAAGCCAGATTTAAGATTTGACATTCCTATGAGAGATGCTTCTCCTTGGGCAAAAGATTCAACATTTGGTCTCTTTAATGACATCCTCTCTGATGGTGGGTACATAAAGTATGTTGTCGCACCTAAGACAGAAGGTCATGATTTTACACGTAAATATATTACAGAGCTTGAAGATGCTGCAAAGATTTACGGTGCTCAGGGACTCTGTTGGATGAAGGTTGAAAACGGCACTCTTAGTGGAGGTGTTTCAAAGTACTTTGTTGGAAAAGAAAAAGAAGTACTAGAAGAAACTGGTGCTAAAGATGGAGATATTATCCTCATCGTTGCACATAAGGATTGGAAGAAGTGCTGTAACTCTCTTGGTGCAGTAAGAAGTAAGCTCGGCGCTAACCTTGGCTTAATCAGACCAGGCTATGAGTTCTGCTGGATTATCGACTTCCCTCTCTTTGAATACAATGAAGATGAAGGTCACTGGGAAGCTGCTCACCATATGTTCTCTATGCCACAGGTTGAATATCTTGATACACTTGAATCTAATCCAGGAGCTGTTAAGGGCGACTTATATGACCTTGTTCTTAACGGTTATGAACTTGCTTCAGGTTCTATAAGAATTCACGATATAGAACTACAGAAGAGAATCTTCCGTATCTGTAATATTCCAGATGATGTTGCTCAGCACAAGTTTGGATTCCTGCTTGATGCCTTCAAGTTCTCTCCACCACCACATGGAGGAATTGCTCCTGGCATCGACAGACTCTGTATGATTTGTGCAGGACAGTCTTCTATTAAGGAAGTCATTGCTTTCCCAAAGAATACTGCAGCGCTCTCTCCTATGGACGACTCTCCAAACTGGGTAGACCAGAGTCAGCTTGATGAATTAGGCTTGATTATTGATCCTAAGAAAAAAACTACAAAATAAAGACTTGGCTCTCTTTTGAGAGCCATTTTTGTAGTCAAAAATCGATTAATCTAGTAATAATAGAAGAGGTTGAGAGATTAAAAGGGATTTAATAATGGCAAGAACTATCGAAAAAATCGAATGCTTTTCTTCTTTTAGAGCTTCTATGCTTGAATACTTTTCATCATATAAAGACGAAGAAGGAAAAAAGAAAAAATCAACAATCTCTCACAGAATTGCTTTAGTACTTCAAAACAACTTCTCTTCTTCCTTTGTAGATATCGACTACAATGGGGCAGATATCCTCGTAAGAAATGATAAAAAAGAAGATGTTTTAGCCATCTTCTGGTCAAACACATATCTAACAGAGAAGGAGAAGGAAAAGGCTCAGCATTACCATCTAGAGCATAAGCCAATGCTAACTCTAGCCTTCTCTCTTTTAGAAGAAAAAGACTACATCCTAATCTACAGATTTGAGGATGATTATCTTGAGTATCTTCATATCAACAAGATTGATTTCTCAGAATACTTATTAAAGCGTTGCATGATTGAAGAGAATAAAAAGAGCAATGAGCCTTCACTATTTACTCGAAGAAAAAAGGTAAAGAAGATTAAAGAGGATCAATAACGTTAGCTTCACCAATAAGCTTTAATACAGCTCTCTTATGGGCATCCTCACAGCCATTCCAAGGCTTATCATAGTTTTCACCTTTATATTTTTGAGTCATCCACCAATCATCTTTTCTTACTCTTTCCAAGTTCTTTTCTAAAAGAGCAAATAAAGACTTCTGGAACTCAATGCACTCATCTTTATCTTGTGCATCCCAAGCTATTTTTGATTCTATGAGCGTATGATGTAAACATAATCCTTTAGAGTTTAGAAATGTCTTTTTAAACTCATCATCTTGAACAAAGAGAGATGCTAGCGTAAATGCATAGCGATAAAGTCTATCATTCATACGAGAACAAATTAGACACCCCTTTTCTCTCTCTTTTACTTCATTAGAAAAAACCTCTATTGCCTTTTGGCTATCTCTTTTAGACTTAGCTTTTTCAATTAAGTCAAAGCCTTTCTTAAATTGTTTTTCGTTTTCACCATAATATGTGTCCATCATTAAAGAGAGACTTTGAGGCTTATTTTTCAGCGTAAGAAGATAAAAATGCTTAGGGCAAAAGCCTTTTGTATTAGTTTCGACCCTAACTTCAGGTGTCATAATTGCGGAAGAAAGATAGTAAGAAATACTATCCTCTTCTGCTTTTTTCATTAAAGAACAGAGAGGACATTCGCTGTCCTCCCTAAGTGCATCCCAAAGTGGGATTGTCTCTAAAACGACCTTCACTTAATAAGTTCCTCTGCCTTTGAAGCAATATTCTCAGCAGTAAAACCAAATGCTGATTTAAGATAGCTTAAGTTACCTACTTCACCAAATCTTTCACCAACATTAACAAAGCTCATTTTAACTGGGTTAGTTTGTGAAAGATGATAACTAATCATTTCACCAACTCCTCCTGCATATCTAGCGTTTTCGCAAACGAGAACGTGCTTGGTTCTAGCAGCAACTTTTTCAATTAATTCGGTATCTAATGGCCTAATTGTATGGAGGTCTACAACTGTTGCTTTTATGCCTTTTTGGGCTAAGAGATCTGCAGCAGCAAGAGCTTCATCTACCATAACAATACCGGTAGCTATGATTGCGACATCCTCTCCGCTTCTTAACTCAATGCCCTTACCTAGTTCGATTTTATCATCAAGAGTATAGCGAAAATTAATGCCTTTTCTTGGAGTTCTGATATATGCATTCTGTCCACTCTTATATACTTGCCAAGTTAAATCATAGAGGCTCTGAGCATCTGAGGGCTCGATAATTACAAATGATGGAATCTGTCTGAAGAGAGCAATATCTTCAAAAGGCATGTGAGTTCCACCATTGTATTGAGCTGTAATACCAGGGTCAGATCCTATGCAGATTGCTCTCTGATGAGTGTAACCAAGTGAAATAAATAGCTGGTCATAGTCACGACGAGACATAAAACATCCAAAAGAATGGATAAAAGGTACAAGGCCAACGCTAGAGAGTCCAGCGGCAATGCCAACCATATTAGCTTCAGCAATACCAGCATTGAAAAATCTATCTGGGTATTTCTTTTCAAAGGAAGTTGATCCGATACAAGAAGAGAGATCTGAATCTACAAATACTACTCGCTCGTCCTGTGCAGCAATGTCTATTGCAGCACCAATTACAGCTTCCTTATAGTGATTAAATTCATGAGCATCTCTTTTCATTATTTCTTTCTCCTTTCTTCAAGAACCTTAATTGCCTCTTCTGCTTGTTCAGCAGTTATAGGCATAGAGTGGTTAGCTTTAATGCCTTCTCCAAATACATAGCCATGGGCCTTCTCTGTAACCATAATAATCATATGAGGCTTACCAGGTGTTGCTTTTGCTTTTTCGATAGCCTTATCTAAAGCATCAATATCGTGACCTGAAACAACCTGAGTATCCCACAAGAAGCTCTCAAAGCGTTTCTTTACGTTATCTACATCCTCAGGAATAATATCTTTTGTATAGCCATCAAGCTGCTGACCGTTAAGGTCTTCAAAAGCAATAATCTTATCTAGCCTCTGGGCACCAGCAAACTCTGCAGCTTCCCAAATCTGGCCTTCTTGGCTCTCTCCATCTCCAATGATTGTATATGTCCAACTATCTACGCCCTTTACTCTGTTGCCTAGTGCTATTCCCATTGCAGCAGAGAATCCTTGACCAAGTGAACCAGCTGTAAAATCTATTCCTGGAGTTTTGAGCATATCACAATGAGAAGGAAGGTTTGTTCCTCCTCTGTTTAGTGTCTTTAACATCTCTTCTGGGAAAAAACCTCTGAGAGAAAGAGTTGCATAGACAGCAGGACCTGCATGTCCTTTTGACACTACAAGTCTATCTCTATCTTCCATTTTAGGATTCTTTGGGTCGATATTCATCTCTTTAAAATATAGAAGAGCAAGTAAGTCACATATGCTCATTGCTCCACCAATATGACCAGAACCAAATGAAGCAATTTCTCTAATAGTTGCACACCTTATTGAGAAAGCCTTTTCGTTCAAATCATCAAGCATCTTCTTTTCCATATTTACTCCTTAGCGCATTAGTGCTATTTCATTTTTTTGTTCTTCAGTCAAATTATCTGTTTTCACAATATGAGACAATAGTGTTAACTTACATGCTTGCTCCAAACACTCTAACCTATCAAAAGCATTAGTAACGCTCTTTCCAACACATAGTGCCCCATGCTGAGCAAGAAGCACTGCATTACTACCCTTTTCAACTTCAGCGCTAACTATTTCAGCTAAATCTATTGTACCCATTCTGCGGTACTCTATTCTAACAACCTTATCTAATAAATACCAACTCTCTGCAATTAAAGAGGTATTAACTTCCTCATTTGAGCAAGAGAAAAGGCAACTATAGGTTGGATGAGAATGTACTACAGAATATACATCATCTCTCTTTAAATATATTAACCTATGCATGTCTGTTTCAATCGACAGTTTCTTTTCTGGTGTTAGATTTTCACCACTTTGTATATCTACAACTGCAATATCTTCTTCTTTTAAGCTAGATTTATCTTTTCCGGATGGCGTTATTAACATTAAGCTACCAAATCTAGCACTAATATTACCTCCGGTTGTTGTAGTCAATCCCCTTTGGTATGAACGCGCCATAAAGAGGGCAACGCTCCTTTTAGTTTCTTCTATTGTCATAGTCAAAATATTAGCACAACTAGAAAGAAAAGAGAAAAGAAAAAGAATAGTGCGCCTTGTTTCATAATGCGACATCTTCTATAATGCCTTTAGACGGAGAGTTTGTACTATGAGAATGTCAAAAATGTTTGCAAAGACCCTTAGAGAAGCTCCTAATGGTGCAGATACTAAAGGATATGAAAATCTTCTTAGAGCAGGTTTTATTCGCCAGCTAGGTGCCGGTATCTTCACCCTTCTTCCCTTAGGAATGAGATCTGTAAAAAAGATTGAAGCAATTATAAGAGAAGAGATGGACGCAATTGGAGGACAAGAGATCCTCATGAGTGTCGTTAACCCTGCAGACATTTGGAAGGAAACTGGAAGGTTCTATACTATCGACAAGGAAATGACTAAATTCCAAGATAGAAATGGTCGAGATATGGTCCTTGCCATGACAAATGAAGAGACTGTAACAGATTGTGCTAAGGGAGAAATAGACTCATATAAGCGTCTTCCTGTTATGGTTTACCAGATTCAAACAAAGTGGAGAGATGATCCACGTCCAAGAGCTGGTCTCATTAGAGTAAGAGAATTTACAATGAAGGATGCTTACTCATTCCACGCTACACAAGAATCTCTTGATGAAGCTTATGCTGATCAATATAGAGCTTATTTCAGAATTTACTCTCGCTGTGGTCTACCTTGTATTGCCGTTGGTGCAGATACAGGAATGATGGGCGGAAAGATTAGCCACGAATATATGTATCTATCTCCTATTGGAGAGGACACAATCATAATGTGCAAGGAGTGTGGCTACACTGAAAACAGACAGGTTGCTAAGTTTAAGAAAGAATACTTCAAAGAAGAAATGAAGCCTTTAGAGAAGATTGCTACTCCAGAGGCAAAAACAATTGAAGACCTAACTGCACTATTAAAGATTGATGCAAAGAAGACAGCTAAAGTAGTCTTCTACGTTGGCTCATTTATTAATGATAAGACAGGAGAAGAAGAGGATAAACTTGTTACAGCTGTAATTAGGGGAGACTTGGAAGTCGAAGAGAATAAGCTATCAAATGCTATTAAAGCTAACGACCTCAGACCTGCACACGAAGAAGAAATTACGGCATACAACATGGTTCCAGGCTTCGCTTCTCCAATTGGAGCAAAGGAAGGTTTTATCCTCTGCGTAGATGAGACTGTAGCCTACTCTAACAATCTTGTTGCTGGAGCAAATAGCGTAGGCTATCACTACATCAACACAAACTACAATAGAGACTACAAAGGTGGCATCGTTGCCGATATCGCATCAGCCCTTGCTGGCTTCATGTGTCCACATTGTGGAAAGCCTCTTACTTCAAGTAAAGGTATCGAAATTGGAAATATTTTCCAACTTGGAACACGATACTCTTCAGCTTTAAATTGTACATTCCAAGATGAGAATGGCGTGCAAAAACCTGTAATAATGGGTTGCTATGGAATTGGAGTTGGCAGACTTCTTGCTTGTCTATGTGAAGAATACAACGATGAAAGAGGACTATCCCTTCCTATTACTGTTGCTCCATACCAAGTACATTTTGTTTCTCTTGTCAAAGACACAGCTTGCGCAGAAAAGATCTATGATGAGCTTGTTAATGCTGGTATCGAAGTACTATATGATGACAGAAAAGAAACAGCAGGAGTTAAGTTTGCTGATGCAGATTTAATTGGTATTCCTATTAGAATTACTCTTGGTAATAGATCATACAAAGAAGGAAAGGTAGAGGTTAAATACCGCCATAGTGGAGAAGAAACCACTTATGATATTGCTGATCTTGCAGATGAAATTAAGAAAGAAATCAAAAAAGAAACAGACAAGATTAATAGCAATATTGTTGAAAAAGAATGGCAAAGAAACTAATCCCTTTTTAACTCAGCAAGGAGGGTTAATACCCTCCTTTTTTTAAGGAATAAAATGAAAACTAAACTAAACTCAAACGACTACCTCACATACCTAGCAGTTGTTTACACGACAATTGCTGTTACTATGAACATCTTCTGCATGAAGGCCCTTTCCTTTGGCTCTCCTATTATTATCTGTGATGGGGGCCTAATTATTAGTTGGGGTATATTCTTAGTCTCAAATGTTATAATTGAGGTATGGGGAGAAAAAGAAAGTGTAAAGATAATTAGCTTTGCCACAATTGTTGCTTTCATTGCCATGATTATTGGTAGATTAATAGTCTTTATTCCAACACTACCAGAGTACAAAGAAGAGGCAAATGCCTTCTCTCTTATCTTCTCAAATGGACCTAGAACTATAATTGCATCAGCAATAGCCTTTTGGTGCGGTAACGTAATTAATGTTCATATAATTGCAAAATTCAAAGGCAGGATTAAAACAAAAGACAATAAAGCAAAGTTCTTCTTCAGGGCATCCTTTTCTACTTTAGTTGGACAGCTTATAGATAATGCTCTTTTTATGACATTAGCTTTTGCTCCAATAGGACTATCTCTTTATGAGATGAATGCGAAAGATATTTTCTCTTCTGTAATATCTGGAACAATAATAGAATTAGTTGTTGAGTCATTCTTTGTGCCTTTCATTACAATTCCTCTTACAAGGCACATACAAAAGATAAAAGATGGAGAGGCACATGAAAGTATTAATTAGTGGAACTAGTAGTGGTATTGGTAGAGAAACTGCCATCCTATTTTTAAAACAAGGACATACTGTTGTCGGACTTGATATTAAAAGCAGTACTATCGAAGACAAAAACTACACTCATTATATAGCCGATGTCTCTATTCCCTCTACTCTACCAGATGTTGACAATGTAGATATTCTAATCAACTCAGCTGGTGTACAAAACATAGGAAAAGAAATTCAAGTAAATCTTATAGGAACTGTAAATACGACAGAAAAATATGCAATCAGAGACGGAATTAAAGCTGTTGTGAATGTTGCGTCAGCTTCAAGTCATACGGGAGCCGAGTTTCCCATCTATTGTGCTTCTAAGGGAGGAGTAATTGCATACACAAAGAACACAGCGCTAAGGCTTGTTAAATATAGAGCTATTTGCAATTCAATCTCTCCTGGTGGAGTCTTAACAGAATCTAATCGTCCTGTAATGGATGATAAAAAACTTTGGGACGAAATAATGACACTTACACCATTAAAGAAGTGGGCAACAGAAGAAGAGATTGCCTCTTGGATTTACTTTCTAAGTGTTGTTAATAAATCGATGAGTGGAGAAGATATTCTTGTTGATAACGGAGAAGCACATCTCTCATCTCACTTTGTTTGGCCTGAAGAATAAAAAAGGTGCCACAAACGCAGCACCCCACAAGAAAAAGAAGAACTCAAACTGCCCCCATGCCCTTAAGAAGATTTACAATGTATGTCTTCTTAACAGCCTTTGCATACTCGAGTACAGTATGTCCTTGGTAATCTTTTGCATTAATGTCTGCACCAAGCTTAATAAGCTCAGTTGTAATCTTTGTTTCGCTGTTAGTATTAACAGCAAGGATTAATGCTGTTTCTCCAAGATAGTTCTTTGCCTCTAAATTAGCACCAGCCTCTAAAAGTGCATCTATAACCTTTGGGTTTTTTGAGCTGTTAGCAGCAAGGTGAAGAGAATTTGATTTGTACTTAGGTTCACATTCATGAATGTCGCCACCGTCATTAATGATTTCCTTTAAAACGGCAACAGAATGATTATACTGGCTTGCAAGCATGACAGGAGTTAGCCCCCATTCATTATGAGCATTAATGTCAGCACCTTTTTCAACCAATTCTCTAATATCTCTTGCCTTAGTAGCAGAGACTGCGGCTTGGAGAAGCTTCTTGTTTAATGATTCACTTACTTTTGCCATAATTAAATTGTCTCCATAGCTAAATAATGAATAACATTAGTTTTTTTGTAAAGAGAATTTAAAATCAATAATTCAATTTTTTTATAATTAAATACAAACAAACAAAGAAAATACAAGACAAATGTTAAAAAGAATAACTCTATTTGGACTATTACTTCTTTCTTGAGAAATCAAAATAACTCGTTATAATAGATTTATGTTAGATTTAGATATTATAAGAAAAGTACCAAAAGTTGAATTACATGAACACCTTGATGGTGGTCTTCGTCCTTCTACTATTATCGAATTAGCTAGAGAAAGAAATATTGAACTTCCTTCTTATGATAGCGAAGAACTCAGAGAATGGTTTATAAGAGGATGTAAGAAAAAATCTCTTTCTTTATATCTAGAAACATTTCAGATAACAACAGCTGTAATGCAAGATAAAGAAGCGCTCTTTAGAGTAGCTAAAGAATCTGTCATCGACTTAAGTAAAGAAAATGTAGTTTATGCAGAAATACGTTTTGCGCCAGAACTTCACACAAAGAAAGGCTTAAATCTTGAAGAAGTTGTAACAGCTGTTCTAAAGGGTTTAGAAGCTGGCAAAAAAGAAACTGGAATGGAATTTGGTTTAATTTTGTGTGCAATGCGCAATGAGAACCCTGCCCTATCTTTAGAAATTGCAGAGCTTGCTGTTGCCTTTTCAGATAGAGGCGTTGTTGGCTTTGATCTTGCAGGAGATGAGTGTGGTCACCCAGCTAAGAAGCACATCGAAGCCTTCAACTACATTAGAAATAAAAACTTTAACATAACAATACATGCAGGAGAGGCTTTTGGTCTTGAATCAATATGGCAAGCTATCCAGATTTGCCATGCTGATAGAATCGGACACGGAACACGACTAATGGAAGACATGACAATAGAAAAAGGACAAATATTAAAGATGGGTTCTCTTGCTAACTATATAGAAGACAAGCGTATTCCATTGGAAATGTGTCTAACATCTAATGTCGGAACAGGTGCAGTCCAGAGCTACGAAGAGCATCCTTTCCCTATCTTCTTCAGAAATCACTTCAGAGTATTCCTTTGTTCTGATAACCGTCTTATGAGCGATACAAATCTAACTAAAGAGATGAGCATCGCTGTTGAAAAATATAATATGGATTTAAAGGATTTAGAGAAGATTACCATTAATGCAATGAAGAGTGCCTTCATTCACCACAATCAAAAGCTAGATATCATTTATAACGTAATAAAAAAACAATATGCAGATATTCGCTATGAGTATGGCCTTTAAAGCACCCAATCGCTTTTTACAAGCCTAAGTCTAACAAACATCTCGCGTCTTTTTTCAGAGCGAGCGAAGAAGAATACATCGGCAGCTTCCCAAATGGAGAAGCCTCCGATGATATTTACGCTATCGTAGACAAAACGAGCAGAAATTCCCTCTAGAAAATATGAAAGCGTTAAAACAATAATTCCAAAAAATAAGAATCCTAGTATCTTGAATCTGATTGATCTAAGTTCCTTTAAATCTCTCTTTATAGCAAGAGAAAGATAGTTTAAGTATACAGTCTTAATTCTCTCTATATCACATTCTTTAGGGAAAATTATTCTCAAGTCATCTGTTGTGGAAGAAGCGATATCATAAAGGTAGTCGATAATATCACTATTGGGAAGGTCTGAATTTATATCAGAAAAAAGAGAGGAAGAGGTTACTCTTACATTAAGCTTTCCTCTTTCAAATAATAATACATCCCTATCAGGTTTAGCTTTTCTTATCCTCTTTAAGATTTCATTTACATTCATATGATGCCCCATCTTTTTAACGGATTAATTCTCATTCTTATTGTCACGTACAATAGGGCAAATAATAGTCCATATAAATGAACAAAATGTGCCATACCATCAGATGCAAATTGCCCAAAGAAATCGATAAAGAAGTAAATTAGAACCAATAAAGGAGCCCTAATTGGTATAAGCCCAAATACATAAACTATTGCAGTAGGGAATAAAAGTGCAAACAAAAACATTAGGGCATATATAGCTCCAGATGCCCCCAAAATCACAGCATAAGGGCGCCCTGTATAAAAGTAAGTAAAATAAGAAGCAACGCCAGAAAGAACTCCGGTGAGAAAATAAAAGAGTAAAAACTCTTTTGTTCCAACGTTCTTTTCCACAACTCTTCCAAATATGTATAAAGCTAACATGTTAGACAGCAAGTGCCAAAATGAGGCATGCGCAAACATATATGTTACAAATTGCCAATACCAATGTCTAAAATGAATATAGACAGGAATCATCGAAGCATAATAGATAAGA
This sequence comes from Candidatus Ornithospirochaeta sp., assembly GCA_050874025.1. Taxonomy (GTDB): domain Bacteria; phylum Spirochaetota; class Spirochaetia; order Sphaerochaetales; family Sphaerochaetaceae; genus Ornithospirochaeta. The sequence continues at coordinate 37,465 of JBNMJW010000002.1, forward strand.
GAAGGAAATATCTGCGAAAGAAGAAAAAATGCTGATGAAATAAAAACAAGAATTAATGTTGCATTATTGTCACTATACTTAAATTGTCGATTGATAATTGAATTCTTCACCCTGTCAGTATAGCAAAAAAGAAGAATGATAACAGGGCAATAGAAAAATAGAGTCTTTTAAAAAGAGAAAAAACAAGCTTTAATTTATCTTGAGGAAGAAAAATGGCAAATAGCAGAAGAGATAAAGCTGATTCTTATACACAAAGAGCCCATAAAGAAGGCTATCCTGCACGCTCTGTTTATAAACTAGAGGAGATAAATGCTTCTCACCACTTAATAAAACCTGGTGACAGTGCTCTAGATGTAGGAGCAGCGCCTGGTTCTTGGACACTATACACACACCGAGAGCTCATTAAAGGGAAAGGAAAGATAGTAGCAGTGGACCTCAATCCACTAAACTTAAATCCTGTTCCGCCTACTGTTACGGCATTCGTAGGAGATGCTTTTAGCAAGGAAATAAGAGCAAAACTAATTGAGAATGGTCCATATGACGCTATTATTTCTGACGCAGCACCAATGACTACTGGCAACAGAACAGTCGATACTACACGCTCTGAATGGCTTAGTGAACAGGTTGTAATACTTGCAAAAGAACAGCTAAAAGAACACGGAAACCTTGTAATAAAAATATTCCAAGGTGGTGGACAGGTTGAAATACTTAAATCAATGAGAGAGATGTTTGTTAAAGCTAAAGCTTTTAAGCCTAAAGCTTGCCGTGACGATTCATTTGAAATATACCTAGTTGGATTAGATAAAAAGTGAAACAAAAACGGTGTGGCAAAAGTCACACCGTTTATCATTAGTTAAACTACAGCAGTTAGCGCTTTAGCAAATTCTGCAGGATCCTTAGGCATAATGCCTTCAGAAAGAAGAGCCTGACCAAGAAGGACAACAGAGAGATTCTTTGTTAAGTCTTCACTCTCACTCTCTTCAATTCTCTTAACAAGGTTAGCCTCAGGGTTTACTTCAAGAATTGGTTTTATATCTTCCTCAAGTCCACCCATCTGCTTCATTAAGCGTTGCATACCAAGAGTAGGATCATTCTCATCAAGGATGACAAAAGAAGGAGCATCACCTAAGCGAGAAGAAATAACAACCTTCTTTACTTTGTCACCAAGAGCAGAAGCAATCTTATCTCTTAATGGATTCTTCTTTTCATTCTCTTTCTTCTCATCTTCAGTAGAAATCTCATCTAAAGCATCGGTACGGTTAATAGCCTTAAGAGGCACAGAATCATACTCAGGAACCATGTTAATTACAAGCTCGTCGATATCTTCATCGAGTAATAATACTTCATAGCCCTTATTCTTAAATGCCTGAACAAGAGGTGAAGAGCGTAGTATCTTCTCATCTGCGCCAGCTATATAGTAAATAGCCTTCTGCCCCTCTTTCATTCTTTCTTTGTACTCTTTTAGAGATACCCATCCTTCTTTTTCTGAAGAATGGTAACGAACAATTTCTAATAGAGCATCTCTATTGGCATAGTCAGAATACAAACCTTCCTTAAGAGGTCTATTGTACTGATTAATGAACTTTTCAAATAGCTCAGGATTATTTTCGCTAATCTTCTTAAATTCAGATAATAGCTTCTTAACTGAACCATTACGAATTGTAGCCATGATCTTATTCTCTTGAAGAATCTCTCTTGAAACGTTAAGAGGTAAATCTTCACTATCAATAACACCACGAACAAAACGTAAGTATGTTGGAAGCAATGTCTTATCATCATCTGTAATATAGACACGCTTTACGTACAGCTTTACGCCTGGCTTGTAGTCAGCATAGTTCATATCAAATGGAGCTTTAGCTGGAATGAAGAAGAGTGTTGTATACTCTGTAGCACCTTCAGCTTTTGTATGAATGTAGAATAAAGGATTTTCGCTATCGCTATAATTGTTCTTATAGAATTCGTTATAGTCCTCTTCTTTGAGATCACTCTTATTTCTTCTCCACAAAGCAGAACAAGAGTTAATCTGCTCATTCTTGTGCTCTACAGTCTTCTTGCTCTCACCTTTCTCATCTTTCTCATCTGAATAATGAACTTGGTCATATTCAAGATAAATAGGATAAGCTACATGATCTGAATACTTCTTGATCAAATTCTCAAGGGTCCAACGTGTTGCATAAGTAGAATCATCATCATTGAGATATAAAGTTACTGTTGTACCTTGTTCATCTCTCTGAGCTTCTTCGATTGTGTAACTAGTTTCACCATTGCTTGACCAAAGATAAGCTTTGTCTTCGCCAGCTTTTCTAGAGAGAACTTCAACCTTTTTAGCAACCATAAATGCTGAGTAGAAACCAACACCAAACTGACCAATAAGATTAGAATCCTTTTTTGCTTCATCAGATAAGTTAGCCAAGAACTTCTTTGTTCCTGAAGATGCAATAGTTCCAAGATTGTCATTCAAATCTTGCTCATTCATTCCAATACCATTATCACTAATAGAAAGAGTTCTCTCTCCATCTTCTGTAAATGAAATTTGAATTTTTGGCTCAAATGAATAACCCTTTAGAGCTCCATCTGTAAGGGAAAGATACTTTAGTTTATCTATAGCATCTGAAGCATTAGATATTAATTCACGGACAAATATTTCTTTATTTGAATAAAGTGAATGGATTAATAGATGCAGAAGGTCCGCAACTTCTGTCTTAAATTTCTTACTTGCCATTCTTTTCCTCCATAATTCACAACAAAAAATAATAATAAAGATGACGGAAGGCAACATTCTTTTGTTATAATAGTGATATGGATTTCTCAAGACCTGACAATGCAAGAAAAATAAATAAGCTCAAAGTCCTTAACGCTTTGAGAAGGGGCTCTCTATCAAGAGCCGAATTATCAAGAGAATTAATTATTAATAAAGTCTCTATATCTGAGATAACAGATTCATTAATAAAAGATGGCCTAATTGAGAGTGGCGAGAAAGATATGTCAACATCTGGCCGTCCATCAACAAAATTATCTATAAAGAAAAATGGGGGCAGAGTCTTTTCTTTCGTCTTCTCTCAATCAACCGTCACAGCTTCTGCGTCAAATCTTATTGGACAAGTGCTTCGTTTTGAAAGATTTCCAAAAGATGAAAACATGATTAATCAAATCGCTTCATTTATTAATAAAATGACAGCAGATAATCCTATTGTCTATGGAGTGACAATTGTCTCAGAAGACAAAGATGAAGTACCATCATCAGCATTTCCTTGGCCAGTCACATACTCTTCTCATGTCATAAGCCAAGCAAAAGCCGAAGAAGAATATACAAAGAGAGAAAAGTGCTTATACGTTTCTTGGTCAGATAGTATTGAAGCTGCATATAAAAATGAAATCCTTTTTTCCATTCCTACATTTGGTCATATGAAAGTAACAAATGGAATTACTTGTTCATGTGGTGGTAATGGTTGCTTAAATGTAGTTGCTTCTGGCCTTGCCTTAAAGAGTAGTACAGGCATAAATCAATATAGAAAACTAACTACAGAAGAAAGAGGTCTTTTAGCAATTGATGATGCAACGAAAGCACTATCATTTGCGCTTGCAGAGGCCGTCCAAGCACTAGGGGCAGAGAGCATAGTTATTACAGGTGAACTGTCAAACATGCCAAGTGATTTATATGCTTCACTAAGTGACAAATTAAAAATGACACTCCCTCCAAACAGAGAAAGTGTCACAATCTATAGAGCAGAAAGAGGAGATAAGGGTGTCTTAGAGGGTGCGGGAATAATTGCACTCGATAAGTTCTTCTACTCCTCTGAGATTTTAGAAAAATTAAAAGCTATAGAGTCTAGTCCCTCATTTCTGCTGTAAGAATGAAATAAGCAGGAAGGACAAGTAGATATGCTAGGTAATATATAGTCCAACCTGTCAACAATGTTGAAATTCCTACAGCAAGAGCAGTTACGATAAACGTTACAGGTATAGCTATAACAACCTTTATTGGTCCCTTATTTAGGCTACGAGCAACTGCAGCTAAGACATAGATAACAATAAGAACAACAACGATAGAAACAATTGTTATAATCAGTTGCTCTTCACTACTCTTTTGGTTATTAGCTGATGTTTTTGAAGATGAAACAAATTCCATCTCGCCATTATTATTGCTATTCTTTATACCCTCGCCCTTCTTTAATGGAGTAAAGCCATCTGTTCCTGTCTCTTTTGCATATATTTCTTTTGCAGCATCAAGAGTGCTTGTTCCAAGGTATTCTTCAATAGTTTCTTCATCATAAATACCCTCAACAAGAGCATTCTTAATGCCTTCATAGCCCTCTTCTTCAAGAATTTGTCTTAAATCATCACGAAGATTAGTCTTTTCCTCTAAGTTAGCTCTAAAGTCAGCGGCAAGTCTCTTTTCTTCTCCTCCAAAAGCTGCAACAACCATGTTCTCTGGATATGTTTCGTCAAGCACTGCAGATACTACAGCATCTAAGCCTTCTGTCTTACGGAGCGTTTCAATCTCTTTAAGGAGCTCTTCGTCTCTCTTCTGATATTCTTTCCAAATATCATCTCCAAGGTAGCCCTGTACATCAATTACAGTATATGTCCCCTCATAGACCTCTTTAATAACCTCATCGAGGCCATCCTTTTCGTAAAGCTTTTTAATATCTTCTTCTGTTTTTTTATCGTATTTGCCACCAAGTTCAACTATATTTCTCTCAGTTCTATCAAAGGAAAACCTTGTTGTTCCACAAGACACTAGGACCAAGCCTAATACAATGAACAATAATAAAAATTTTTTCATTTTTTCCATCCTGTTTACTTTCCCCTTACAGTATAACAGTACTACCTAGCAAAAGAATACATTAAAAAACCGCTGGAAATAATTCTTCAGCGGCAACCTCCTTGTCCCTTTGCTGGGAGCTACAGTTTTACCTGCAACAGAAACATTCTCACATACATTATAAAAACACGCAATAAAAAAACTGCCCATCAAATCAAAAAAAAGGAGAAATGCAAAACCCAAAGCATTTCTCCAAATGATAAATAGAGGAATTATCTTTTCTTATCCCCCCAAAACAATTCCTACGCTATTTATCATTCCCCCACACAGATAAATCTCATTTCTTCGATGTAAATAGAATCTAAACTCCGTGTATAGAATTTGCAATCTTTTTTTACTGTAAAAACGGTTTAGTGGTAATATTTTTAACTATAGTCTCTTTTTTAAGATACAACGTGTACGTGATTTAATAATTTATAAATAAATCTCACTCCTTTTTCGAATTTATAATCTCATTATTAAAGATTCTTTCAGAAAAGAATATATTTCGATTGTTCAGAACATCATGACTTTTATTGACTGATGGTTTTTGTTGTGTTATATAACTCTCTATTCGCTCGGAGGGTGATTTACTCATAGAAGTAATAGCTGGACAAGAGACGGTTTGAAATGACTGTTTCTTGTCCATTTTAATTAGGAGTATAAGAAAATGGATTTATTACACGACAAAATAAAAACAGTCTATTTTAAATATCTTTCAGCAGCCTTTGGTAGTGCTCTTGTTTCATCAATCTATTCTATTGTCGATGCTTCAATGGTTGGCATCTATCATGGACCGGAAGGAACAGCAGCATTAGCTGTTGTTGCCCCTTTTTGGAACATAATATACAGTTTGGGTCTTTTACTAGGTATTGGAGGAAGCGTTATCTTCTCAACAAAAAGAGGAAGTGGAGAAAAAGCAGAAGAAGCAAATAAGTACTTCACATCTTCCGTTCTTGGCGCTGTTATTATATCTATCATAGTATGGGCTACACTTATTCTCTTTGAAGAACATCTCTTAAGATTCTTTGGAGCAAACGAGGATCTATTAGCGCTAGCTAAACGCTATGTTCGTCCAATTAAGTATGTATTTCCACTCTTTCTTTTCAACCAGTTATTATCTGCATTCTTAAGAAATGACAACAATCCCAGACTTGCAACAATCAGTGTGCTTTCTGGAGGAATCTTCAATGTTTTTGGTGATTATTTCTTCGTTTTTGTTTGTAATATGGGAATCTATGGCGCTGGGCTTGCCACCGCACTTGGTGCTGCTATCTCATTTATTATCATGCTAACGCACTTTTTATCTCGTAAGAACAGCCTTAGCCTAGTTAAAACAGAAGAGCCAATAAAAAAGATAGGAGAAATCTCTGTTGCAGGCTTTTCTTCCTTCTTTATTGATATAGCAATGGGTATATTAACAATCCTTTTCAACAGACAGATAATGAATTATCTTGGATCAAATGCTCTAGCAATATATGGAGTAATCATTCAAGTAAGCACCTTTGTTCAATGTTGTGCATATAGTGTTGGACAAGCTTCCCAACCAATTATTTCTATTTCATACGGAGCAAAAAATGGCAAAAGAATCAAAGAAACACTTTCTCTTGCTCTAATGACAACTCTTGCTTTCGGAGTATTTTGGTTAGTACTCAGCACTATTTTCCCCTCTTTATATATCCGCATTTTTATGTCCCCTACACCGGAAATATTAACACTAGCACCATCTATTATTAGAACTTATGGACTATCGTTCTTGTTGTTGCCATTTAATATTTTTTCAACGTACTATTTTCAATCAATAATGAGGCCAAAAGAAGCTAGTATAGTTTCTGTTTTGAGAGGCATTGTTATTAGTGGAATTTTAATTATGATCCTTCCGTCTATTTTGGGTGCAAATTCTATTTGGTTTAGCATGCCACTAACAGAACTTATAGTGGCATTTTATGCTGCATTTGCAATATATAAATACACAAAAGCATTACCAACAATTAAAGAGCAGTCCCCGTTTTTGGAACAAAAAATTTAGACAAATCTACATGCTCTAGTTCTAATAGTTTTATCTTTTTATCAATGCTGCCAGCATATCCCGTGAGGTTCCCATTTGTACCAACTACACGGTGGCATGGAATTATAATAGAAATTTCGTTGTGGCCAACGGCGCCACCAACTGCTTGTGCAGACATCTTTTTATAACCAAGCTTTTTCTCTAGCTCTTTAGCTATTGAGCCATAGGTTATTGTTTCTCCATATGGAATTTCTAATAGGATATCCCATACATATTTACGAAATGTAGAACCAATTGGATGAAGAGGAGGAATAAAATCGGGATTTACGCCTGTAAAATATATATCTAACCATCTCTTTGTTTCAGTTAAAATCGTATTTTCTTCTTCTTTCATATTCTCCACCCCTTCTTTGGATGGGTAATACTTTTCTCCATCAAACCATAACCCTGTCAAGCCATCTTCGTCAGAGGCAAGAAGAATTCCTCCTATTGGGGAATCGTAATGTACTTGATATATCATTTCTCGTTCTCCATAAAAAAGCTATTTGAATCGCTTGGCGCTTCTTCTCTATTTTTCAGCGAATAAGAGCGAATGGATGAACATACTGTTATTTGATAGCTCTCAAACAGCTTCTCACGTCCTTCTTTTTGACACATGCGATGGTCGATGCAATTGCGCCATTTTTCTACAGCTTTAATATCTCGCCATATGCTCATAGATAACAATTTTCCGTCTTCGCTAAGACTAGAGAAGCGCTCAGAAGAGACAAAGCCATCACAAGAAGCAATAGATGACTTAAGCATTTTTGCTAGCTCTAAATATCTCATTAAGCCTTCTTTTGTAGGCTTTACTTCAAATAAAACAACAATGCCTTCCATTCTATTTTTCCTCTCCTTTTTCTTCCAAGAGCACGCCATTCGAAACCTTCCATAAATAGAGGCTCGCAACACTGCAATATGGGTGAAAACGCTTACGATATCTTTCAAACAACTTAGAGCTTATGCTTTTATGGTGATAGAGCATGCATAGTCCTCGGCGAATAGCTAAGTCGTCATAGCTAAATATATCTGGACGCTCTAGGCAAAATAACAGAATCATTTCTGCAGTCCAAACACCAATACCTTTTAGCTTTGTTAACTCTTTAATTGCATCATTATCGTCCATTCTTTCAATTGCGTTTAAATCGAACACACCTAAATGGACTTTTTGTGCAAAGTCCTTAATATACTCTACTTTTCTGAAGGTCAGACCAAGAGATTAAAGATCGTTATCCGTGCATGTAAGTATTGTTTCGGCATTTACATTGCCTAACTTATCCTGCATTCTTTTCCAAATAGTTAATTGAGCTTTAGTGGAGATTTGTTGGCCAATTATATGGTGAATGACAGACGAAAAGATATCACTATCAACCTCGCGGTAAATATGACCAACTTGATCTATTACCTTGGAAAGTTTTTTATCTTTTTTCTGTAACTATTCAGTCACACTAAACCAAAACCGACTCAAGTAAAGGATGAGCAGTATTATCTAGTACGGAATTTATCATCTTGTATCTGTCTATACCATTCTTCTTAGCAGTATCTAGAATGGTATTTATC
>JBNMJW010000003.1:0-40880 GCA_050874025.1 Candidatus Ornithospirochaeta sp.
GTGTAGAGACAAAGAGCGAAGGCGAAGGCTTATATAAACAGGTAAGAATTATACCTGTAAAGTAAATCTTGAGACATGTCTTATGGCATGTCTTTTTCTTTGCTATTTTTATCATTGGGGTTATATTACAAGTAGGGAAAGAATCTTCCCATTTATTAAAGAAGGATATTTTATATGGAATTAAAAGGATCAAAGACAGAAAAAAACTTAATGGCTGCATTTGCAGGAGAGAGTCAGGCAAGAAATAAGTATACATACTTTGCTTCAAAGGCTAAGAAAGATGGATATGAGCAGATTGCAGCTATATTCCTAGAAACAGCAGATAACGAAAAAGAACATGCAAAAATGTGGTTTAAGTACTTAGAGGGTGGAGAGATAAAGAGCACTCTCGAGAACTTAAAAGAAGCAGCAAGTGGTGAAAACTATGAATGGACAGATATGTACAAAAAATTTGCAGAGGAAGCTGAAGAAGAAGGTTTCGATAAGATAGCAAAAGAGTTCAGACTTGTTGGTGAAATTGAAAAAGAGCATGAGAAGAGATATCTTGCACTTCTAAAGAACGTTAAAGAGGGTCTTGTCTTCTCTAGAGATGGCGAAATGGTTTGGAGATGTAGAAATTGTGGTCATATCGTAATTGGAAAGAAAGCTCCAGAAAAGTGTCCTGTATGTGCTCATCCACAGTCTTATTTTGAGTTAGTAAGCCAAAATTATTAATTTTAAATAATTGGAATGTTATGACTCCCTAATAGAAAATGATTAGAGAGTCATTTTTTACACTATATTGGAAAGTTTTTATCGATAAATGATTTAAGCTTCACAATGGAATCTTTATCAAATTGCGCACCTATTCTAGCTATTATTTCACCTGCAAGGTAGGAAGCAATATTACATGAAGATACTAAATCTCTACCTGTGAGGTAGCCGTAAAGGAATCCCGATGCATATGTATCTCCTGCGCCAGTAGTATCTACAGGGATGCTAGTGCCATAGGATGGTATTTGAGTTATAACTCTGTTGTTTGAGATAAAAGAACCCTTCTTGCCATTTTTTACAATAGCAATAGGACATAGTTTACCAAGACTTCTGCAACATTCATATGGATCGTAGTTATCCATTAAATATCTTGCTTCCTCACTGTTAGCAAAAACAATATCACAATAGTCAGCTATTAGCTCTTGGAATGTTTGCCTATAGCGTCCTACAGCAAATGGATCAGCAACATCAAAAGCAATCTTTTTTCCTTTGTCTTTAAATAACTTAAGAGTTTTTAGGACAGATTTTTTTTGATTATCTGTATCCCACATATAACCTGTGAAATAGAATAAATCAGCTTGTAGAACAGACTCTTCAACAACATCTTCTGGCGTAAATAATCTATTTGCGCCTAAATATGTATTCATAGTTCTTTCTTTATCGTTAGTTAAAAGAATTATTGATGTTCCAGTCACACTTTCTTTTTTTGTTACGAGCTGATCTATTACGTTGCTTTCTTTTAGGCGTAAACGATACTCTCTACCAAGATTATCATCTCCTATACTTCCTGCAAGTATAGTTTTTACTCCAAGGGAGGATAGGGTTACCATTGTATTTGGGCATGATCCTCCACATGAGTATATAATATCTCTTCCTTTAGTGTGTTCAACTATCTCGTTTTGCTTATCGCTGTCGATAAGAAGCATAGTTCCTTTACTTAAATTTAAATCTGCTAGGTCTTTTTCAGTGACAGAGCAAATATAATCAATCAATGGATTTCCTATTCCGTATACACATGCCATATTAAAGATTATATAGCTTGAAAAGTCTCTTAACAATAATACTTTTTTCTTAAGAGCCTTAGATATGAAAAAATACACTAAATATGAGTTTTTAACATTTTTTTCACATTTTTGCACAATAAAGAATTAGAGTGTGAAAAACTCAAAATATAGTAGAGATAAACGACAATTTGTGATAATAATAACATGTTTATTTAATTTATTGTAATATAAAGAAATACAATAAAAAAATTCCCCCTCAAATTTATAGAAATTATATAACTATTTAATATTAAAAGGGCAATTGTGAAAAATGTGAAAAACTAAAATTAACAATAGTTTTTAACACGTTTTTCACATTTGTGTGAAAATATTTATAACATTAGATAACTAAAGAAAATAGCTTAAATAAGTAATAAAAAGGAAACTCTTTTATCTAGTGTCTTACATGGCTAAAAACTCTATCTAAGTAGTGTATAAGCTCACGAATATTACCTTTCCACTCAGATTGCATTAACGGGGTACAATCTGTAATCCGTCCTTTTTCTATTTTATTCTTGTTTTCATAATGCAATACAATTTCGGGAATATCTTCTTTATGATCTCTGAGAGGGGAAATATTAATATTTAAATTAGAAATTCTATAGTAAAAGTCCTTTCTTAGTTTCTTCTTGTCTACTAATTCTTCTAATGAGCTTTGGGCTGCTGTTATAAGACGAAATGTAGATTTTTGTGCACTGTCATCACCAATGTTGCGATAGAATCCATTTTCGATAGTATCTAAGAGCTTTCCTTGTTTGTCTAAAGGAAGATTTTCTATTTCATCAAGAAAAAGTGTAGATTCGTTTGCTTGATTGATAAGACCCTTTCGTGGATTTACGGCATTAGTGAATGCCCCTTTTGTATGGCCGAATAGATCTGAATCAGCAATAGCTGAATTTAAATTGGCACAGTTTATATAAACAAGTTCTTTTTTATGGTTTTGTAAGCTATGAATTAGTTTTGCCGCAAGGGTTTTGCCTGTTCCTGTCTCTCCATTTAAATGAAGAGGAAGAGCGTTCTTTGCAAAGTAGATAATGCTATTTCTAAGTTCTTGTGTCTTTCTGCTGTTGCCAGCAATAAATTGAAGTAGGAAAGAGTTAGCTCTTGAAAAAGCTTTTCCATCTTCAATGATATTCCTGAGCTTTAACATGGTAATTGGAGTATGCAAAACAGATATTCCAAGAGAATCAACTAAAGTGAACCATGTACTTTTTTGTGTAAAGACAATAAGTGGCACATATAAAGGAATTGTTATTCTTACTCTTTTGATGAAATCAAAATCTTCAGACGCAATAAAGACTATATCTCCAGCTACTAACTTTAATGAAGAAACATCATTATTAAATTCAGTTAATGTGTCATTTTCATTTATTACTTCAGAAAGAGCTTTGAAAAGTGCAGTACTTTTGCCTATTAACGTTACATTCAAATCTACCTCCCCCCAGGTTAGGATAGTATTAAGGGGGAAATAGTATAAGTCAATATAAAAATTTTAAGATTTAATTCTGTAAAATTGCCTGAATGGCAGCTGCTGTGTAAACCGCAGAGGTTTCAGCACGAAGGATGTTTGTATTCAAAAGTACGGGAATAGTGTTATTTTCTTCTGCAAAATTGCACTCTTCATCAGAAAAGCCTCCTTCTGGACCGATGAAGCATGATACGACTTTTTTAAGATTTTTATCTTCAGAAAAAAGTTCATTAAGGGACTTTGTTTTTCCTCTTTTTGCTTGGTGAAGTATTAGTTTTCTTCCTTCTGCCACTTTTATAGCTTCTTCAAAGCTAATTGGACCAGAGAGAATAGGGGTCTTTCCTCCACACTGTTGAACAGCTTCTTTTTCAATTATCTCTAGTCTTTCTTTTTGGTGAGAGGAGAAATCTGATTCCTGGGTGTAGCGAGTGGAAATGAATGTAATCTTTCTTACTCCTATCTCTGTTAGTGCTCTTACCACAGTTTCATTTTTCTTTCCTTTGAGAATTGAAATATACATATCGATAGGGACAAATGGGCCCATATAAGATGAAAGAGCATCAAGAAGAGTATCTTCTATATCTGTAGTTGGAATAAGTGAGAGTACACCATCAGAAAGAATTGTTGCTTTATAGTAGTTTTCACTAGAGTCTTTTGCAGTGAATACTGTTCCTTCTTTTAGGCGCAAAACCTTTTCTAGATATTGGATATCTCTCTTTTTTAGGCTGTAAAGATTAGAACCATCATAGCTTTTATCTAATAGGAAAAGCCTCATTGATTTTGTACCTCTACTTCTGCACTTTTATTACTGTTATTATTCACTTCTTCAACTGTTATACCACTTTTGATTACTTCAATTGCTTTAGCTAACTGTGTATCAAAATCTGGATCAGCAACAGGACGTTTATCGTAATCAAGTGAGTAGATGTATTCGTTACGCATTAACAAGCATAAGAGCTCTTTTGGAACACTAGTATCACTATAGTGATCTGCAAAGGCTAGGATGTTTTCCTTTGAATAATCAGGATGACTATTAAGCCATTCTTTTATAGCATCTGTTTTCAAAAATTCAGAGTAAGCCTCTAATTCTTCATCTGTATAATCTGGAGTGTTTACAACAAAATCTGGAGTAATACCAATCTCGTGGATTGAAGCTCCACTTGGAGTGTAATAGTTTGCGACAGTTAAGTTTAAATACCCTCCCATAAATGATACAGAGTACTGCATAATGCCTTTACCATAGGTTTGTGAACCAACAACAAGTGCACGATTATTATCTCTCAATGCACCTGTAAGAATCTCGCTAGCACTTGCAGTTCCTCCATTTACAAGAACAACAATAGGGAAGTTTTTGTCAACAGCAAGGTAATCTGTAGAAGTATATACAGTGTTCTTGTTGGATGCACTTTCTTTGAATTTAGTTGTCATCAACACTTTATTTTCTTCCACGAACATATTGGCAATGCTCAGTGAAGAGTCAACGTTGCCACCACCATTATTTCTTAGGTCAATAATGAGGCTTGTGGCACCTTTTTCAAGAAGTTTTGCAATATCTTCCTTTACGCTATCAAAGGTTGTCTTACTAAACTCTGTTATAGCCAAGTAGCCAATATCATCATTCAGTATGCCTGAAGAGGTGGATGGTGTTGTTATTTCCTCTGGCGTAAGAGTAATATCGAAAACAGCAGAACCTCGATGGACGGTAAGGGTAATAGGCGTGTCCCTTTCTCCTCTAATTAGCTTACTAGCGCTATTAGCATCTAATTCGTATATCTCTTCTCCATTGACGTGGCTAATCATATCACCAGCGCGTAAGCCAGCTCTGTCTGCAGGTCCTCCTGGGAATGGAGAAGTTATTATTACCATGTAAGTAGATGGATCATCCCAATCAATGAACGTTGGGTTTACTTTCGTTAAATATGTTCCTATACCAACGTACTTCCCGTCAGTTTCTTCTTTATATTCTTCAGCTTCATCTGGAGCTATGTAGTATGAATACTTATCGCCAAGAGAATCTATCATTGCAGAAATTACAGCATTCTTCATTTTGGTATTATCGATGTCATATAGATAGTTGGTATCTAAGTAGCTATACAGATTTCCCAATGCATATAGCATTTCTGAAAGAGATGCTGCATTCACAGCAGATTCTTGTGTTGAAGTAGTGTACTGGACTGATGTAGGTGCTAAATATCTCTCAAAAGAAGGAGAAGAAAATATTTGAGATAAAGAAAGTAATACTAAAAATGTAACAACCAGTAATTTTTTCATAGGAAAATAATAAATCTCTTTTTGAAAAAGAGGAATTTCAAAAGTTTGTATATTGTGTGTTGTTGCATATAATTTCAACAAAATTCAAAAAATTAAGTCATTAAGATAATCTAAATAGCTCTAATAATTGTTAAAGAAGAGTCAAAGTCGTATAATTCGACTATGGTAATGTTCGTAAATTATCCAACATGGATTAGTCCCTACGTAATTAATGGGTTACCAATAAGATGGTATGCAGTCATGTACATTTTTGCTTTTGCAACTGCATATCTAATTTATTCAAAAAATATAAAAAAAGATGCCATTCTAAAAGATAAAAAAGAACTCTGTGATGATTTTTTTTTAACAGTAGTAATTTCTTTATTAATTGGAGCAAGGATAGGCTCTTGTCTTTTCTATGATGATGCAACTTACTATTTAACGCACCCATATTTAATATTTTGGCCTTTTAGAAATGGCAAATTTGTAGGACTTCCTGGAATGAGCTACCATGGAGGTGTAATTGGAGCTGTAATTGGGGGATTAATCTTTTCAAAAGTAAAAAAACTTAATTTTTTCAAAATGGCAGATTACATAGCACTCTCTGTTCCTCTTGCTTATACTTGGGGACGTCTTGGAAATTTCTTTAATGGAGAGTTATATGGAAGAGTAAGTACTTCTTCTATAGCAATGGTTTTTCCTGATGCAGAAAGATTTAGTACTATCCATCAATGGGTAAGAGATGTCGCAGACAAAGTAGGACTAGAATATAAAGTTGGCGACTATGTTAATCTTCCACGTTGGCCTAGTCAGCTTTTTGAAGCGTTTTTTGAAGGAATAGTTCTTGCTCTTATTCTCTTTTTTATTGTTAAGAAAATAAAAGATAAGAAGAATCTTTGCGATGGTACTATCCTTTCTTCATACTTAATTGGGTATGGTCTTATAAGATTTTTTATTGAATATTTTAGACAACCAGATAGTGATATCGGCTATGTTTTATCGTTTGGAAAGAAGAGTAGTAATATTTACCTTTTCGAAAGCTTTGGAAATATATCAAAAGGCCAAGTTTTTTGCTTCATTATGGTTGTTGTTGGAATAGTTTTATTAGTTGGTTGTAATTATTATCAAAGAAGGATGAAAGAAAATGATACAAGAAAGAGTAGATGAACTAAGAAGAAGAATGGAGAGTGAGGCTATTGATGCTTGGTATATAACAGGTACAGATCCTCACCAAAGTGAATATGTTGCCGCAAGATGGAGAACTAGAGAGTTTATTTCTGGTTTTTCTGGTTCTGCAGGAACAGTAGTTATTACAAAAGATAAGGCCCTTTTATGGGTGGACTCTCGTTATTATTTACAGGGAGAACAGCAGATAAAAGGGACAGAATATATTTTAATGAAGCAGGGCTTAGATGGTGTTCCTTCTCCTTTAGAGTGGCTTTGTGAAAACTTAAATAAAAATGAGAAGGTTGGAGTAGATAGTTCTACTGTATCTATTTCAACCTTCCTCGATATGGAGAAGAAACTAAAAGAGAAGGGTATTAGTCTTGTTGGTACAGATGATTATCTTTCTCCTATTTGGAAGGATAGACCAAGTATTCCTTCTTCGTCATGTGTTAGCATGAAAGATGAATATGCAGGCTTTACAGCAGCTGCAAAGATAAACTTCGTCAGATTAAAGCTAAGACAAGAAGGTGCTTCTTGGACATTTATTTCGTCTATTGATGATATTGCATGGCTGACTAATCTTCGTGCAAATGATATCCCATGTAATCCTGTTTTTGTTTCTTATCTATTCATTTCGTTTGAAGAAGCAATTCTTTTTGTTGATAAAAAACGTTTTTCAAAAGATTTATTGAAGAGAGTTGAAGAGAATTTCACTATAAAAGGATATGATGAGATAGCTTCATCTTTGCCTGTCTTAACAAAGAAGGGTATTGGTTATTATTCTCCAAATAAATGTGCTTACACATTCTATTCTTCTCTAGCAAAGAAGAAGAATAAAACAGGAGATAATATTACAACAAAATTAAAAGCAAGAAAGAATCCTGTTGAAATGGAAGGAATGAGGAGAGCTCATTTCTTAGATGGTGTAGCCTTTGCTAATTTCATGGCATCTATTGATCCTCTTGGAGTCTATAGCGAACTTGAAATAGCTAGAAGATTTGAAGATGAAAGAAAGAAAATGGAAGGCTATTTAGGACCATCTTTTGAACCTATTTCTGCTTTTAATGAACATGGTGCAGTAGTTCACTATAGTCCAGATGAAGATAGTAATAAAAAAGTTGAGGGACAGGGCTTACTTGTTCTTGATACTGGTAGTCAGTTTGAATTTGGAACAACAGATTTAACAAGAACTCTTCTTTTTGGGACAGAAGCAACAGAAGCGCAAAAGAAGGATTATACATTAGTCTTAAAAGGACATCTTGCGCTTGCTCGTCAGATATTCCCAAAAGGAACAGTTGGTACTCAGTTAGATATTCTTGCTAAGCAGTTTTTATGGTGTTCTTGCGAAAACTACATGCATGGTACAGGCCACGGCGTTGGATGTAGACTAAATGTACATGAGGGACCATGTAACATTTCAAGCAGATTGCTTAATGTTCCTCTTGAAACAGGAATGGTTGTTTCAGATGAGCCTGGTGTATATAAAGCTGGACGATACGGAATAAGAATTGAGAATCTAATTGCAGTACAAAATTATGCAGAGACAGAGTTTGGCTCTTTCTATAATTTTGAAGTACTCTCAATGGTACCGTATGAAAAGAAGCTCATTGATGTAAGATATCTTACAGATGTTGAGATTTCACAGATTGACGCTTATCACCAGTGGGTAAGAGATCAGCTCATTGATTATGTATTTGATGAAACTAAGCCATGGTTAGAGCAGGCAACAAGCCCTCTTAGCAAATGACTAGACTAATCATATATATTTAAAGAAAATAAAAACATCTCAAAGGAGAGTAAAAAAAATGGTTGAACCTTTGAATAAAAATGGAATCATTAAAAGAAGAGGACCTGTTGTTCTCGTAATTATGGATGGTGTAGGCTTTGGTAAGTATGAAGATGGAGATGCTGTTAAAAGAGCTTTAACAGGCAATTTGGATCATGCGCTAAAGACATGCCCTTGGACTAAGCTAAAAGCTCATGGAACTGCTGTTGGTCTTCCAACTGATGCAGATATGGGTAACAGTGAAGTTGGTCACAATGCAATGGGTTGTGGACGTGTTTTTGACCAAGGTGCTAAGCTTGTTGCTTCTTCAATTGAGTCTGGAAAGATGTTTGAAGGCGCTACATGGAAAAAGCTAATAAAGAATGTCAAAGATAAGGGCACAACACTTCATTTTATTGGACTCTTAAGTGACGGTAATGTTCATTCTCACATCAACAATCTAAAAGCAATGGTTGTAGAAGCTAAGAAAGAAGGCGTAAAGAGAGTCAGAGTACATGCTCTTCTAGACGGAAGAGATGTTGGAGAGATGTCTGCTTTAGACTACTTTGATCCATTTGCTGAATTCTTACAGGAGCTATCAAAAGATGGTACTTTTGATGCAAAGATTGCTTCTGGTGGTGGAAGAATGGTCATCACAATGGATAGATACAACGCAAATTGGGATATGGTAAAGAAAGGATGGGAAACACATGTTTTAGGAGAAGGACGACAGTTTGCATCTGCTCACGATGCTATTGTTACTCTCAGAAAAGAAACAGGTGCTATTGACCAGGATTTACCACCATTTGTTATTGCTGAAAATGGAAAGCCAATTGGAACAATTAATGATGGCGATAGTGTTATTCTCTTTAACTTTAGAGGGGATAGAGCTATTGAGATATCAAAGGCCTTTGAAGAAAAGGATCTTAAAGAATTTGATAGAAAGAGATTCCCACAAGTAGAGTATGCTGGAATGATGGAGTATGACGGAGACTTGCATATTCCTTCTCAGTATCTTGTTTCTCCTCCTGCTATTGATAGAACAATGGCTGAATATCTTTGCAAGAGCAACGTAAAGCAGTTCTCAATCTCTGAAACACAGAAGTTTGGACATGTAACATACTTCTTCAATGGAAACAAGTCTGGAAAGTTTGATGAAAAGCTAGAAGATTATGTTGAAATTCCTTCAGACATTGTTCCTTTTGAAGAAAGACCTTGGATGAAGTGTGCGGATATCACAGACAGAGTAATCAAGGAAATTGAGACAGGAAAATGGGGCTTAATCAAGCTTAACTACCCTAATGGTGATATGGTTGGCCACACAGGTGTATTTGAAGCTGTTGTATGTTCAATGGAAGCTATGGATCTTCAGATTGGAAGATTAATGAAAGCTATTGAAAAGAGTGGTGGTGTCATGGTTATTACAGCAGACCATGGTAATGCTGATGATATGTATGAGCATGCTAAAGACGGTAGCGTAAAGAGAAAAGAAAATGGTGAGCCAAAAGCAAAGACATCTCATTCTCTTAATCCTGTTCCATGTATCATATATGACCCTGAATATAAGGGTGAGTATTCTCAGACACTCAATACAGGATTAGGTATCTCATCTATTGCTGCAACGCTAATGAATTTCTTAGGTTTTGATGCTCCAAGTGATTATGATAAGTCCATAATCAACTTAAATAAGTAAAAAACACACAAAGAAAAAGGCCCAAAGGAAAAGATTTCTTTTGGGTCTTTTTTATTGCTAATAATTATAAACTATAAACTATCTCCAGCGTTTATAACGAGAATTATTGTTCCAATTATATAGAGAGCAGAAGAAGTAATAGCTGCCCATAATTCATTTATTTGAGAGAGATATAATCCAATTGAAATAAATATAAATGATATCGATCTCTTAACGTTTAAAGATGTTTTATCTTTGATTGCTAAAAAGATAAATGTAATTATAGATGACACATAGATAATGGTAATTGCTATCTCTAAGTATACTTCATAAAAAGAAGAATAGATTAAAGTTTGTCCTTCATATGAAGAAAATGGGATAATAGCAGAGAGCAAAAATGGTACTGCTAAGAATACAAAATTATATAGTCCAATATTAGAGGACGAAAAACCATAGTATCTTAGCGATGAAAGTAAAAACATTGATGCTGATGAGAGTAGCGAAAAGCGCTGTAAAACTATAAGTTGATATGGGAATAAAAACAAATATCCACTAGCATCCATGGCTTCACTAACAATGAGTGAAGCTTGGAGGCAAACAACTGTAAAGAGGAGAGGAAGAATCTCTCCATCCTGGCTATGGAGTTTGTGTTTAATCAGCAAGGATCCCTGTGGAAGAATCGAACAAATTAAGATAATTAAGAAAGGAAAGTACTTAATTGTAGGTTCGACTAAGCCTTCAAGACCACTATTTCTTCCATTAAATAGGAGTATCTCTACAAAGCCAAAAGTATAAAGAACAGTTATAACGACTTGGATTAATAACTGAGATATAAGTAGTTTTCTATTTTGGTTTTGCATTAGATAGTATCCCTAGCTGGAATTATTACATCTGTCTTTGTTTTTACTGCAACAATATTTGTAGCCATTGTTATAAGAGTTATATCAATCAAAGTTGCAATTCCATTTAAGAAAGGAATTATTGCAATAATAGCTGCTTCCGCACCAAAGACGTTGATGTTTAAGACTCTAAATAACATTACGCTAATCATTGCTGTTTCAAAGCCTGCACACATAAATGATAATAAGCTTAGAATAATAACAGTAATAGCAATTACAACAGAGGCAAAGAATGTTACGTTAGCATTTAAAGCCCTTAAAATTGAAAGGACAGTAACGGTTGAAACAAAGCATGTTCCGCCTCTTGTGATGATTATGCCAAAAGGAACAGTTGTTGAGACAATTCTCTTTTGGACACCAAGATTACATCTATCTATAGCCTCATTCTGTAGACCTGTTATGTAGATATTTCCACTGACGAAGCCAAAGAAAAGTGATGATAATGACTTGCCAATGAGAGAATAAGGATTTTTCTTAAATGATGTAAAAATACTATATAGAAGAGGTAGTATTACAAGAACTAGTACAACTGTTGCTCCAAGTAGGGAAATAAAGAAAGATGGAGAAACAAATGCTGTTTTTTCTTGCCATAAATTTAAGAAAAAGTATGTTCCTGCTACATAAACATAAAGACATCCGAAGTAAGAAACTGTTCGTTGAATTCTGTACATTACTTCAGAAAATGAGTTTATTGTAGTGTAGGCTGGTCTGATGATATCTGCAGATGGTGTTAAAGCAATACCCATAATTAGTGCAGTCACAATTCCAGGTAAAAAGAGCCTATTCATTAAAGATGAAACACCAAGTGAATCAATTGAATTAGAATAGTTTTCTAATAAGTCTACATAATTACCACCAGCAGATGCTGTAACAGGAAGCGTTGAAGATGATAGTGCGGAATAAAGAAGTGCTAAAAATACTAATACAATTGAGGTAATAAGAGCCCATAAAATATTTGTTTTTAGAACTTTTTTTCCACATGAATCTTTTCTTAAAGAAGCTGTTCCACTCATTAATGTAATAAATGAGATTGGGATAAAGATAAAAATACCTATATTAGTTAGATATTGCGTCAAAGTATTCATCACGGCTAAAAGAGCGCTTGATGAAGGAAATGTAAATGCAGTTGCACCTGCCATTAACAGGGCTGCTAAATATGTAAGCCAAGTTTCCATATAGAAATATTAGTCCTCCTAGTCAAATCAAGTCAACTAAATGACTTAGCTCTTTAAAAGAGTGCTTAGTTTATATCCACTTTTGAACTCTTTTTCTAATAATTCTCTAGCAAATAGGTCGATTTCTTTGGTCTTTCTTTCTTTGGACAATGCAAAAGCAAGTGTAATGACAAGAATTATCTTTTGCATACTTTCTTTGTTATACCAAACTACATCTTGGTATTCATTGCACTGTGCTAGATTCATTACACTATCATCATTTAATAAGCATGAGAGTGTCTCTAGAGGTTTTGCCTCTGTTAGTTCATCTCTAATTAGCATTGTTGAAGAAAGAAGAAGCGCACTAAGATGTATTATCTCTTTCTTCTTATTATCATCTAAGCAAAGAGTATCAAGTTCCTTTTTGAAGAATTCTGTAAGCATAAGTCGATCGGCAATTGTCATTAGAGTTTTAGGTTTCTTTTCGTCGCTAAAAGGAATGAGAGTTAATGCAGAAGCGATGACAATAGGTATAGTTGTATCTGTACTAGACCATGAAGGGAATACCTTAGGTCCTTTTTTACCAAAAGCTTTTCCTAAGTAATGAATAAATTTAATTACAGGTTGTGGTTTTACATCTTTTGGTGCAAAGCCTATCTGTCCTTTTGTTGCTTCTTCCATCGTTGAATATGTTTCATAAAGCATTGAATATGCTTCTGCAAGGTTTAGAAGAAGCTCTCTTTCCTCTTCTTTTGTTGCTTTTCCCTCTACGATTTTAGATAAAATAGAGAGGGTAGATGGCTTCTTTATTGCATCAAGAGCTTTATATACGGGTTCTAGCTTCATCAAAGCAATTGCTTTATCGAAGTTTCTTATTCCCTTGTTTCCGTACTCTTCATATAGTCTAGTAATATACCCATCTGTATCCTCAACTTCTCTAATATTCCAGAATACCTTTGATTCATATCCATTGAGAGAGAAAGAAAATCCTTCAAACATATTTATTGATGGAATGATGTATGTAAGATTCTCTGGGAATGATTCCATAATGCAGAAATTAGTTGAGCCATAAGAAAGATTAAGATTACTTGCAAGAGAAACAACCTCTTGTTTCTTCTCTTCGCCATACTTTTTAAGTTTTGGACTAGAATTATTAATGGTTCCTTCGCATCTTTCGTATTGGTTATTAACGAGAACAAGAGTTCTTTCATTTCCACTACCATTTACAAAAGCAAATACCGATTCTTCGATTCCACCATTTTTGTTTATACAATCGTAGAGGTTAAAGTTATCAACATTGGAAAAGAGATATCTCTTTCTAAAGAGAGGGAATATTCTTCTTTCGTGCTCGTTGATTAACCATTGGTTAGGTTTTTCATCGTAGTATGCTCTTTGATACTCCATTCCATACTTTTCTTTGTATCCTTCAATTTGACCATGTCCAATCATTGGAAGACCTGGTAGCGTTGCAAGAAGAGTACAAACGCCGAAGTATCTATCATCTGAACCAAATTGACTTATAGCTGTATCTTCATCAGGGTTATTCATGAAGTTTACATAGCGCTTTAAGATTTCAGGTTCAAAAATTAGAGTGTTCTTTATAGAATCACGATATTTTTTGTTCTCTTGGTTTTTAAGCATGTTCATAAATGCACTGTTGTATACTCTGTGCATTCCAAGAGTTCTGACAAAATATCCTTCCATCATCCAGAAAGCTTCAGCGAGAAGTAGTGTATCTGGAACCTCTTTAGCTACTCTATCAACAACTTCACGCCAGAATTCTTCAGGTATTTTTGCATTGAATTCTTTTTCATCAAGTGCATGCTCGCTTCTTCCTGGGATATCACCACCTTCACCAGGCTTTGGGTACCATAGTCTCTCAATGTGGCGTTTTGCGAGTGTCATTGCCGCATCAAATCTGATAATAGGGAAGTTTCTAGCTACATGCAATATCTTCTCGATGACAGCTTCTCTAGTAACTGGATTAAGATAATCAAGCTGTGCAGTATCATTCCAAGGCATCGTTGTTCCATCATTACCATGGAAGACATATCTTGTTTCACCTGTAAAACGATTTCTCATTCTAAAAGTTACAGCAGCATCTGTCCTTGTGTAGTAATGATCTTCAATCTTTACTTCCCAATATGGATTTGTAGATAAGTCTGGTCCATCATAGGTGTAAGACGGGAAAGGAGGGTAGCTCTGACTTATATAGTAATCAGGGTGTTCATAAACCCAATTTCCATCAATTCCTGTATGGTTAGGAACCATATCAGAAGCAAGTCTAATTCCTCTTTTTTGACATCTTTCTTTGAGATTATATAATGCTTCCCAACCTCCGATTGATGGTGATATATCATAATCCTTAAGTGAGTATGCAGAAGCAACTGCATCTGGATTTCCGCATAGATGTTTTATTTCTTTTGAGGCTTCACTTCTTTGCCATAGGCCGATGAGCCAAAGCGCAGTTATTCCTCTGTGTTGTAGAGTGTCTAGCTCTTCATCCGGAATTTGATCGAGCGATGTGATAGGACGCTTATATGCTTTTGAAAGCTGATCAAGCCATACTAGAGTTGACTTTGCAATCATTACGACACAGGGCATCCAATTTGAGTCACTAGAGAAGGCTTCATACTCGTTTGCTATTGAGGAATAGTCCATAACAGGGATTGATGCTGGTGCACCACCTCCTGTTCCACTTCTATCCTTCTCTTCTTCGTTTATGTAGTCAATAGATGAACGAAGAAGTCTAATAAAGCCTTCAGGTAACATAGGAGACCATTCACGGAGAATATATTGTAATTGATCTATTAATGAATCTGGATATAGCCGAGAAGGCATGCATAGAAAAGTAAAAATATCATCTGTATTAGGTTCTCCATTTCTCAAATCATCTTTTACAAATGACGATAAGACAGATGAAAGAGCCCTAAAAGAGGATGGAGGAGTAAGATTGTTAGGTGCAATAAATGGTTTAGTGGCATTAACAAGAGCTCTATTTTGTAGCATCACTTGATAAATAAAGTAGCCACGCATGTTTTCTTCGATTGTATTATCTTCTTTTACAAAAGATGGGAACTCTTTTGAGAAGAAATCTAATGCAGATTTTAATTCTTTATTTGAAGAAACAGTTGCTATTCTTCTTTTAAAGAAATCATCATTGTCGTCTCCTAAAAGATATGTGAGGATTATTTGATATATATAATGCAATGTGGCAGAAGCATGAAGCTTTCCGCTAGAAATATATGTGAAGTCTTTATTTGACTTCTTCATCTCTTGGTTGTACTTATAAGCTAAAGAGGCTGCTTCTGAATAGAAAGAAGAAGGGCCGTCTTTTGTTTGAAATGCGGCATTGTTATAGTTGATTTCTTTTCTTGTAATTTCAGCAATTCTGAAGTCTCTATTAATCATATTTTCCCCCACAACTCAAAGGTTACCTTCATTATAACATAATGAAATAAAATAATGTTTATGCATATTTTTAATAAATGTGTATTATTCTACTTTCCATTCCTTTTCTTTCCCGTCCAACGGCCAATCTTTTTTTATTAAAGAAAAGAGACTAAAAAGGGTAATTTCTTCATCTTTTGTGAAAGGAGAGGTGACAAATAATCGTACATCTTGGTGCTTTGGCCGTCCTATTCCGATTCTTAAGCGATAGAAATCTTCAGTTTTTAATCTTTCCTGAACATTTCTCAATCCCTTGTGACCTTTGGTTCCTCCTCCTCTTTGTAGTTTTGCTTCTCCAAATGCTAGTTCCATGTCATCACAGACAACAAGAATTTCCTCAGACTTTATTTTAAAAAATGATGAGCATTCGCCAACAGCGTTACCAGATAAGTTCATCATCGTTAAAGGCTTAAGAAGTTTAAGATTAGATTCAAGTCCATAGAATGAATGGAATTTGCTTTGCCAAGAAACATTTGGATAAAGGAAAGAAGATAATATAAAGCCTGCATTATGTCGGCTATTAGCGTATTCCTTCCCTGGGTTTCCTAAGAAAACGATAAGCTTAATCATCTAGATTTTATAACTCCTTCTTTTGGGCATAAATTATTAATTTTACACATAGAACACTTAGGAGAAACAGGTGTACAAATTTCCTGTCCAAAACGAACGAAAAGATCGTTTATCTCAATCCAGAATGAAACAGGAAGAACCTTTTCTAATTCCTTTTCTGTAGTTTCAGGTGTTTTTGTTTTTACCCAACCTAATCTATTTGATATCTCGTGAACATGACAATCTACGCAGATAGCTTCTTTGTTGAATCCTAGGTTTAATACTAGGTTTGCTGTTTTAGAACCAACACCAGGGAGAGAGAGTAAGTCTTCTTTACTTGAAGGTATTTCTCCTCCATATTGTGAGATGATTATATCTGCAATACTTTTTAGTTGTGATGCCTTACGAAGGTAGAATCCTGCAGGTTTAATCGTGTTAGCAATAGTTTCTTCACTTAAAAGCTGCAATTTATCAATTGTTGGAGCTATATCAAAAAGTCTTTTAGATGCAGCATATGTTACATTATCTTTTGTTCTCAAAGAGATTAGCGTAGAGACTAATATCCTATACGGAGTTGACTCTTCTTCGCCAATTTTTGTCACAGATGGACGCTCTTGGCTAGTTTTACTAAGAGAACTTTCAATATCGTCAAAAATCTTTCTTACATATTTTTCTTCTAACATTTTCCCTCTAATTGTCTAGGTCCATTTAAAAGACTAGAATTGTTTCATGATTGTTGTACTAAAGAAGGGTATTACCTTACAAGAAAAAGATAAAGTTGTCGATTTCCTAAAAGCAAGTGGATTTATAGTTAAAGAAATAAAAGGTGAAAATGAAACAGTATTAGGCGCTGTAGGCTCTAGTCATATAGACCCAAGAACAGTGGAGCTTTTTCCTGGTGTAAGTAGTGTTGTCCCAATTTCTAAACCTTACAAACTTGCATCACGGGAACTTAAAAAAGAGGATACTTTAGTTAAGGTAAAAAAAGTTACAATAGGTGGAAACCGCATTTGTGTTATGGCTGGCCCTTGTGCTGTCGAATCATATGATCAAATGATGAAGATTGCTGAGTCAGTAAGAGAAGCTGGGGCTGTCGTTCTTCGTGGTGGTGCTTTTAAGCCTAGAACATCCCCTTATTCATTTCAGGGCTTAGGAGAAGAGGGTTTAAAGATACTAAGAAAAGCGGGAGATGCTTTTGATATGCCAATAGTATCAGAAGTAGTTTCTCCTTCTGATGTTGATATGTTTTCTTCTTATGTTGACATTATGCAAATTGGCGCAAGAAATATGCAGAACTTTGAGCTTTTAAAGGCTGTTGGAAAAAAAGGAATGCCTGTTCTTCTAAAGAGAGGATTATGCGCAACAATTGAAGAATGGTTAATGGCTGCAGAGTACTTAATGAGTGCAGGAACCGAAAAGGTTATTCTCTGTGAAAGAGGAATTCGAACATATGAAAGAATTACTCGTAATACTTTAGATTGTTCAGCTATTCCTGTTGTCAAGAAGCTGTCACATCTCCCTGTTATAGGTGATCCTTCTCATGCAACAGGTATCAGAGATATGGTTTCTCCAATGAGCTTAGCATTAATTGCTTCTGGTGCTGCAGGTATTGAAGTTGAAGTACATTGCAATCCAGAAAAAGCACTCTCCGATGGACCTCAGTCATTATATCCTGAACAATTTGAGAAACTAATGAGAGATATTCAGGCCCTTGCACCTGTATTGGGAAAGACCTTAGAGAAGATTCCTCGTGTTATACCTTCTTCTATAAAAGAAAAATCTGTTTCGATAAACGATGTTGAAAAAGATAAAAAAGAAACAGTAGTTGCTTTCCAAGGAGAGAGAGGAGCTTTTTCAGAATTAGCTGCAAGACGTTTCTTCAATGAAGATGTAGCAGTTCTTCCTTGTCATTCTTTCAAAGATACCTTTGATGCAGTTTCTGATTCAAAAGCAACATTTGGAATAATTCCAATTGAAAATGCTTTGGGTGGTGCTGTTTATGATCCATTAGATTTGCTTAAGATTCATTCTGAGCTGACAGTTGTGGGAGAGACACAAGTAAGAGTTGTCCATAATCTTATTGGTTTTCCTGGTGTAAAAGAAGAAGAAATAAAGAGGGTGTATTCGCATCCACAGGCTCTCATGCAATGCAAAGAATACTTAGAAAAGCACCTTCCAAATGCAGAGACGATACCTTTCTTTGATACTGCAGGTGCTGTTGCTTTTGTAAAAGAGAGCAAAGACAGGACTAATGCAGCTATAGCAGGTGCTCCTGCAGCTCTTTATAATGATATGGCAATATTGCATCAGTCCATAGAAACAAACCCTTCTAACTATACTCGCTTCTATGTTTTAACAAGAGAAGAAAACGCAGAAGAATTCATGAAGAATAGAAAGAAAGAGAAAGCATCCATGCTCTTTAGTGTGCCAGATGAAGCTGGTTCTCTAATGAAGGTTCTTGAAATCTTCTATCAGAATAAGTTGAATATGCAAAAACTTGAGTCTCGACCTATTTTAGGCAAACCTTGGGAATACACATTCTATGTAGATGTTCTTATCCCTTCTTATGAACAATTTGGTGAAGCTATCAAAGCTATTAAAGCTGCAACAGAAAGCTTTAGACTTCTTGGTGTCTACGAAAACGGGTTAAATTAATGGAAGAAAAAGAGTACGAGAAAGTAGAACTTTTTATGGGTGTATTATCTTCAAAAGGCTTTCCTCTAGAGTTAAGAAAAACCTTAGAGGAAAACTTTGGAGAGATAGAGATAGTTACAGAACCTATTCCTTTTACTTTTACAAATTACTATGACGAAGAGATGGGACGCCCTATTGAAAGATTCTTTATCCTATTTAAAAACTTAGTACGACCAGACTTTTTAGTGAAGAGCAAAAAGCTTACAAATGAGCTTGAAAAGAGATGGGAAGAGGATGGAAAAAGAAAGATAAACTTAGACCCAGGAACTCTTAGCGAAGCAAATGTAATTCTTGCTACTACAAAGAATAGAGCACATAGGGTTGCTATTGGCGATAACCTCTTTGCAGAGATAACTCTTATCTATCAAAACCATGGTTTTGTATCTTTTCCTTGGACATATAGTGACTATAAAAGTGAAGAAGTACAAAATGTTTTATTCTCTTTTAGACAGTATCTTTTAAAGAAAAGGAAAGAAGAGAAAAGCAATGTGTAATTATGTATATTTTTTATAATATAAAGAATTTAACATTTTATGTTATCTTTTTTAGATTAGAGAATTTTTCTTCAATCTGACAATTTCTTTATTTTTTTCGTATATATAGTATGAAAAGAATATTTTTATTGTTACTTGTTACTCTGCTTTTATTGTCGTCGTGTTCTTTAGAACGAAAAATTAAAATAAGTGTTTCTCTCTACTCAGAGTTAACATGGGAAGAAGTAACAGGAGAACCGATGTGGTATCTTGTTAAATATTTTGATGGAGAAAGTGTAAAGACAAAGTATCTAGGAAAAGATGAAAAGAAATTTTCTCTTTTAGTTTCTCCAACTTCTCTTAGTGTTTTTGCATTGTATCCACTGGGTAATCTTTCTCCCTTTGGAGGATTTTATGAACGTGGAAATGAAAAGGAAGTTTACCTTCTTCCAGAGTATGGCTATTTTGCTTCAATGCTTATTGATGCTGCGCTAGTTATGCCACATGCAATAAATGAGCTGTCTGTTTCATCTATAAAAAAAGACTATCCAGATTTGGGTATTATTAATAGAGAATCTTTTCTCTCATCTCTCTATCAAGGACAACTAGAGGAAAGGAAAATTAAACTTTCAAAGCTATATAAAGTTCCTCTTGATGGCGTGCTAAAAGGTTATTGGATTAGTCTCTTTTCTCATAATTATTCATTTGTTTTGGCTTCTGGTAATGAAGATCTCACGCTCTCTCTTTTTCCTGGAGTATGGTACTACCTTTGCGTAGAAAGGAAGATGATTTTAGAAGTTGTTATTACCGATAGTGGCGAATATTGGACAAAGCTTAAAGCTATGCCAAAGTGGATTTAACATATTGTTTACAATTTTAATTGAATCTAGAATAGGACTATGGAATCATTAAAAGAATTATACAGAATAGGTTATGGCCCATCTTCTTCTCATACAATGGGACCAAGAGCTGCGGCAGAAAGATTTGTTAAAGAGCATCCTGAGTGTAAAGATGTTTGCGTTGAGTTATATGGTTCTCTTGCTGCAACAGGCAGAGGACACTTAACAGACAAAGCCATTCTTACTGTTATGGATGATAATAATATAAAAGCACATATTGATTGGTATCCTTCAATTTTTAAGCCTTTTCACCCAAATGCTGTTACCTTCAAAAGTGGAAAGATTGCTGATACTTATTACTCTGTGGGTGGTGGAAAAATAGTAAAAGAGGGCGAAAAGGGAGATGCCGATGATACTGTTTATCCTGAACTAGTTTTAGGTGATATGGAGAAGATGCTTAACTATTGTGATTATCATGGATACCAGATGTGGGAAGTTGCAATAGAATACGAAGGAATGCAGATTCTTGATTATGCCGGAGAGGTTTGGGAAGTAATGAAGGATGCCATTCACCGAGGACTCGAAAATGAAGGTGTTCTTCCTGGCGGCTTGAAGTTGCAGAGAAAGGCTTGCTTGTCGCATGCTAAGTCTATAGATTTTGCAGGAAGCCTTGGCAATACGTCTCGAGCACTTTCTTTTGCTTTAGCTGTTAGTGAAGAGAATGCAGGTGGAGGCAAAATCGTAACGGCTCCAACATGTGGTAGTTGTGGTGTTCTTCCTGGCGTTCTTTATTATTTACAAGAGGAATATAAAATTCCAGAAATAAGAATTCAAAGAGCCATCCTTACTGCAGGTCTTGTTGGAAACATTGTAAAAAGTAATGGTTCTATTAGTGGTGCAGAAGTTGGATGCCAGGGAGAAGTAGGTGTTGCTTGTGCTATGGCTGGCGCTGCAGCAACACAACTTTTAGGTGGTTCTGTTCATCAAGTAGAATATGCAGCAGAAATGGGACTAGAACATCACTTAGGTCTTACATGTGATCCTCTTATGGGGCTTGTTCAGGTTCCATGTATAGAGCGTAATGCAATGGCTTGTATGAGAGCTATTGATCATGCATCTTTTGCTATTATGGGTGATGGAAGACATAAAGTAAGCTTTGATGATGTTGTTGAAGTAATGATGGAGACAGGTACTGCTATTCCTTCTCTTTATAGAGAAACTAGTAAGGGTGGATTGGCTAAGGTCGTAGAAAGAGACGAAGATTAGTACTAAGGAGGTATTAGCTTTTGCTTCTACCTCTTTTTTTAAGGAGAATATTAGTATGGAATATAAGCTTGAGTCGTCAAAGTTGAGTGTTGTTGTTTCTTCTTTTGGAGCAGAGTTAGTTAGCATAACTACTAATGATGGCAGTTCCATTTTATGGACGGGAAAAGAATATTGGAAAAAACATGCTCCAATACTTTTTCCTTTTGTTGGAAGACTTGTAGAGGGAAGATATCTCTACAACAACAAAAGTTATAGCATGACGAAACATGGATTTATTTCGACTGTTGAGTTTTCTCCTGTAAAGGTTGAAAAAGATACACTCCATCTTTGTTTTCATTCAAATGATCAAACTAAAGAGATATATCCATTCTCTTTTATGTTTGAAGTTATTTATTCTCTTAGAGATAGCAAGCTTGATGTAAAATATCGAGTAACAAATTGTGATGATAAGACAATGTACTATGGCTTTGGACTTCATCCTGGTTTTTCTGTTCCTCTCGAAAAAGAGCAGAATTTTGAAGACTATTATGTAGAATTTCTAGATTCCACAGAAGGCATTAAGAGAGTAGTTTTTTCCCCTTCATATTTTGCTACAAGAGAAGAAGATGATACTTACTCTCTTATTTCATCATCGATACTTAACTTAAGGCATAGCTTATTTGACGATGATGCAATTTGTTTAAAAAACACAGGCCACACACTATCTTTAAAGAGTAAAAAAGGTGGCAAATCTTTAACAATAAAACACGATGCTCCATATCTTTCTTTATGGCATACAGTCAAAGAAGCGGCACCTTTTATTTGCATAGAGCCTTGGCATACTCTTCCGTCATATGATGGTGAAATACTAGACATCGAAAAAAGAGAGGACTTTGCTCAATTAAGAGAAGGTGAGAGTAATTCTTATTTTCTCTCTATTGAAGTTGATGAGAAATAACTATTTGAGATGATAGTTTTGCTAGCTTCTTTCTTCCAAATAGAAACGCTCTGCCTTTTCGCTCAGAGGATAGTCCCAACAACCCATTCTTTCTATTCTATACCCACCAAAACCTAGTTTAAATTGGGAGAGTCCAGATAGAGGATGATTATCCTCTTTTGATGGAGCGATGCCAAACATATCGTAGGTATTAGCTCCCAAAGCTTTTGCTTTTAGCATTGCCTCTTTTTGCAAGATATATGTACTCATATTCTTTCTTCCGAAGCTACTTGATGCTCCATAGAGATAACTCGCCATATTATCTGAAACAGACAGAAACATTGCAGAAAGAGCTTCTCCCTCTTTTTCTGCTATCAAGAGACGAATAGTTGCATCATCTTCCTTGCTTTCAAATAGAGCTTCAAAGGATTCTTCTGAATGATTTCTAATGCCATTTCTTTTAGCAGTTTCTTCATAAAGTGACAAAAAGATTGGTAGGTCTTTCTTATTTCCTTCTCTAACAGAAACTCCTTTTCTCTCTGCAAGGCGGATGTTATAGCGAGTTTTCCTTTTCATTCTTTCAAGAAGATAATCTTCCTCTCCATCAAGAGAAACAAAGGCTGTATGAGATGGAAGCATGTTTGTAAAAGATGCTCGTATATTATGTGTGTATGTATTCCAATTTAGTCTAAGCTCTTCACTTTCTTTTGAAAGAGAATCTTCTTCCTTCAACCAAGGAAGATCATATCTAATTAGAATGCAGTTTTTAGGAAGATACTCTCTCAACTTTTCAGAAAGAGATTCTATAAATTCCCCTTGCTTATCTTCGCTAGGAGTAAGAAGTGGCCCATATGGAACATAGCATATAGAATCCTCTTTGTTTATGCTTTTAACAAGCACAAGAATATCATCAACAAGATGTGCTGATGATATAGAGTTATCTCTAATGTCTCTTTCTCTTACAGAAATATCAAAGGCTAGTGGCAAAAAGCCCAATTCATTTTTAACGTCTGACCAAAAAGCTGTTTGTTGTAATAATGGTGTTGAATACAAATCATGAGTTGCCTTTTGGTGTATCATGATGTCCATACAAAGACCATAGACCAAAAGGCGTAAATAAACAATAGCTTTATCTTAAATAAATAATTGAGTAATTAATGCTCCAATACAACTAGAAGCTGCTGTTATAGGTAAACCCAAATTTAGTAGGGATGTTATTAATGCAATTACAAAACCAACGAGTGAAGAGTAAAAAGATCCTGTTGATGATAGTATTGCGGGAAATGTTAAAGAAGCTAATGTTGCATAAGGTGCATAGAATAAGAATGACCTGAAGAAGCGGTTCTTTATTGGTTTTTTCAATAGAAGAAGGGGAATAACTCTAATTAAATAAGTAACAACAGCTATAGCAAATATCGAAAAGTAAATATATGTGTTTGTCATAAATCCTCCAATTCTTCTTCCTTTAGAGGAAAGAGTATAGAAGCGAGTGTTGAAATTAAAAGCGTGACAATGATTACTCTCATGCCAGAAGATAGTGTCTTAAGCAATGGAATTAGCGTAAAAGAGTAGCTTAAAACCATTGATAAAATTACAACTAATGCAATAGTTTTGTTGTTTTTGCTTGGTGGAATTATTATTGCGAGGAACATTGCGTATAGAGCAACAGAAAGAGCTGATGTAACAAATGGGGGAAGTATTTCTCCCATGACAGCACCAAGAATTGTTCCTAGTATCCATCCAGGGCAACTAAGAGCCATTGCTCCATAATTATAGAATGGATTAAGTGGATATTTTTGCGAAGAAGCAATACCAAATATTTCATCTGTTACTGCTATACCCATAATCATTCTTTTTCCTATTCCTGTTGAAGGGGAGAGCTTAACAGCAAGAGCTGCACTCATTAACAAATAGCGCAAATTAATTACTATTGTTGACACCACTAATAGCAGAATTGATCCACCTTCTTTCATAATATCTATCGCTGCAGCTTGCCCAGCTGAGGTGTAGTTAAGAGCGCTCATCAATGCTGATTGGTACCATTTTAAACCTGCATTTGATCCACTTATTCCAAGAGTGAATGAAACAGCAAAGTATCCAATAGCGATAGATAGGCCATCTATCATGCCACGTTTAAAGTTTGTTTGATTATCTGTCATATTTATTGAAAAGAAGAGGTCTCCTAAGAGACCCCCATTGTTGTTATTTTACAACTATATTTACCAATTTACCTGGTACTACAATCTCTTTAACAATTTCCTTGTCTTGAATCCATTTCTTGACAGTCTCATCGCTCTTTGCTCTAGATAGTATCTCATCTTTACTGCTAGAAGCATCCATCTCAAGCTTAGCTCTAAGTTTGCCATTAATCTGAACTACAATTAGTACTGTATCATCCTTAGTCTTTGCTTCGTCGTATTTAGGCCAAGGTTCGGCACTAACAGAAGGAGTGTGACCAAGTCTTTCCCAAAGCTCTTCAGAAAGGTGAGGAGTGTATGGAGAAAGTAGAAGTACAAGTGTTTCTAGGCACTCTTTTGGTAGATACTCTGCTTTATTAAGTTCATTAACAAATACCATCATCTGAGAAATAGCAGTATTGAAAGCAAGGCTTGCTGTATCTTCTGTTACCTTTTTAATGGTTTTGTGCATGAGCCTATCTAAGTCTTTTGAAGGAGCGCAATCTCTAATTTCTTTCTCTGTTGCAATTCTCCAAACCTTATCAAGGAAACGATAAATGCCAATAAACCCAGCTGTTGCCCATGGTTTAGATTCTGTAAGTGGTCCCATGAACATTTCATACATTCTTACAGAGTCAGCGCCATAGTCTCTAATGTAATCATCTGGATTAATAACATTCTTTAGAGACTTACTCATCTTTGCTATTACTTGAGTAAGTTCTTCGCCATCTTCTGTACTGTAGTACTTTCCATCTTTTTCTGTGACACAGTCAGAAGGAACAAGGCTTTTGTTACTTCTCTGGTAAGCAAATGATGTAATCATTCCCTGATTAACAAGTCTCTTAAATGGTTCTGGAGTGTGTAAGTATCCTAAGTCATAAAGAACATGGTGCCAGAAACGAGAATAAAGAAGGTGCAAAACAGCATGTTCAGCTCCTCCGACATAGAGAGATACTGGCATCCAGTATTCTTCTTTGTCTTCTCCAACAAAGCGCTTGTCATTCTTAGGATCTAGGTAACGCAAATAGTACCAACAAGAACCTGCCCACTGAGGCATTGTATTGGTCTCTCTCTTTGCTTTGCCACCACACTTTGGACAAGTACAATTTACCCACTCATCAACCTTACTTAATGGGCTTTCTCCTGTTCCAGATGGTTCATATTTTGAAACTTTTGGAAGAGTAAGAGGAAGTTCTTCTTCAGGAAGAGGAACAATGCCACATTCAGGGCAATGTACAAGAGGAATAGGCTCGCCCCAATAGCGTTGGCGAGAGAATACCCAATCACGAAGTTTATAGTTAATAGCCTTATGGCCACATTTGTTCTTTTCTAGATATTCTAAAACCTTGTTTATGGCATCTTTTTTGTTTAAGCCATCAAGCCAATCAGAATTGACATGGATGCCATCTTCTGTCCAAGGTTTTTCCTGTACATCTACATCTCCCTTTAATACTTCAATTATAGGAAGACCAAATTTCTTAGCAAATTCCCAGTCTCTTTCATCATGAGCAGGAACTGCCATAATAGCACCTGTTCCATAGGAAATGAGAACATAGTCAGCAATCCAAATAGGAAGCTTTTTGCCATTTATTGGGTTAATAGCATAAGAACCTGTAAAGACACCAGTTTTTTCTTTTGCTAAATCTGTTCTTTCTAAGTCTGACTTATGCTTAGCTTTGTCTAAGTATTCTTCAACTTTTGCTTTTTGCTCTGGAGTTGTAAGCTTACCAACAAGAGGATGCTCAGGTGCAATAACCATGTAAGTTGCGCCAAAAAGAGTATCACAACGAGTTGTATATACTTCTAGGTAGTCATCGCTCTTTTCAAGCTTAAAGAGTACAGAAGCTCCCTCGCTCTTTCCTATCCAATTGCGTTGCATTGTCTTGACAGATTCTGGCCAATCGAGGCTATCGAGACCTTCTAGAAGTTTTTCAGCATATGCTGTAATTTTTAGCATCCACTGGCGAATATTTTTCTTCTCAACTTTGCTTCCGCAGCGCTCACATCTTCCTTCTTTTACCTCTTCGTTAGCTAGTCCTGTTTTACAGCTTGGACACCAATTGATAGGTGTGAAAGCTTCATAAGCAAGGCCCTTCTTGTAAAGCTGAAGGAATATCCATTGAGTCCATTTATAATAGTCTTCGTCACATGTGCTAATCTCTCTATCCCAATCGTAAGAGAAACCTAAACTCTTTATCTGTCTGCGGAAATTATCAATGTTTCTCTGAGTTGTTACATATGGATGAGTGCCTGTTTTAATAGCATAGTTCTCTGCAGGTAGACCAAAAGAATCAAAGCCCATTGGATGGAGAACATTATAACCATTCATTCTAAGATAACGAGAATAGATATCTGTTGCAGTATATCCTTCTGGGTGCCCAACATGTAGTCCAGCTCCAGATGGGTATGGGAACATATCTAGTACGTATGCCCTTTTTTCTTTAGGAACATCTTCCTTTTCGTATGTTTTGAAAGTTTTATTTTCTTCCCAATACTTTTGCCATTTAGGCTCTATTTCATTAAATGGATACTTACTCATGTCGCCATTCTAACAACAATGAATATAAATTGCCATAAGAGTAATTGGAAACAAATCTTCTAATGTTTGAAAAATAGAGGTTTTTTATATTATACTTAGAGTTATGGCGTATGATGAAAGTAATATAAGGACACTATCTTCAATTGAACATATTAGACAACGTCCTGGAATGTATATCGGTAGACTAGGAAATGGAAGCCACCCTGACGATGGTATATATATTCTTCTCAAAGAGGTCATAGACAATGCAATCGATGAGTATATGGAGGGCTATGGAACCAAGATAGTCGTTACTCTCGAAGGATCAAAGTGTAGTGTCAGAGACTTTGGAAGAGGCATTCCACTTAACAAGCTTATAGAGTGTGTATCTGTCATAAACACAGGCGCAAAATATGACAATGAAGCATTCCAATATTCTGTAGGTTTGAACGGCGTTGGTACCAAAGCTGTTAATGCTTTATCTAAGTTCTTTGAAATAACAAGCTACAGAGATGGAAAGTATTCTTTTGCTTCATTTGAACGTGGTATTTTGAAGAGCAAAAATAGTGGTAAAACAGATGAGCCTAATGGCACATACGTCACATTTATTCCAGATGATAGTCCAGATGTTTTCTCATCTTACCAATATAACGAAGATTTTATAAAAGAAAGATTGTGGAACTATGCATATCTCAATAAAGGCTTATCTATTGAGTTTAATAAAAAGATAATTAGAAGTAGTGGTGGTCTCATGGATCTTGTTAAAAAGATTCTTGGAGATGATGGTCTTTATCCTCTAATAAACTACAAAAGCAAGCGTCTTGAATTTTCTTTTACTCATACGGATGGATATGGAGAAAGCTATCATAGCTATGTTAATGGACAATATACGTCAGATGGTGGAACTCATGAAGCTGCCTTTAAAGAAGGCGTTTTGAAGGGCATTAATGAGTTTTATCATAAGTCTTGGGCTGCTCCTGAAATCAGAGATGGTATTGTTGCAACAGTTGCTATTAAAGTAATGAATCCTGTATTCGAATCTCAGACAAAAAATAAACTCGGTAATACAGATGTTAGAAGTTGGATTGTACCTGAAGTAAAAGAAGCTGTTGTCGATGCTTTGATGAAAAATAAAGAGATTGCCAAGGGTCTTGAAGAGAAGATTACTAACAATGAAAAGATTCACAAAGAAGAGGCAGCTGTACGTAATGGTGCTAAGGAAAAATCTAAGAGAGTATCTATAAATATTCCTAAACTCAAGGAGTGTCGATATCATCTAAATTCTTATCCTGCTGCACACAAAGATATGGCGGAAAATTCAATGATTTTCCTTACTGAGGGAGATAGTGCTGCCGGAACAATTACAAAGACGAGAAATGCTGATTACCAGGCAGTCTTTGCTCTTAGAGGTAAGATTTTAAACGTTCAAGGTAAGAAGAAGACTGAGATATATAAAAATGAAGAGCTATACAATATGATGATAGCTCTCGGCATTGAAGATTCTACTGATAACCTTCGATACGGCAAAGTTGTAATAGCTACCGATGCCGATGTTGATGGTTTCCATATTAGAATTTTGATTATGACATACTTCTTTAACTTCTTTGAGGATGTCATTAACCAAGGTCGACTTTATATTCTTGAGACTCCACTTTTTAGAGTAAAAAACAAAAAAGAGAATATTTACTGTTATACAGAGAAAGAGAGAGATGAAGCTGTTGCCAAACTTAAGGGCGCTGAAATCACTCGATTTAAAGGACTTGGAGAAATATCTCCAAATGAATTCAAAGCATTTATTGGAGAAAATATTAAACTTATCCCTGTCACGTATGAAAGCATTGCAGAGATAAGAAACGAGATGGAATTCTATATGGGAGATAATACTCCTACAAGAAGAGACTTTATTATGGAGAACTTACTCTAATGGCTAGAGCTGAAGGTTTATATAAAGATTATTTTTTGGAATATGCTTCATATGTTATCAGAGATAGAGCTATTCCTGAGCTATTAGATGGTTTTAAGCCTGTCCAAAGAAGAATTATTCATACTCTCTTAAAGAACGATGATGGTCGCACAGATAAGGTTGCATCTGTTGTTGGAGAGACAATGAAAATCCATCCTCATGGAGATGCTGCAATATATGAAGCTCTCGTTAACATGGAGAATGATGGTCTCTTTATAGAAGGTCAGGGAAACTTTGGAAACATTTTTACTGGAGATGGAGCTGCTGCTGGAAGATATATTGAGTGTCGTTTAAAGCCCTTTGCAAAAAAGGTCCTTTATTCTCCTGAAACAACAGAATATGTAGATTCTTATGACGGAAGAAGAAAAGAGCCTGTAGTCTTTCAGGCTAAAATTCCTGTTGTAGCAATAACTGGCACAAGTGGTATTGCTGTTGGAATGTCAACAAAAATACTCCCACATAACATATTTGAGGTCTTGGATTGCCAAAGGAAGGCCCTAAGAGGTGAAGACTTTGAAATATATCCCGACTTTCCTACAGGTGGAACAGTCGACGTTAGTGAATATGACGATGGTAGGGGTAGAGTAACAGTAAGAGCTAAATTTAATACTCAAGATCCAAAGAGATTAATTATAGAAGAGCTTCCTTACGAAACAACATCACAAGCTTTGATTGATTCCATCAAAAAGGCCGATGCTAATGGTCAGTTAAAGATTGCCTCAATTACTGACTATACCTCGGAGAAAGCAAATATTGAAATATGTTGGCAGAGAGGTGTCTATTCTCAAGATATGGTAGATATTCTCTATGCAACAACAGATTGTCAAAAGAAGATAAGTGTTAATCCATTGGTTCTTGAGGATGGACTACCAAGGATTGTTGGGATATCTGAACAGATTAAGTTCCATGCAGATCATCTTGTTAAGCTTCTTAATAGAGAGCTAGAAATAGAGCTTTCTCACTTAAAAGATAAACTAAGAGCAAGAACTCTTGAGAGAATCTTTATTGAAGAGAGAATCTATAAGAAGATTGAAAATAAAGACACACAGGAAAAGATTAATCAGGCAATCATAAAAGGCTTTGAGCCTTTCCTCGCTGAAATTGAGAATAAAGAACCTACAGATACTGACATAGATGGTCTTTTAAAAATACCTATTCGCAGAATATCTTTATTTGATATTGAGAAAAATAGAGCAGAGATAAATGAAATAAATGCAAACATTCTTCTTTGCAATGAAAGGCTTAACAACATTGTCGATTATGCAGATAGTTTCTTAGCAGACTTAGAAACGATGTTTGATAGAGATGAGTACAAGAGAAAGACTCAGATTGGAAGTATCGAACACAAGAGTGCCAAGGAAGTAGCTGTTCGTAATCTAGATATAAGATACGATGTTGATACAGGTTATCTTGGAACAAATGTAAAGACCGGAGAAAGCCTCTTAAAGGTTAGTACCTTCGATAAGATATTCTACATGAAAAATAATGGTGAATATCGCATTATTTCTGTACAAGATAAGACCTACATTGGAAAAGAAGGCATCTTCTATATTAACTACGGAGAAAAAGAAATTATCTCTAAAGAAATATTCACAATTATCTATAGAGATAAGATTGCAGATAAAAAAGTATGGATGATTAAGCGTTTTCAAATTGCTGCTTTCTCTTTAGATAAGACCTATTTAACAGTCCCTGAAAAGGCAAAAATAAAGAAGATTAGTCTATTCCCTAGTGCTATCATTTCCGTCAAGTATAAAGAAGGATTGAAGTATAGAATAACAGAAGAAACCTTCCGTTTTGCAGATTTTAAGATTTTAAAGAGTTCTAATGGCGCAGGTAATCAGCTTACGACAAAGGAACTTGAAAAGCTTACAATCAGACAAACTAAAGATACTAAAACAACTCAAGAATCTGAGCCGACTCTCTTTGATGAGGTATAGATGTTAGAAAAAAATAGAATTCTATATGAAGACAATCATTTGATTGTCATAAACAAGAGAGTTGGAGAATTAGTTCAGGCTGATGAAACTGGCGATAGGACTTTAATAGATGATGTTAAGGAATACCTAAAGGTAACATATAACAAGAAAGGTAATGTGTACTTAGGTGTTCCTCACAGGCTTGATCGTCCAACTAGTGGCATTGTCGTTTATGCCAAAACTGACAAAGCTCTTACACGCCTTAATGAAATGTTTAGAGGTTCAGGAGTAAAAAAAGTTTACTGGGCAATTGTTGATAAAAAACCAAATAAAGAGAAAGGTGAACTAGTACATTATATTGTTCGAAATAGTAAAAACAATATCTCTGTTGCCTATCCTACCGAAAAGAAAGATAGCAAGATAGCTCGACTGTCATATAGCCTGATTTGTTCTTCTGATCGATATCATCTATTAGAAATAAATCTTCACACTGGAAGACATCATCAAATTAGGGCCCAGCTAAAAGCTATAGGAATACATATAAAAGGGGATTTAAAGTATGGAGCAGAGAGAAGTAACCCAGATGGTGGAATCTCTTTGCATGCTAGAAAGATATCATTTTTGCATCCTGTAAAAAAGGAAGAAGTAACTATAGTTGCGCCTCCTCCTAAAGATGCTTTATGGTCCTTTTTCTTAAATAAGGTAGAAGAAAATAAAGAAAAAGAAGAAAAGAACAACTAATATGGATAATTCTATAAAATATAAGAAGTTGTAAAATATTGCTTCTTATAAAAAAAGAGAGCTAGTGGAAGACTAGCTCGACTTGTATATACGGACAGGGATGGAGTACCCGAAATTTAACCTAACCTTATATAACCATGTAAAGAGAAAACTGTCAACCTAAAAGCGACTTCATTTTGTTATTCGCTTAACTGTTGTAATGCAAGAATCAACAAAAACAGTGTAGTTTTCTCCTCCCTGTGTAATCGAATATGAGTACTTTCCTTTACAATCCGTACAAGAAAGACCTAAGTAGTCGTGGCGATAACATGTTCTTGAGATAAAGAACGGCGGTTCATAATCCAAGACTTTTGGTGTAAATGGCCAATTTTTACCGTGTTCTTTTCTTTCAAACCATAAATATCCCATAGATAGGGAAGGAATTTCTTTCTTTAGTAGAGAAAGTGAGAATCTATTACTTAAGTAAAGATATACATCAATGAAATAATTAAATTCAGGGTGAGCTTTTGCAAATCGAACTTGTGAGATGTTGTTCAAGCCAATGTATATTTCTTTTTGTCCTTTTACTTTTTCTAATATATCATTCCAAGTCTTTTCTTCATTGAAAGTAATAGGAGGAAAAACAATATAATTTTTACCGTCTACATTAATAATTTCACCAAAGCAAGGTCTTTCTTTATCGAGTAGTTTCCTTTCTGGAAGATTTGATGTTGATGCTGTTTCTTCACATTCTTGAATAAGATGGGAAGTAATAACAAGAGAGTTTAACTTGGAGTAAAAACTACGCCTAAATTCCTTTAGTCTCGATGGCATAATAAAAGGAAAAGAAAGAGACGTAAAATTAGTATAATTTAGTTTGCCAAGTGTATATTTACATTCTCCAGATTCAGAAAAATGCTTTTCTAACATTGAACATAAATCTTTCTTGCTTTCAGATTCAATAGCTATAATGGGATAATTTAACTCTACGCTAAGAGCCTTTGCTATAATTTTATCGTTATAAAGATCTATTGTAATATCTATAGGCTTACGATAAAGAGGTATATTTACCGATGGACTCTTCTCTCGCTTTGTAGAATCTGAAATTTTGTATAAATCCTTTCCAACAAGATTTTGTTTTGGGTCCTTATTAATTATGTACCCACTAGGAGTTTTGTTTTTTATTGAAGCACTGAATTTTACAGGAGTGGGCATTTTATTTTGATCTAGTGTAAAAAATTGTAAGCCATCATGATTCTCTATTCTTTCATCTGTAGAAATAAAAAAATCAAATCTTCTCTCTTCTTCAATTGTTCCCAAATGAAGGCCGAGGTGCCCAGGGTAATTTCCACTTAAGAGACTTTCTCTATTTTTCTTGTAATCATAGTAACCATTAGAGCTTTTTCTTAGAAATGTTGTGTATACTCCATCTATTGTTTCTTTATCTAATTCTTTATCATCTAAAAGAGCACGATAATACTTAGTAGCAGATGCAACAAACTCTGGACTCTTTAGTCTGCCTTCAACTTTTAAGCTATCTATTTTTAATTCTTTAAGAGTTTTTATTTCATCCTTTAGAATTAAATCTCCCATTGAAAATGGGTAGCCTTTTTTCTTTGTTTGTGAATCTTCAAACCAAGAACGACATATTTGCGCGCACTCTCCACCGTTGGCGCTTCTACCACATTTTAAAAATGAAGCAGAGCATAGACCTGAAAAACCATAGCATAGAGCACCATGTATAAAGACTTTAAGCTCAATATCTGGACAAGCTACTCTTATCTTCTCTATTTCTTTTAATGATAATTCTCTAGAAAGAACAACTCGCTCAAAACCAAGATCTTGCAGTTCCTTTACTCCTTCTATTGTGTGAACAGCCATCTGTGTTGATCCGTGGAGATGTAATGAAGGATAGTATCTTTTTACAATATCAACTAGACCCAAATCTTGAACTATGATTCCATCATTACCGTAGAAAGCTACTTCATCCAATAGAGGGATAATCTTATCTATGGCGCTATCATCTAGGAGCGTGTTAATTGTTATATATATCTTCTTATTTTTTTCTAGAGAATAACGTCTTATTTTTGATAAATCTTCAAGCGAAAAATTTACTGCTCCTTTTCTTGCGGAGTATTCCTTTAAACCAAAATATACTGCATCTGCACCATTATTAAATGCAGTAAGAGCTGTTTCAAGACTTCCTGCAGGGAGAGCTAATTCAGTCATGTCTATCTTGTTCCTTATTTTCTAATATTACAGCTTTGCCATCTCTTCCATCTGCTTTTATAGTAAAAGGCGTTTCAACCCTTACTCTAATGAAATGATCTGTCTCCATTATTACTGGCAGAGAGTAGAGTCTATCATAATCAATTTTTCCTTCTCCTAAGAGAGGGTTAACTGTTAAATACAAACATCCAAGACTTGTTACATTTTGGAAGAAATGTGTGCCTTCACTTGGCTCTGCTTGAATCTCTTCAATACCTGTCTCTACAATTACATGTGCTTTAGAGATTTGAGACCAAGAACATGGAATGCCAAGCCAATTATCGGAAGATCCTAGGCGCCCTGCTGCAACTAAGATATATAAATCATCAGACGAAGAATTTATTTTCTCTAGCTCGCTTGCCATACTTATCATTTCTTGGCGTTTAAAGCATTCTTTCTTGAATATTACTAAATCGTGGATGCTTGTTACCTTTCCATTGCCCATAACTCTGTTAGAGCTTATAAGAGCATCTTTTTCTTCTTCACTAGTTACTTCAATGTTTTCAAATTGATCAGTTGAAGAGATTGGTCTGATTTGAAGTATAGAAAAATCTGGGCGTCCAGCATGCTCTGTGTTTACTGCAAATTCTATCTCTACAGGTTCTGCCATTGTCTTTGTTCCGAGAGCAAGAATATCGCTAACAATTTTGGCAAGAGATAGCATGTTGTATTTAACAATTCCATTAAAAGTAAGAATCTTATATCCTTCACTATTAATATCTTCCGAAATATAACCATCGCGTGTTACGACACTGAAGATACCATTAAGTGCTTTATTCCATTTATAGCAACAAGATAAGTCGAGTTGAACTAGATTATCTATATTCGAAAATGGGTCAAAACTAGCAGTTCTATCGAGAGCATAGAATTTTCTTTGAAGTGATGCTTTTGCATTTAAAGATGTAATTGGAACTTCTGGCTTTAGAGGACAAAAACGAAAAGCAGAACCTTCATCTACAACGGTCTTTCCCATGCCAAAAGCAAGCATACCAATTCCGTCTTCAGCTTTTCTATTTCCTTGAGGATAGTAGTCAAGACTTCTTGCTACTCCAGAAACGTTTGGTAGCCAATATTTATCATGTTCAGATCCTGTTATTTGTTGCAAAACAACTGCCATTTTTTCTTCTTCAACGGCATGACCAGTTCTTTTTAAATACTCTCTAGCGCGAGAAAAATAAGTAGAAGCCCACACTGTTTTTATGGCAATACCTAATTCTTCCAATCTTTTTTCGCTATTTCCTGAATTTGGTATCATACAAGTTTCATAGACACCTGCAAATGGATGGAAGTGGCTATCTTCCAAAAGAGAAGAAGATCTAACAGACATAGGAACGTGTATTACATCTA
Source organism: Candidatus Ornithospirochaeta sp. (assembly GCA_050874025.1). Classification (GTDB taxonomy): domain Bacteria; phylum Spirochaetota; class Spirochaetia; order Sphaerochaetales; family Sphaerochaetaceae; genus Ornithospirochaeta. The sequence continues at coordinate 35,271 of JBNMJW010000003.1, forward strand.
ATATTTTCTTTAGATCTAGTACAAAGTCTGGTGGAAGGGGAGAAGAGATGAAGAGTTTTAATATTTTTTCATCACTTTCCATATTGGTAAAGTCACTAGGCCAAAAGTCATTATATTGAAGAAATTTATCAAAGATTTCGGTAGAGATAGCAATTGTGCGAGGTATCGAGAGATAGACAGAAGGATACTTTTGACTTATTTTTGAAGCCTTCATTTCCATAGCTAAAAAAGCAAGACCGCGCCCTTTTCCTCCTAATGAACCTTTTCCTAATCTCGTAAAGAGGAACGTTTCATCATAGTTTTCTCTTTTAAATTCAGCAATACTACCTCTTGTTCTTTCCTTTCTGAATTCTTTTATTTTCGAATAGATTAATTCTCTTGTTTTCTCAATGTTTTCTTTATCAGGGTTAGTTGTAATTGGTTTTAGTATTGACGCAAGTGAATAGAGCGATTGTGCTCTAAGCCAACGAGAAAAATCATTTCTCTTTACATGATACTGGAAGCAAGACAAAGGAACTTTAATCATTTTTTCCTGTAGTTCCTTCATCGTGGAGGCTGTTGTAATAACTTCACCGTTTTCAGGATTAATGAATCTAAAAGGGCCAAAGTTATATTTGTCTCTGAAATAGTCTTCAAGTTCTATATATCTATCGGGAGACAGCTTCCATATAAAGTCCACGCCAAGATCATTTGCACATTCTTCTCCTTTTATATCTGTGGACTGAATAAGGAATGGTAGCTCAGGATTATCTTTTTTTATATTAATAGCGAGGTATTTACCTCCATTTTCTTTTCCATATGGAGAAGGAAAAGAGAGGTCGCTTATCACACCCAAGATATTATCTCTGTACTTTGAATAAATCTTGATAGCTTCATCGTAATCACGAGCAAGCAAAATTTTAGGGCGTCCACGCATTCTAAGTTTCATACCCCAATCGTTAAGAGCCTCCAAAATAGAAGCTCTATTTTGCTTAATAAGAAGTGTATATATCTCTGGCAAGTATGATGATATAAAACGTACAGAATCTTCTACGAAAAGGATAACCTCTACGTCTGCCTCATTTGTATCGTGATCAATATTAATCTCATCTTCTATCAGCTTTATCATTGCTAAGAAGAGAGCTGGATTACCTAACCAATAAAATAAGTAGTCAATGTATGGGCAATTTTCTCCCTTCAACACCTTTGCTTTTCTGTGGTCTGGAGAAGGTGAGAGTGCGATAAATGGGAGGTTAGGGTTATCTTTTTTTATGCTATAAGCTAATGCCTCAACTCTCCCAGATCCAAGATCCAACATAGAAATAACTAAGTCAAATTGTTGGGTCTTTAGTATTTCAAGTGCTTCTTTTTCGTTGTTAGTATGAGTAATCTTTGGAGGATTACTTAATCCAAGAGCCATATATTCTTTGTATAGTTCTTCTTCAACTCTTCCATCTTCTTCGAGCATAAATCTGTCATAGTCAGAACAGATTAAAAGCACATTGTAGATGTGCTTAAGCATCAGAGATGAAAAAGGTATCCAAGTCTCATCTAACTCGTAGTACATTTTTAGCTCTTTTTCTTTTTTATTATAAATAGAACAACAGACGAAATGATAAAGAATACTGTAATCCAACCGAGAACAGTAAGAACAATTTCTTCACTACCAATGACAGATATCAAAACTATCATTAATAGGAGAAAGAATGCCAAAGCATAGGTAGATATTTTATATAGAAGATCAATCATTTTAATTCCTTTGATTCATTATATATTTCTTCAATTGTAAGTGCACCAGATAAAAGCGATTTTGTATTCGAAAGGAGAGAAATAATATATTCTTCTCCAAGTTTAGTTTTAATAATTTCTTTTGCCTGTGCTATCTGCTGAGGTCTATCCGAAGTGTTATGCATGTCTGAGCCAAGTATTTGGATGTAGCCATCTTTCAATTTCTTTAGCGCCTCTTTTTTTGTTGTTTCATCAATGAAAAACTCGGCGTTTGATTGAATGAATATACCATCTCCGATTAGGTTTTCAACAACTCCCTTCTTTTGGTATTTTTCATACCTTTCAATGTGGGCAATTACAATATTGAGGCCAAGATTTCTTTTAGCATTCAGTAGTGATTCGATGTCGTAGCTAGACCATCTTGAAAATGGCATTTCAACAAGAAGCGTATTAGTTCCATAGATGGTTAGCTTTTTTATATCTTCGCTTTCTCCAAGAGAAGGGAAAAAGGCAACTTCTGCTCCAACATAGAGAGTCGGGTGAATTTCTCTATTATAATAAGGTATAAGAGTTGAGATAGATTCTATTCTTTTTTCTAAAAAAGAAGAGAGTGCTATACGTTCTGGATAAAAGTGAGGGGTAGCAACTATCTTTCGTATTTTTTGTTTATAGCTTTCTTCAAGCATAGCTAAACTCATATCAACACTTTTACTTCCATCATCAAGACAAGGAAGAATGTGAGAATGAAAATCTATTACTCTAGCATTTCTTTTTGCTTCTTCTTTTTTACCAAAAAACACTGTTTACCCCTCATTTTACAAATATGATATGAGAAAATTGGTGATATAACAATCCATTGCTTGTATTATTAATTTCTTGTATATAAAGAAAATATTAAATTGTAAAGAAATTGTATAGTTATGTAAAATACTGCTGTATTCCTAAAAAAAAAGAGCCTAAAGCGCCAATATTGGAAAATTTGTAAAGAAAAAATATCGAAAAAATTAACAATTGACGGATACAAAAAGTCGATTTACGCTTAAAAGAAGGATAAGGAGCATTTTATGTACGATCTTAATAAATTTATGGCAGAACTTGAAAGAAAGAATCCTGCTCAACCTGAGTTTATCCAGGCTGCTCGTGAAGTTATAGAATCTGTTATTGATACAGTAAATTCAAACCCATTATATTTAAAGAATAAGATTCTTGATAGAATCATTGAACCAGATAGAGTTATCGAATTCAAAGTTGAATGGGAAGATGATAATCATGAAATCCAGGTAAACAGAGGATACAGAGTTCAGTATAACAACGCTATTGGTCCTTACAAGGGTGGACTCAGATTCCATGCTAATGTAACTCTTGGCACATTAAAGTTCTTAGGATTTGAACAGATTTTCAAGAATTCTCTTACAACACTCCCAATGGGTGGAGGTAAGGGTGGTTCAGACTTCTCTCCAAAGGGAAAGAGTGATGCTGAAATCATGAGATTCTGCCGTTCATTTATGACGGAACTTCAGAAGTATATTGGACCAGACACAGACGTTCCAGCTGGAGACCTTGGTGTTGGCGGAAGAGAAATTGGTTTCTTATATGGTCAGTATAAGAGAATTAGAGAAGAGAACACAGGTGTCCTCACAGGTAAAGGCTGGGGATGGGGTGGTTCTCTTGTAAGACCAGAAGCAACAGGTTTCGGAACGATGTATTTTGCAAATGAAATGCTTAAAGAACATGGTGATTCTTTCGAAGGAAAGAGAATTGCTATCTCTGGTTTTGGTAACGTTGCTTGGGGCGCTGTTACAAAGGCTACTCAGCTTGGTGCTAAGGTCGTTACAATCAGTGGACCAGATGGATATATTCTTGATGAAGAAGGAATTAATACTCCTGAAAAGATTGCTTATATGCTAGAACTCAGAGCATCTAACAACGACGTTGTTGCTCCATACGCAGAGAAGTTTGGCGCTAAGTTTGTTAAGGGCAAGAAACCTTGGGAAGTTAAGGTTGACATGGCATTCCCATGTGCTCTTCAGAACGAGCTTAATGGAGATGATGCTAAAGCACTTATCGCTAACGGCGTAAAGTATGTTGTTGAAACAAGTAACATGGGTTGCTGCCCAGAAGCTATCCAGGAATTCCAGAAGGCAAGAATCCCATTTGCTCCAGGAAAGGCTGCTAATGCTGGTGGTGTTGCTGTATCAGGTTTAGAGATGAGCCAGAACGCTATGCATTACAACTGGTCTAGCGAAGAAGTTGATGAAAAGCTCCATGGCATCATGAAGAACATCCACGCTGCTTGCGTAAGAGAAGGTAAGTGTGCAGATGGTTATATCGATTACGTAAAGGGTGCTAACATTGCCGGCTTCAAGAAGGTCGCTGATGCTATGTGCCAGCAGGGATATTAATCCATAATAAATTCCAAAACTATTAAAAATAATTGTAAACAAGCTAGCGGGTATTCATTAGAGTACCCGTTATTTTGTAGAATACCTTCATGGATGATAAAGAAAAGAAAGAAGAAGCATTAATTAAAAGGCTAGTTGTCTTTGGTATTGTCACATTTCTTCTATTATTTGTTTTATTTGGACTTTGGTTTTTAGGTCTATTTTCTTTGTAAGTAAGGATCCATATGAAAAAGTGGGCTGATTTGCCCACCATAGATTCTCTATTTATAGATTTCAAGAATGCTCTTCAAAAGGTCTATGTATTTCTTTTTTGTCTTCTCTGGTGATATTATCTCGATGCTTGTTCCACATTGTACTAGACGCAAAAAGAGTTCAATAGAGTTCTCTATTCTCATGGAACATATATACTCACCATTTCCAGTTTCCTTTATCTCTGGTTTTTCGTGGTACAAAGAAGAAAATGAATTAAGAGCACTCTTTTCCTTTACCTTTAAAACAAGAGGAATCATATCAATTGCATCGTATGCATCTTCTCCTCGCTGTTTTGTAAATGGTTTGAGGTTATCTGGAATAGTGTAAGTTTCATTAAGCATTTGGACAGCAATGATGGATGTAATGTTTAGTGTAACAATATCTTTAGTGTGCCTAAGTCTTCCTGTTACAGTCATTGGTTTACGTCCACTAACATCTTCTGTGAAGCCTATGAAATAAGGTGCCATTTCTATCTCTTCTTGTCCGGGAGTTGTTGTTGAAATCTTAGCTATTCGTCCAGAAACCCAACAATCAATTAAGACTTCAAGAACCTTGTTATACGAAGAAGATTCAACCATAGATGATGCAATCTTAGTTTCAATATCATCAGCCATCGTTAATATGTTGTCAGAGACCTTTGGTGCATAGGTCTTCATGTTCATTGCAATTTTTCTTAATCCTGAAGCAAGGTGAGGGTTTTGTATTGCAGAAGAATTAGCAAGAGCCTCTGCTGACATATTGAATGCGAGAGTTTCATATATAGATAGTTCTAAAGGAGAGGATTGAGTATTCTCTTTGATCTTTATTAAATTGTTATCTTCATAGATGTCAATATGCTTAGATAAATCCTCTACATATCTAGATATCGTAGATCGATGTACCCCCAATCTTCTTGCAATCTCTGCTCTTCTTAGGCCCTCAGGATGAGAGCGTAATAATAGTTCTAGCTGTGCAACTCTTTCGCCTTTCATTTTTTACCCTATAAGAAAAATTGTAACATAGAAAGGGGAGGAAGAAAGGAAAAAGAAGAAAGAAAAACAACAAAATTGCATTATATTTGTGATGAAAAATAGCTGATTTAAAATTTAATTTGAAACAAGGAAAAAATATTGGCTCAAAATCATTTAAGGTGGTTTTAAGAAACTAGGAGCTGACCATTTTTGTCTCTCTCTATTAAGAAAATAGTTTGTTTAGAAGCATTCTTGTTGTTCTTTTTTGTTCGAGGTTTGTATATTTTCTTTATATAAGA
>JBNMJW010000004.1:0-40786 GCA_050874025.1 Candidatus Ornithospirochaeta sp.
GAGGAAGGGACTCAAGCTTATTAAACATATCTACTCTAAGCTTATAGATTGATCTTTGTGATATACCAACCATAAACCAAGAGGAAATAAAAGAAGCCACAATTGATACTACTATAACAATAGCAAACTTCAATAAAGCCTTAAGAGCTGGTGTAAAGTCAGGATTTTCTACTCCCTTCAATGGAATTATTATGTTGTCGATAAACTCACCAATAAATGAAGCTGAGTATGTAGTTGCTAATGCAGAGAGAACTATACATACAAGAATTAGAACCAAGTATGGTATTCTACCCTTGAACACAGTTTTCATTAATTTAAGGAAAGCGCCTTTAGGGTTCTTAGCTTTTTCACCATATTTCATTTTACCCATTATTCTACCCTCCTTGTTTGAGTCTCATATAAATCTTTATAGGCTGCATTTCTTTCAAGAAGTTCAGAATGTGTGCCCATATCTTCAATCTCACCATTATTCATAATAATTATCTTGTCAGCATCCTCTATTGAAGAAACTCTCTGGCTAATAATTATTCTTGTCATTTCATTAACATTTGTTCTAAGTTGATTTCTTATCTCTCTATCTGTTGCTGTATCTACAGCAGATGTAGAGTCATCCATAATCAAAATCTTAGGCTCTTTCAACAGAGCACGAGCAATACAAAGTCTCTGTCTCTGTCCCCCAGAGAAGTTAGTTCCACCTTGCTCAACAGTGCAATCTAGGCCATTCTCTTTTTGCATGACAAAATCATATGCAGATGCTATTTTAAGAGCTCTCTCCATATCTTCTTTTGTGGCATTTGGATTACCCCATCTAAGATTTTCACTTAGAGTTCCAGAGAAGAGAGTATTCTTCTGAAGAACAACAGAGACGCTGTCTCTGAGAGCTTTGAGATTATACTCTCTAGCATCTCTTCCTCCGACCTTTACACTTCCAGATGTTGGATCATATAAACGAGCAATAAGAGAAACAAGCGTTGTCTTTCCACTACCTGTTGTACCGATTATTCCAACCATCTCACCACTCTTAATTTCAAGATTAATATTCTTTAAGACAGTAGATGTTGGAGTGTAACCAAATGTTACATTTTCGAAGTTGACAGAGCCATTATCAACATCCTTTATGCCATTCTCGTTATTATCCATTGTAGGAGTATATGAAAGTACCTCTACCACTCTTTCCATGCTTGGCCTGCACATTGTGTACATAACAATCATCATGCCAGTCATCATTAATGAAGAAAGAATTTGTGTAGAGTAAGTATAAATACTCATTAAGGCACCGGTATCCATTCTACCAATGTTGACAAGTTTAGCTCCAAAATATGAGATAGCAATCATACAACCGTAAGAGACAAACATAACAATTGGGTTTATTAGGCTCATCATCTTCTCTGCCTTTTCAAAGTTGTACTTTATGTTTTCAGCAGACTCATCAAATTTTTCTTTTTCTCTATTTTCTCTTACAAAAGCTTTAACTGTCCTAATGCCAGAGAGGTTTTCACCTACTACTTGGTTGAATCTATCATAGCCTTTGAATGCTGCATTGAAGTACTTATGCGTAATCTTTGTAAGAAAAATTACACCAAAAGCAATTACAGGAATAATTAGAGCAAAAATTGCAGAAAGAACACCACCTGTTCGGTAGGCCATGATAGAAGCAAAAATAAGCATCATAGGAGAGCGCACGAACATTCTTATACACATGGAAAAGAGCATTTGAATTCTCTGTACATCTGTTGTCAATCTCGTTATAAGCGAAGATGGAGAGAATTTATCTATATCTGCAAAAGAAAGCTCTTGTATCTTTCCATATAGATCGTGACGAAGGTTTGTTGAAAAACCAGAAGACGCAACAGAACCAAATCTTGCACCTAAAATGCCAAATACAAGCGACAAAACAGCCGCTAATATTAGAAGACCCGAGAGAAGAAGAATCTTCTCCATATTCATAGTTGCAACTCCATCATCTATTATTCTAGCCATAATGGTAGGAATTAGGACCTCCATTAAAACCTCTAAAATCATAAACAATGGGGTAACTAAGGCCTTAGCCTTATACTCTCTTACACGAGAGAAGAGTGTTTTAAACAATTCTTGATACCTCTAGCAAATTAAGTCGATTAAATCAAAACTGAAAGAATAGATAAATAAAATGAATAAAATCGTCAACAGAGAAATTGGATTCTCCACCAATACTTCATTTTTAGCCGATAGAACTAAAGTCTGATACTGGTAGAGAGAATATTACAGCCTTACCCTTTTGGGATAAAAATGGTAAATTCTCAATTGCAGCGATAATTCTATCAGCCTTATCTTTTTGTTCTATAATTAATAAAATCTCTTTATCGGAAGTTATTGGATAGCCAAAGAACTTAATATCATCCTCTTTTGCAGTACCATGTCCCTTAAGGATTGTGCCTCCCTTTGCACCTTCTTTTCTTGCGGCAGCCATAATATCATCAGCATATCCATTTTCACATATAACCTGTATCATTTTCCATTCATTGTTTGCCATTTCCACTCCTCCATTCTCGCCTAATAATGCACATACACCTTTCATTTTGAATTTGAGATTTCTTACGCTCCCAATACAGTCCTTCTCTATCCTCTCATTAAGCATAGATAGAAGAACCTCTTTTCTTGTGTCCCCAAGACCTAGCATTGAGAGTATAGATGTTGGAGCTGTGCCATGTGCATTGATAATTGTTCCACCAGTAGCACCACTAGCTCTTAAAGCTTCCATTGCCTTTGCTCCATCTCCCTTATTTACGATGGCACAAAACATCTTTCCCTTAATCATTCTTAACCTCCTTACTCTTCTGGGCCTTCTTCATGCTAATAGAGAAGAATAAGCCAAGAATCTCAATTGCTAAGATTGGCATCATAGCAATTAAACCAATCATTCCAAATGCCATTGAAGATGGATCAGACGCAAGAACGCTAGCAGCTCCAGAGACAAAAGGAAGTAAAAATGTAGAGGACATAGGTCCGGTTGCAACCCCACCAGAATCAAATCCAATACCTACAAATAGAGTCGGAACAAATGGTAAAAGTACTAGTATTAAACCATATCCAGGCAATAAGAAGTACCATATTGATGTTCCATTTATAATTCTAATCATTGATAGCATTACAGCACAAGCAACGCCGATAGCTATAAATGCTAAGAGAACAAATCTCTTAATTTTACCTTCACTAACATCTTCAACCTGTTCTGTTAATACCCATATAGCTGGTTCTGCGAGAACTACACATGCTCCAAGCACTAAACCAATTGGAATAAGAGCATTTGGAGAAGAGAGTGCAATTGCCTTACCTAGCGAGCGAGCAACTGACATAAATGAAGATTCAACCGCAAATAAGAAGAGTATTATTCCCACAAATGAATAGAGAATACCCATATACATTCTCGTTGCACGAATACGTGGTAGTTTCATAAATAAGATTTGAACTAAGACACATATAACAACAAGCGGCAACATTGATTTTGTTACAGATAATGCTACTTCGCCAAAGAGAGCAAGCATAGAGTGAGTTTCACTTTCGCTTACACTAATAGCACTACCACCATTCATAAAAGCACCAAAAACAAGGACAGCAAGGACAGGCCCTATTGATGCTATTCCAGTGAAGCCAAAAGAATCTTCTTCATTGTGCCCGTGGCTAGAAGCGACGCCCATTCCAAGTGCCATAATAAAAGGAACTGCCATTGGACCTGTTGTTGCACCACCTGCGTCAAAGCCTACAGAAACAAAGAATTCTGGAACAAATGAGGCTACAAAGAACATAAGAGCAACGCCAATGAACATCGTAATCTTAAGTGAAAACCTAGTTAGAGCTCTTACGTAACTGATTGCCATGAAAATTCCAACACCAAGCGCAATAACAAAGACAAGAAAAGAAGAGCTCACTCCACTATTCATTGAGGCAACTTGGTCTGATAATACTTTTACATCTGGTTCTGCAAGTGTGATTAATATACCAAGACCTAAACCTGATGCTATTAAAAGTAAAACACTTCTTTTCTGCGTTATCATAGAGCCTAAATGGTTACCTACTGGCAAGAAACCAACATTTACACCAAGCAGGAAGAGCGTTAGCCCTATTACGACAAGAAAGGCAGAAAAAAGAAATTGCAAGTACAAAGAAGGAGTAAAAACACCAAATATCCAACCAAGAATTGTCGCAATAAGGACAATTGGAAGTACAGACATAGCAACTTCTTTCATTTGCTTAAAAAAATCCATTAATCTCCTCCAAATAAGTAATTGTAACTAATTAAAATATAAATAAAAAAAGAGTAAAGAAGCAACCAACAAACAGCACATATTTTGTTAGGAAAAGGCATATTGAATGTATTAATAGTAAAAGGGAGAATAAATGTAAAAAAGATTAATTTTATCTTGACTAAAGCTATAATCCTCATTCGGATTCATCTACTATAACAAACATCATCAGAATGCATGGCATTAGTAAAGTTATTTGTGTTTATTCACCTTTTCTAAAAGAAAGAAAAAATAGTATTTATTGTTATAAAGAGCATTAAATTTCATCTTTTAGTTGTAAAAATATATTCATATGATTATTTATTAAAAATTATATAATAAACATACCATAAAACGCGATTTCGTGTTAAATCGAGCAAATAAAAATCGCGATTTAGTGCAGTATTTAACTATAAAAAATCTCGTTTTCGTGCAAATTTTATTAAACTGAGAACAGTGAACCTCAAAGAATTTATAAAATAAACTTATCTATATCCATATCTTCGAAGTAGTCTGTCTCCCTCCTCCTCTGTAATTATGTCACTAATCATAGTTTCTTTAACATGAGCATCAAAAACATCAAAAGAAGGTGCTAGGTCCCAACCTGTTTCTTTGAAAGTTCTTTCCATCTCCTCCATGTCATCTAAGATCTGCTTAAGAAGCTTTTTACTTATATCGCTAACATCAATTTCATATGATAAATGCTAATTCCACATTATCATCCATATCTATTTTGAAATTGCTAGATACTGTAACAAAAAGCATTCTTTAACCTTGGAAGTCTATGTAACTTTCACTCATTCTTTTCTGCTAAAAAGAAGGGAACAAAGAGTTTGACCTGTAATAAAAAGTAGTAGTAAACTAGTTTAGAAGGAAAAAACAGTGAAAGATAAGCGTATTACAATAGCAGATATCGCTAAAAAATCTGGATACTCAAAGACAAGTGTTTCATTTGCCTTTAACTGTCCAGAAAGAATTAGCGCTACTGCAGTTGAGAAAATATTAGAAACAGCCAAAAACCTTGATTATATACCAGACCCTATAGCTAGAAACTTTTCGCTAGGGCAACACTTTTCTCTAGGTTTTTTGGCTCCTCAATCATTAGACATAACAATTCTAAATCCACATGCAGTTGAAGTTTTAAGAGGAATTGGAACAGTTTGCGAAAAAAATGGATATACTCTAACTCTTATTCCTCCACTCCACTCTTCAATAGCTGAGGCTATTAAAAATGCCACAGTAGATGGCATTATTGGTATGGGATTAGAGTTTAAGAGTGACATAAGAGAAGCATTAAAAAAGAGGAAACTTCCTCCTGTATGCCTAGATGCAATTGAAGAAGATGATACCTATAGCATATCAATAGATAACATTGAAGCTGCTTTTACTCAAATGTCTAAAGTTCTAGAAAGAGGTCACAGAGATATTGCAATTATTTCACTTCCTGAAGCTGCATATATTGAAACAAAAGATGCAATATCACCAGGTGTCGCACAATACAGAAGTATGGGATATAAAAAGGCCATTGAAAGTTGTAGTGCACAAGTTAAAATATCGCAAGTAGCAGAGACAGCTACATTTCAAGGAGGAAAAAAAGCTACAAGAGAAATACTTTCAAAGGCAAAACCTTCCTGTATTGTAACTATGTCAGATATTCAAGCTCTTGGTGTTATTGAAGAGTTGAAAGAGAGAAAAATAAGAGTTCCAGATGATATCTCAGTCGTTGGTTTTGATGGTTCTGTTAAGGAATATCCACTTTCATTCTCTCTCGCAACTATAGATCAAAATGGATACAATAAGGGAGAAAAAGCAGCTGAGGTTCTTTTCAATATTCTTAAAGGAAAAGAACCCTCTGAAAACAAAATCCTCATGCCATTTAGCTTTATTGATGGCGGCAGTTTAAAATCTATTTAAAAGTTTTAAAGCTCTATCTGGATAATTGGTTATTACTCCATTGATAGACTTTTCAATCATACTCTTTATATCCTCTTCTTTGTTTACGGTCCAAGCATTAATCTTAAGACCAAGAGAAGAGGATTCTTTTATCATCTCATCATCAATAAGGTTAAAGTCTGGATGAAGAAGATTTAAACCAGCCTCAGATGCTAAATATGAAAGATGTTTAATGTCTAACATCTTTTCAAATAGCAATCCACAATCAACAGAAGGTAGAAACCGTTTAACTATTACTAAGCTTATCCAATTGAAAGAAGAAAAGATAATTTGATCCTCAATTCCATACTTCTTAACAAGAGCAACAACCTTCTCTTCTATATGAGGATAATAAACAATACCTGTCTTTATTTCGATATTTGCTCTAGTTTCACTTTTCTTAACAAAAGAGCAAAACTCTTCAAAGGAAGGAATTGTTGCATCAAACCTATCACCTTGAGTTTTGCTAGCACGAGTTTGCATTAGCTCATCTAGCGTTAAGTCACTAACAGCTTTATCTATACCACAAGTTCTAAGTAAAGATTCATCATGTATTACTACTGGCTCTCCATCTTTGGATAGATGGACATCCATCTCAATACCGTCACAACCACTTTCAACTGCCTTTTCAAAGGCAAGCATTGTATTTTCTGGATATAGGCCAGAAAAACCTCTATGAGCCCAAACTTCCATATTTTATCTCCATATTTGCATTTATCTATGCGTAGTGAGAGTAGATAGTTGGCTCAAAACTGTCAATTATAAAGATTAACATTTTTTTCGAGTCCTAATCTTTCTTCTTTTATTGAGTAATTTTTCATCAGAGATGAAATGTGATTCATAGCTACACTTCTTTCCCCTTTTAATCTCAGTAGCCTTGCGTTTTCTTCAATTATTGGGCCAATCATATTGTTAGAAATATATTTGTCATTACTAAGCTTATCTTTAAAGACATGGTCAATAAGTTTACGGCCTTCACGAGCTCTTTCATAAGAATATGCAATTAAGTTCAAAGATGAAAAGAATGATTCCTCATCCATTCTCCAATAAGAAGAAAGAGCATGTTTATCTTCAGCTGAAAATGAATAGCTATAATCAAAAAGAATATCTTCTAACCCTAAATCAGGAAAGAAGGAAAGAAAAGCTTCATTCCTACTCTTCTTTTGTATTTGTTGAATTGACTGTTGCAATAAGACTTTAAAAAGAGAAAACTCTTTTATAACTATGCTCTTTAGTTCGATATCGAAAAGGATATCATTTTCAATTCTTGAATAGACAGTCCCAGGAACAAATATAAGTTCATTCTTCTCATTCATTATTGCATAACGCAAAAAGTATTGATTTAAATAAGCACACCCATACTTTCTAATTATGTCGATAACATAATTCTCGTCCTTATCGAGTATAAGTCCATTGTTAACCAAAGATAAAAGAGTACATTTCTCCATACCATCCGCTGGCTTTTTTTGCCATTTTTTGCTGCATTTCTCCATAGTTCTCTCCGAGGAAAAAGATATATCTCTTATTTGAGAGAAGGCATGGTCGTTAGAATAGAAAGTTAAATGAACCATACTGGTTTTTCTGCCTTCACAAATACCCAGCAAATACGAATTACAGGAATTATTCCTTTCTTTTAATATAATCCAATAAAGCCAAATAATTAAAACAAAAAAGAAAAAGAAATGGAAAAAAACGAAATGTGATTGAAGATAACTGGACAAACTACTATTTTCATGTCTATGACACTTCCAAATAATGCACTCTTTAATAAAGAAGACTTAAAACGAATTTATTATCCTCTTTTAATGGAGACACTTCTCTCTGTTACAGTTGGCATTGCAGATACAATGATGGTTTCGCAAGCAGGTGAAGCCGCTGTAAGTGGTGTAAGCTGTTTTAATACAATACAAGTCTTTTTAGTCTCTCTGTTCTCTGCATTTGGCACAGGAGGAAGTGTAATAGTTGGTCAGTTAATTGGTATGGGAAACGAAAAGAGAGCGCGCTTTGCCTCTAAGGAACTTATATACTTAGCTCTTGCTGTTTCACTTTTGGTAGCTCTTGTTTTCTTCTCATTTAAAGAAAGCGTGATGAGACTAATATATGGCAGTGTAGAAGAAGATGTGTTTAAAGCAGCAATAGAATATTCCATTCCAATTATTCTCTCACTTCCCTTTATGGCCCTCTCTTCTTCTTTAACGGCTATCTTCCGTGCACAAGGAAAGACGAAGAGCACTATGATAGTTTCAACAATTGCAAATGTTGTTAATATTATTGGAAACGCAGTATTTCTTGTCGTCTTTAAGATGGGAGCATTTGGAGTTGGACTATCAACACTTATTTCAAGAATAATAATGGCAATTATTTTCTTAGTTCTTGTCCATGATAGAAAGCTCAAGGTATATATTGATTCTCTTCTAAAATTTGAATTCGATTTCAAGATGGCATCAACAATCTTTTCTATTGCACTACCATCTGGCTTAGAAAGTTCGATATTCCAACTAGGAAAGATTGTTACAATATCGACAATAGCAGCCTGTGGAACAGCTTCAATTGCCTCATTTGCCTTTCTCGATAATATGGGAACATTTGCAAATGTAACTGGAAGTGCAACGGGACTAGCGTTAATGGTAGTTGGAGGCCAATGTTGTGGAGCTGGAGAATATGATCAAGCTAAATGGTACACTAGGTACTTTCTAAAAAAGGCCTATGTATCAATATTTGTAACATCTGTTGTCGTAATGGCACTTCTTCCTTTTATTATCAACATTTATAGTTATAGTGAAGAGACAAAAAACCTTGCCTTGCTTGTAACATATGAAAACTTGGTAGCTACCATACTTATTTGGCCTATGTCATTCACATTTCCACAAATACTTAAGAGTGCAGGAGATGTGACATTTACCATGATTGTAGCAATATCGTCCATGTGGATATTCCGTGTTGTATCTGCACGTATTCTTGGCCTTACATTTGGCTTTGGACTTAGAGGCGTAATGTGGGGTATGTATATTGACTGGATAGTTAGAGCAATTTTCTTCATTCTCCGCTACCGAAGTGGGAAATGGATGGAAAAAGGACTAAAAAAAGAGGACTAACACTACTCTATTTTTTGTTCTATCATTAAAGAATGGATAGAAAAGAAATAGAAAGAATTAAGAGTGTGCAGAAATCCTTTTATGAAAGTGGTAAGACATATTCATACGAAAGTAGAATTGAGAAGCTAAACCGTCTATATTCTTCAATTGAAAGGTACTCAGATAAACTTAAAAGAGCTTTAAAGATAGATCTATGCAAAGCAGAGCAAGAGTCAGAGATGTGCGAAATCGGTCTTACTCTTAGCGAGATTTCATATGTAAAAAAGCATCTTAAAAAGTGGATGAAAGAAAAAAGAGTCCATACTCCACTTTCGCAATTCGCTTCTTCGTCTTTTATTCGCCCTCTTCCATATGGAAACGTTTTGATAATGAGCCCTTGGAACTATCCTGTGCTTTTAACACTAGAGCCCCTTTGTGATGCTCTTGCAGGAGGAAACACTGTTATCTTGAAACCATCTCAGTATTCCAAAGAAACAACAACTGTCTTAAAAGAAATGATAGAAGAAACTTTCAAAGAAGAGGAAGTTGCTCTCATTGAAGGGGGAAGAGAAGAAAATAGCACTCTCCTCGATATTAACTTTGACTATATCTTTTTCACCGGAAGTAAAGAGGTCGGAAAAATTGTCATGGCAAAGGCAAGCGAACACCTTACTCCTGTTACTTTGGAGCTAGGAGGAAAGAGCCCAGTCTTTGTTACAGATAATGCATCTATAGAGCTTGCTTGTAAGAGAATTGTATTTGGTAAGCTCATCAATGCAGGCCAAACATGTGTTGCTCCAGACTATATTCTTGTTGATGAAAAAATCAAAGAAAAGCTTCAAAATACACTAATAAATGAGATTAAAAATCAAGTTGGATCAGATGCTCTAAAAAATAGCGAGTATGGAAAAATAATTAATGAAAAGCATTTTAAGAGAATACTTGGTTTAATTAATAGCGACAAAATAGTCTATGGAGGACGAAGTGACGAAAAAACACTAAAGATAGAGCCAACTGTAATGGCTAACGTAAACGAAAACGATAGCGTCATGAAAGAAGAGATCTTTGGCCCTATTTTTCCCATTATTTCCTACAAAACTCTTGATGACGCTATTAAATACGTTAGAAAAAATGAACATCCTCTTGCACTATATGTTTTCACAAATAAGAGAAAAGAAGCTGATTACATTATGAAAAACACTCTCTTTGGCGGTGGATGTATTAACGATACTCTTGTACATCTAGCAACAAGTTCAATGGGCTTTGGCGGAGTTAGAGAAAGTGGCATCGGATCATATCATGGAAAGAGGGGTTTCGACACATTCTCACACTACACTTCTATTCTAGATAAGAAGACATTTATTGACTTACCTATGCGCTATAGACCATATAGCGATAAGAAAAGAAAGCTAATAAAAATATTTCTTAAATAAAGATACTAGACACAACTCTTTATTTAGTTTAATCTTTTCAAGACTTGGGCGGTTAACTCAGCGGGAGAGTGCCACCTTGACGTGGTGGAAGTCATAAGTTCAATCCTTATACCGCCCATTTAAAAAGCTATTCCAATTGTGTGAATAGCTTTTTTTATTGACTTTTCCATAGCATGAAAAAAAATATATGCTATAAAAAGCATAAAAGATTACAAACCTTTAATAACATTTTATATTATAAGAAATTATAAAGATGAGGTAAAAATGAGAATACTTATAGCATCAGATATTCATGGTTCTGAATATAGAGTAAAACAAGTTTATGATATATGGAAGAATGAAAATATAGACCAAGTGATTCTACTTGGAGACTTACTTTATCATGGTCCACGTAATGATCTTCCTCCTTTTTATAAACCTAAAGGAGTTATTCCTCTCTTAAGTGAGATGAAAGAAAATATTGTAGCTGTAAGAGGAAACTGTGATGCTGAAGTAGACCAAATGGTCCTTCCTTTTAATATTTCAGATATGACTAGAACTTTAACAGCGAATGGAAAGAAGGTATTTCTACATCACGGACACCACTCATATAACACAGAAGGCGCTGAGATTATAATGAGTGGTCATACACATATTCCAGTATTGGAAGAAAAGGAAGGAGTACTCTACCTTAATCCTGGTTCAACAACAATTCCAAAGGGAGGAAGCCTCCCTTCTGTTGCTATTTGGGATGATAACAAAATTGAAATAATTGGCTTAGACGACAGAAACGTAATCTACAGTTGGGAATACTAGAGTTACGACAACCTTTTCTCCATCTTGCGCAATATCTACAGAACCGTTATGAAGTTCCATAATTTGGTATACGATACTAAGTCCTAAGCCGGAACCACCAGATGTGCGAGATTGATCTCCCCTACTCCATGGTTCGAAGAACTGTGGAAGAGGAGAAGGAAGAGAGCCGTCATTAGTTACTCTTATGACGATATTATTGTCTTCTTCGCCCGCTGTAATTATTGGAGCTTTATCATCATTACGATATTCAATAGCGTTGTTGACAACTTCTTCAAGTGCACGTAAGAGAAGCGCATCATCTGCATAGATAATTGTATCATCAGCAAATGACAGATTAACCTTATCTTTGTTATTGCACAGAGCTGTCTCAACTTCGTCTTTTAAGACTAGTTCTCTCTTCTCGCACTTTGCATCTGGAGATAATAAATATGAATAATACGAAACACTTGCAATTCTCTCTTTGAGAGTATCATTCTCTTTCTTTAGTGTCTCAATAGTCTCATTTGTTAGAGGAAACAATCCATCTAATACACCTTCCAAAATCATATTCATGCTAGTAACAGGAGTATTTAAATCGTGGGAGATGTTACGAATCCACTCCTTACGAGATGCAGAGTGTCTTCTTAAGTCTTGACCCAATGCTTCGATGGATTTTCCTATCTGGTTATACTCCATTACATTTGTATCTGGAACAGTAATATCAAAATGGCCCTCACTTAAAAGCGAAAGTGCTTTCTCTATATTCTTAACATTCTTTTCTGTCTTTTTGGATACAAAGTAAGCAAGGATAGAGCCGACTATTAAGATTAAAGGAATAGAGATGGCAAGGACTCTATATACTTCATGAAGAATGAACTTGGTTGGCGTATAGTAGTCAACAGAATAAACAAGAACATCCAAATATGCTGCAAGCTCATTGTTTATATATACAGATATTGTTCCTGCTATATCGCCCTTCTTTACAGAAGATGGATATGCAACATAGACCTTTGAATCTGAATTTGTCTTATAAAAATCAACCTTTTTTATCTCAGTTCCGAGAGGCTGAGTCATTGTAATATCTAGCCTGTATTTTGCACTTGGAAGTTCATATACAGTTGTGCGAGAAACGCTAGTTGAAGAACTATTGTCGCCAATGTATGTAAAAGAGTTGTTAACAAATGAAGCAAGTTGTGGAATTATTTGACCATTTCCTGATTGGCCAAAAGTTATCATCTGCCCGCCATTTGCACTTCTTAGAACAAAGCCACTTATTCGCTCCGAAACATTGGAAAAAACATAGTCATATATGCTTGACGCATTCGATACATTTACCTTTGAAAGCGAAGATGATACAGACTCAGCAAATTCATCAAAGACTGTGCTTGACCATGTATAAATCAATCTTTGCGAAAAAACTGTAATGCATGCTATTTGTAGTAATGATATTGCAATTAAGATAAAGACAATTGCAAACAGAAGTCTAAAAAACTGTCTATGCATTAACTCTTCTTTCCTGAAAACCTATAGCCATAACCACGGACCGTATCAATCCAATTGCCTGGGCGTAATTTTGTTCTAATATTCTTTATATGAGTATCTACAACACGCTCGTAACTCTCAAAAGAATAATCAAAGCATTCCTCAAGAATTTGGGCCCTTGTAATCAAATTAGGGGCATTCGTTACTAAATAGAGTACTATTCTCCATTCAGCTGCTGTTAGGTTTATTATTACATCATTTACTCTTATTTCATGTATATCTTCATCGATAGAAAGCGTATTCTCGCCGTCTGTATAGAGATATTTATTTTTTACAGAGGTTGTTCCCTCATCAAGGCGTCTAAAGAGTGCTTGGATTCTTAAGACAAGCTCTTTAGGGCTAAATGGTTTTGTAATATAATCATCAGCTCCCAATTCGAAGCCGAGAATTTTATCACTTTCATCTATACGTGCAGTTAAAAAGATAACAGGAAGATGTTCATCTTTTTGCTTCATCTCTTTGACGAAAGCAAAACCATCTCCATCTGGAAGCATTACATCCTGAATAAGCAAATCAGGAACTCTCTTATTAAAACCTTCTCTTGCATCAGAAAGAGACTTAAAGCCTTCTGTCTCATAGCCAGAGAGAGATAAATACTGAACAACACCGCTTCTTATTACTTCATGATCTTCAACAACATAAATAAGCTTCATGGCTATATTTTCATATCCAAGAAGAATAAGAATCAAGTTTTACTTCTATAACTCTACAAAAACTACACCATTTTAGAAAAAAGACGACAAATATGTGCCCCCTCTCAAGAGATTATGAGATGATATAAACATTTCAAAGATTGATTGTGCTGATTATATTATCTGCATCTAAAAACAAAAATAATTACCGAAATTTCCAATAAATTGAAATAATATTTAAATCTCCATACTATTAACTGCTTCTTAAAACTGCTTTACCCTAGCAAAATTGTTTTTTTTCAAGAGTTTTTACTTTACCTGTAATATACTCCATTGATTTTCTTTCAACTATAAATGAATCTACATCATCATATGTACCCCATCGTTCATCTAAAGAATACATAAGACTTTGGTCAGCATCAAAATAATTTGCTTCAAGCCAAAATGCATTAAGTACATTCCGGCAAACACCTATTGTTCTTCTCTCTGTTTTTATAAACATTCCAATTGGAAACAAAAGTATTTTGTCTGAGATTTTTTTATTCACATATGAAATTTCATCACAATACATTGAGATTGATTCAGGCTTCTCATCAACCAATATTGTAGCTATTTTTGTGTCAGATATGTTACTAGAGGGCTCATATCCATAATCTTCTCTAATATTGAAAACAACATCTTCGTCAATATTAAAAAAAGTATCAACACTTGCAAAAGATGAAGTAATAACTAATTGTGTTCCATCAATAAAATTTAGAGAAACTTCATCCCCAACATGATTTTCATTTTCTGGCCATTGGGGAATAGACTTTATTGAAAGGAGCTTCTTTCCTCCATATTTCTTTAAAAATTCAAAATCTTTAAAACTTTTTTCCATTATTTTTCCACCTTTTTATAAAAATGAATCTTCTGACTTTTAATATCACTGTGTTTACTAATAATGTTAATATCAATAACAGTACTACCATCTGATGACTCTCTTGGTCTATATGTGACTATATCTCCACCTTTCATAATTCGAATCCAACCCTTCACATTGTTATCTTTGTTTTTTATTGTTTTTTGAACTCCGCCTCGTCCCAATGTTTGGAAAAGCTTTTTTGCAGAATTTATAGGATCTTTTGAAATAAACACTCTTCTATCTGATGATCCATTTCGCTTATATTTACGACCTATGTATCCTGATTCGGTCATTCCATAGTTTTTCTTAATTGACTTTAAATTGCTTGAAATGTAGTGAGAAGGAACTCCATTATAACTAACATTTTTTAATCGAGGAAAACCATAACTACTTTTACCCACAATACACCTCCGTGGTTATAAATGAAGAATTCCATTTCGGCGTAAATACGTGAAGTTTTACTCCATATTCTTTACAAATATCTCTTATCTCAGTAGAATCGCTTCCATATAAAATTAGATTGCTTGGCTTTAATATCTTGAGTGTATGCTCAAACCCCTGAATGAAAGTATATCTGTTTTCAAGGTTTTTCATTGTTCCTAAACTTCCTATAGCAATAACTCCACCTGGAATAATTCCATCACAGCAAAAATCATATGAACGTGGATCACCATATGAAACATTCATAATAACAGGAATTTGATTTGAATCTATTATGTAACCTAAGACTCTATTTCTATAACAGTTGTAAAGTTGAAGTGGATATGGAAAATCGTAGCAGACACTAAAATCTGGCATAATACAACCTGAGAATTTTTTCAGCTGTTCGAAGTATTTTGCAGGATTTCTCCAAAATCTTTCAAAGCAAACATCAGGCAAGAAAAAATGGACAAAGGAATCATAATCATCCATTCTAGCACTATATATTTTATCAAATGGAATAAGTTTTTTCGGAATAACATTTGCTTTATTAAATATAGGGAAATTATATGGATGAGAAAAACTAGCATCCTTCAATTCTGAAGCTTTGAATACATCCGTGTAAGCAGGATATATTCCCGATTTTGAAGAAATATTACTTATTTCTTTCATAGGTGATCTCCTAAAATGAGATTGTCAACCACAGAAATAAGACGTTATAATGAAAACACCACTAATCAATGAACATCTTGTTCTGAGATTGAGACGCGGAGCATTTAACAAATGACGCGTCTTTTTTTATATTTTTTTTAATTGCAATTTTGCTGCATCTATTGAAACTCCAAACTTATCTGCAACGGCTCTAGGGGTCATGTTAATTATTGCCCTCGAATCCATCATTAGCTCTCCTGCTAGACATTTAGCCTGCCATTCGGGATCACAATAAGTTATTATTTTAGCAGAGCAAAATGATCTACTAAGCTTAAACCCACAAAAACAAATCATGATAAAGTGAGCAAACTCATGTGTAATAGTCATACGATCCCTGCCATTACCTTTACAGGCGCCTTCATACACATCTTCGCGTATTCGTATAACTTTATTAATTACATCAGTATCCGCATGAATATTAATTGGCATATCTTCAATAGGAACTACTTCAAAATACGCTTCTGGAACAAATATCGGAAGTATCTCTAATACATTGACAGTAGGAAATGGCTCATTAGGTTCTAGACCTAAAGCTTCTCTGATTTTATGAGCCAATAATCTAAGTTCTAGTCGAGATTTAGCTTCAACCCCTATAGTTTGGTTCGCTATCATTATTAGTCTTACTCCTTTTTTGTAAGTAATTCTTGAATTTTGGCAATAGTTTCATCATCAATATCGTCAAACCTTCTAGCAAATTTCAAAGCCAATTCCTGTTTATTCTCTGCTAAATTATTTAAATTTATCTCTATCGATTTAAGAGATTTTTGTTTTGCTGTTATTAGCTCAAACTTTTCCTTTTCATTTAAATCATATAAAGACACAATTTTATCTATTAAGTTATCAGGTATATTTCTTTTTCCACACTCTATAGCTGAAAGGTAAGAAGAAGTCATGCCAAGTTTTTCAGCCATATCTCTTAGAATCTCGCTCTTATCTATCCTAATCTTTCTCAAAGTCTTCCCAAACTCCGTTATCATCACCAACTCCCTCAAGCTATAAAGATTAAAACATTATTTTAAAATTTTATCAACATTTTTGTTGATTATATAAACAAATTTTGATGATTACTTCATGGTTGCAGTTAAAAAATAATCACTAAAATCTTTCGTTCAATTTCTCTGCAATTCTAACTTCAACCATTTTCAACAACACTTGTATTTATATAAAAAATGGAATAACACCCAAATTTACAAAAAATTGATACTATTAGAAAAAAGGCGACAAATATCTCTCTGCTTCTTTGTGCTTTAGTCGATTATATTGAAAATAGTTTATGCCAAGCGAAGATGCACCTTCTCCATTTTCTTTTCTATCATCAAAGAAATAAACACTGCTTATTCTGTCGCCAAAGCCTTCTTTATTGACAATATAAGAAAAGAATTCTTTGTCTGGCTTCGAAAGTCCCATCTCATATGAATAGTAAAGACTATCAAAATGAGAAAGAGGATTTTCTTTTAGCCCCTTTACAACTTCAATATGGCTTTTAATAGTATTTGAACCAATTACACATCTATAGCCCTTCTCTCTCAGCTTATCGATAAGAGATAAGAGCTCTCTGTTTGTTTCTGGAAAATAGCACTCTTTAAAAGGATTGGTGTTAATCTTTATTGAAAAGAGAGAAGAGATATGAGAAAAGAATTCTCCTTCGCTTATTTCTCCGTTTCCAAGTTTAAGTGAATATTTTTCATATTCCTCTTCGTATTTTTTCTCATCTAAGCAAAGGTACTCAGCAACGCTTTTACTATCCATTCCACCACTAATAACAACATCACCTAGATCGAAAATAAAGAGCTTATTCATCCTTCTCGCCCTCCTTCTCATGTTTCTTTACTATTGCTTTGTAGCCAACGATACCAATTATCGTCAAAGAAGCAATGACTAGTGCAATTACTATAGCTATCGTATAGCTCTTAGACCCCATTGCACTACCACCAATGCTGCTTAGCCAAGCTGCTGGTATTCGCATAAATGTTGATAACAAAAAGAATAACCAGAATGGCATATCTGTTAAGCCACAAAAGAAACAGAGTAAATCTTTAGGCGTTCCTGGAACTAAGAAAAGAATAAGAATTATTAAATCCCTCTTTTTATTTGTTTTCAAAAACTTTAATTCAGCTATTTTTTCTTTAGAAAAGAATACCTCTAGTAGTTTTTGGCCAAACTTTCTTACAAGTAAAAAAACTGTAATAGAACCAAGAGAAAGTCCGATTGTACTAAGAATTGTTGCCTCTAGATGGCCAAAGGCATAGCCTCCAGCAAGTTCAATAGGACCTCCCGGAATAATAGCAACTAAAACTTGGAGAAAGCATATGCCAACATATGCAAGCTTTCCCCATGTTCCCATGCTATCAATCCAAGCTCTAAACTGCTCTGGGTTTTTAGCACTCTTTACTATAGGAACTCCTATAAAAAAGAAAGCAAAAAAGCAAAAGATGATAAAAATTATTAGAGCAACAAGTCCAATAATCTTTTGTTGTTTTTTATTTAATTCTTTTGACACTATAATACCCGACCAGCTCCGGTTGAGAGAATAACCCCATCCTGCATGGCTATCTTGCCATTTACAATTACAGTAGAAATTCCATCGTTTGTTTTGTCGTCATTAGCCTTAAGCCTATCAAGATCAAAAACAACAACGTCTGCTCTGTAGCCTTCGTCTAGGACTCCCCTATCAAGGAGAGAGAATCTTGATGCTGTCTCGCTTGTCATTCTTCTTACAGCTTCTTCTAGTGTTAAGAGTTTTTTATCACGAACATATTTTGATAAAAACTCAACTGTTGAATGGTAAGAACGTGGATGAGGAAGTGGTGAAGAATAGAGACTATCTGTACCAAAACACATTAATGGATGGACCATAATACGCTCTAAGCTCTCTTGATTCTCTGTTCTATCTGTCATAACAGCAAGCCCAGTCTCGTCTCTAAGAATGTCGAAAAGTGTATCTAAAGGATCTTTATCTCCTCTTATTTGAGCTATTTCAGAGAGTGACTTTCCATTGTATTCTGGATTTGTTGTTAGATACAAAGCAACAATGTCATCTGGCCCAACTAGAGGGTAAATACTATCCCAAGTCTGAGCATTTAAAATCTCATTTCTTATCTCTTCTCTTTCACTATCTAAAGAAAGCGCCATTCTTTGCTCTAAGCGAGTAAGAGCAAGAATACGAGGAGGAAGAAGTGAAAAGAGAGATGTTGAACCAAATGTATATGGATACTGATCAAACTTAACATCTAGCCCACGCTCTCTATACTCTTCAATAAGAGAGAGCATTTTATCGACTTCAACTTGATTCTTTCTTCCAATAGCCTTTAAGTGCGATATCTCTGTCTTTACTCCACTCTTAAAAACAACATCCAAGACCTCTTTTAAAGACTCTGTGCATCCATTTCCTTCCGAGCGATGGTGAACAGTAAAAATCTTATTCTCTTCTTTAACAACCTTAAGAATTCGATAGAGTTCATCAATGGAAGAATAAACACAAGGAGAATAATAGAGTCCAGTAGAGAAACCACCAGCCCCGCTTTGTAGTTCAGAGCGAAGAATTGAGCACATTCTCTCTATCTCTTCGTCTGTTGCTTCTCTTCTGCAGTCTTCGCCTAAAGAAGCTACTCGGAGTGCTGTATGAGATACTAAGAAAAGCACATTTACGCCTATCTTCTTAGTCATGTAGTAGTTTTTCATCGTCTTATAGTCTTTCCACTTCCACTCTCTCCACTCACCTAGTACATCTTGCACCATAGTTTTTAAAATTGGATTTGTATATGGAAAGACACCAATGCCACAGTTACCAGATATATCTGTTGTAATGCCTTGACCAACTCGAGGAGAGGCTTTTTCGTCATTAAGGAGAAGAAAATCTGTATGAGTATGTCCGTCAATAAAGCCAGGAGCAACGTACTTACCTGTACAATCTATTACAGTTCTTGCGCGCGCTATCTCTTTATCTGTAACGAGAGCGATGGAATCAGAAAAGATAGCAACATTAGCTTTTTTTGCTTTATTTCCACGGCCATCCAAAACAAGGCCATTTTTTAAGATAATATCATACATTTCTTTTTATCTCCCCATACGTGTTTTGTAAGACTCTCTCAATAAATGATGTCATATCAACATAGATACCTTTTGTCACAATGAGAGCAAAGGCTGCCTTTGCCTCATTAACCGAAGAAAGAGGGAATGAAGGTGCAATATATCCACCTCTAAAGAGCTCTCCTGCAAGAAGCAAATAGCAAAAGAAAATTAGATGTTTGCTATATGGCTTAATTCTTAACACTTCGCCACTGAGTAGAAGCGCAGAAACAACACTATTGAGATTTGACCAAGAAGAATCATATTGATTCATAATAGTTTCTAAAGAATCCTTAATAGAAATCTTCTCGCCATTTTTTAAGATGTAGCCATCTTTTATAGAGCCATCTGTTCGTTCTATTCCTCTCATTAAGAGAGAGTAAACTCTCTTCTCCTCACCGATATCCCACTTTCCTTTTCTCTCTGCAAGATCTCTTAAGAGAGAAGAAAAGTTTACAATTAAAAGATGGTCTTCTAATGAGAGGTTATAGCAAAGCTCTCCCTTTAAAACAGTTAATACATCTCGACTCTCTATTTCGTTTCCTTCCAATAAAAAAAGAAAGCTTATTGTTTTCGATAATAGATAGTCATAATAAGGGGAATTAAAGTAAGCGATAAGACTTGTTTGTCTCTTCAATTCATCTAAAGAATCAACATCGATGGATCCAAGTCTAATATCTAGGCTCTTGAAGCGTCTTAGTGCTCTACCATCTCCTGGTTTTGGTGTATCTATTGGAATAATCCAAGACCAACCATTTCTGACAGCACCATCTATTCGGCCATCATTGCACAAAATCCTTACTCTTCTAGGAGTAATGCCCCATTTTTCACTTGCACTTTTGACGTCCATATATTTCATAGGTTAATTTTTACTTTAATAGAAGAGAGAATCAAGACTTTTTATTCCTTTCTTTCCGCTTTCGTTCCGAAGACTTAATTCTCCCAAGAAAGATTATCTTCTAGCCAAGAAGATAAAAGAGAAAGCCAAACTTGATTGCGCTTATTAAAGCTCTTCACTTCATTAGTGCATACGCTCATTCCATGTCCACCTTTTTGAAAGACATGGTACTCGAAATCAACTTCATTTTTTGCCAAAGCTTCTGTAAGCATAATAGTATTCATTACGGAGACAGACTTATCTTGAGAAGTATGCCAAATAAAAGAATGAGGAAAGTCTTTTGTAATAGCCTTTTCTATAGAATAGTAGGACTTTTTTTCTTCATCTCCACCGGTAAGATTATATGTGCTTTTTTCGTGTCCCCATTCGCCCATTGTTACAACAGGATAACAAAGGACAAGATAGTTCGCTCTCTCTTCTTTGTAGTGCACAGTGCTAGAGAGAGCTAAATGGCCACCTGCAGAAAAACCTAGAAGAACTATCTTTTCTGGATCGATTTTGTATTTTCCACTTCTTTCTCTTATGTGGCGAATAGCAAAAGCAACCTCTCTTTCTGGAGGATTCTTTTCTATCTCATCTCTCCCAACAGTATAATCAAGGATGAAAGCATGGTAGCCTAGAGAGAGAAAATATAGAGCAACAGGCTCTCCTTCTCTCTTTGATTTGTGGCTATAAGCCCCGCCAGGAAGGATGATAATAGCAGGTCTAATTCGCTCTTCTTCCTCAGGATAGACAAGATCAATTTTATAAGAGATTAAGCTAACACCACAGACCTTTTCTTCAGTAATTTGCACGGTTTTCTTTCCTATATAGCTCTGTGTCATGGATGAGCATATCTGCAAAATGAGGAGCCGAGAAGTCGATAGGAAGCTTTTCCATCTCCCTATCTATTTCTTTTAGTTTTCCTGGATTTTTATATAGAGATTCAATTATGTCTAACTTCTTTTCAAGGTCATCTTCACACCAACCAACGGGATATCTATCAAAGAAAATCTGAGTAGAGCGTCCCATATACAATACTTCAGATACTAAGAATGGTCTCTTAAGATACAAAGATTCCATTAAAGAGTTAGCGCCTGCCTTTCCCATTTGCATATCACATGCCATGATGTATTCTTGAGCATTGTTAACAAAACCTCTCATGTATAAATCAAAGTCAGGATTACTCTTTTTAAATAGATCAAATTCAAGTTCAGTACTCTTACTCTTTCCACCAATAACAACAACTTGGATATCTAAACCACGCTTTACAAGGCCATAGAGGAACTTTGGGCTTCCAATACCTTCGCCACCAAGATTGCAAAGAATTGTGAATTTGTTCTTCAAGCCAAGTTTCTTTCTCGCCTCTTCTTTGCTAAGTTTCTTACAAACCTCAAACTTCTTTGAAAGAGGGAATGGACAAAGCTTAACTTTATCTCGTTCTTGTCCCATAGCAATAGTGTGTTCAACACCAATTTCTGTTGAGATATAAACGCATGTTAAATCTGAATCGATTCCAGCTTTCACTTGGTCAAATAAATCTGCAGCATAATCGTAGACAGGACAAACAATACCTAATTTTTTTAATACAGCAGGAAGAAGCGTTGCTCCCATAAAGTTTGTCGAAATAATAAAATCTGGACGCTCTTTATAAAACCAAGCTTTAAAGTGCTTTAGCGCGCTTACATCATTACTGAGAGCTTTAAGTGACAGATGCGCAACATGCTTATTCGATAGTTTATTTAACTTTTTTTCAAGTCTAGGGTGATGAAGAAGATATCTCCAATAGTGCTTGCTAACCCATCTGAAGAATGGAACTTTAAAGACTAGTAATAAGTCATCCACTACAGCTTCATGGCCCTTATCCTTAAAAGCATCAGCTAAAGCAACAGCTGGGATATAATGACCTTTTCCTGCATCAACGTATAAAAAAGCACCCTTCA
Source organism: Candidatus Ornithospirochaeta sp. (assembly GCA_050874025.1). Taxonomy (GTDB): domain Bacteria; phylum Spirochaetota; class Spirochaetia; order Sphaerochaetales; family Sphaerochaetaceae; genus Ornithospirochaeta. The sequence continues at coordinate 22,570 of JBNMJW010000004.1, forward strand.
TTTATTTCTCCTTAAAGCCAAGATTCTTCTTTTTTCCCCACTATAACGCCTCAAATACTCTTTAACTCCCATTCTTTTAAATAGGACTTTAAAAAAATAATAGTAGTACTTTGTCAAAAAGAAAAGACTACTATAATATACAACTTGTCTATTTTCTATCTTCTCCCCGAGCTTTATATTCTCCATGTATCCATCCATCTCATCAAGTGAACGAAAAGAAAAAGGAGAATGGCTAAGACCATTTCTATTTATTCTGTAGTTGTATTGGGCCTCGGGCACAAAGACAACACGATGCGCTCTCATTACAACTTTAGGCATCAAGACAACATCCTCAAATATCTTATCGACAGGGAAAGAAAGGGATGAAAAGAGATCTCTATCCATTAGCCGAGAATGAGAGTAACAAAACTTTCCCATAGGGCGTGTCATCTCAACTAAAAACTCTTCTCCACTATATAGTTCTTCTTTTCTAGCCTTCTTTTTTCTTGGCTTGTTTCTAAAAGGAACAACTTTTGCACTTGCTATCTCTGCTTTATTTCTCTTTTTTGCTTCCTGCAGAATAGAGATAAAATTAGGAGGAAGTATATCATCTGAATCTACAAAAAGAATAAGGGAGGAAGATGAGAGAGAAAGAAGACGATTACGAGTATAGCCTATTCCCATATTTTTCTGGCTATATAGTTTTATGCGACTGTCTCTCTCTTGGAAGCTTTCTACAATTTTCCCACTACTATCTGTTGAACCATCATCAACAATTATTATCTCAAGCTCTTTCCAAGTTTGATTAACAACACTATTTAAAGTACAAGCAATGTACTTTTCACTGTTATAGAGTGGAATAAGTACACTAATTAGCTCTTCCGTCACTCTTAATATCTCCTTTTACGAATGCCCGGCCATCGAAAAGTGAATGTATAAAATCAAAAAGAAAAGCAAATGAAGGTAAGAATACTAGTGTTGAAATCATGCAAGCAAGAAGCGTAACGCTCATTAATAGTCCAAAGTACTTTATTGGAACATATGTTCCAAATGAAAGAATCATCATTCCTGAGACTATAGAGAGAGTTGTTAGCACAATTGGACGTGCTGTGTTCTCTACTGTAGACGAAATACGTTCTTTTATATTCATACCCATTCTTTCTCTCTCTTTTAGTCTCAGTGAGAAATGAAGAGCATCATCTACACCACAACCAATAGCAATAGATGAGAAAGAAACAGTGATAATGTCGAAAGGAATTGAGAAAAGATACATAAATACATAGTTGATCATTATTCCAGCTATAACTGGAACAAGAACAAGGATACCCTTTTCTACTGAGACAAGGAAAATAGAAGCGACTAAGAATATTGAAACTATCGCTAACAGTGTTGATATTTTCTGATCAGAAAGAAGTCGAGAAGAGAACTTCTCACTTATGACAGGATAGCCTGAAACACTTACCTTTGTTCCATAAGGAAGGAGTGAGAATGCATCAACCATAGTTGAATAGACTTCAGCAACACTAGTTGTTGTTATTAGGTTCTCACTATTTCCATCCCATGTTTGAACTGTAATTGTAAGCGTATTAAAGTTATTACTTACAACTTGATTTAAAGAAGGGAACTCATTTGCATAGCTAAGAAGAATAGCTTTCAAAATATTCATCATTCCTTCGTCTTCTGGAATATCATATAAGCCTGTTATTTCTCTAGATGCAAAAGCAACATAGCTTGGGAATGAGATTACCTGTAAAACATGCTTACTTTCACTTATCTTCTCTTCCCATGCTCTTACAGCACGTAAATTAGAGGTATCTAAGAAGAAGTTTTCCTCCCCTTCTGGAGCTGTAATAATAACTGTAAATGGCGTTGTTCCTCCAAGTTCACGGGAGAAGAAGAGACAGTCTTGTCCGAACTTATCTTCTTCTGAGAAGTATGACATGTAGTTTGAATCAACACTAATCTTATCTTTGACGGCAAAGAAAAGGAGAGCAATGACAGCAAAAACAATGATAAAGATTGGCCAAATCTTTACGATTTTCTTGCTCCACCAGACTATAATTTTTTGGCCTTTGCCATTAATTAGCTTCTCTCTCTTCTTCTCTTTAGGACGAGGAAAAAGAATTAAAAGCGAAGGAAGGCAGAAGATCGCAAGGAATGCTGAATAAAAGACACCAAAAGAAACAGATATGCCAAAGCCAAATAATGTATGAGATGGGGCAAAAGCAAGAGCTAAAAAGCCTAGTATTGTAGTTATGCAACCAAGAAGTATTGTTAGAATAATATGCTTTGACGATGCAACAGGATTAAAATGCTTTGTCCCCCTTTCACCTAAGTAATACTCATTAAGCATATGCATTGAGTATGTACTTCCGAGTATTAAGACTAAGCATGGCGTCAGGATATTCAATAGATTAAGCTCTATTGATAAGAGTGACATAGTCCCAAGTGTCCAAATAAGAGAAACAAGGGAGAGTAAGAAAGGAAGAACTACGGCCCTAAGTGCCCTAAAAGAGAGATAATAGACAACAATCATAACAACTAAAGCAAGAGTTGCTAAGATATATAAATCATGTTTTAGAGCCTCAATAACTTCGTTCGATATTACCATATTGCTCATCAAAATGACTCTTGCGCCCATCTCTCTAAGTGGGTTGAAGATACTATCGAGTTCATCTAGTTGCGCTTTATTAGCTTTATCATGATAAGAAAATTGCAATAAGAATGAGTGTTTACTTCCACCTACAAGATAATAAGAGACAATAGGATCGTTCTCTATCCTATGCTCTAATTCCTTTGCTTCCTCCTCTGTCCATTTACTACCCTCCTTAGGACTCATAGGTTCTAAGAGCATATAATCGCCTTTACCAGAAAGAGTAAACCAATCTAAAACAGAAGATGGCCGAGCTGAATCACGTCTTATGTCTACAGTGTTGATACATTTATCGAGTTCATTTAAAAAGCTTGCACTGTAAATATCTGGAGAATAAACAAGCACAAACATAGTAGAAGTATAAGTCTCGTCCTTTTCTAAAGGCACAGTTGAAGCTCTAAGGCCCGTCTTATAGTCTTTCGATATTATATAATCTGTATTAATAACCTTTTTAGGCTTTGTTTCGTCTAAAAGAGCAAGAATAGCCTCTTGGCCCGAAACTCCTCCTTCGTAATAGTCTGTTATTTCAGACCAAGGAAATAGAGCTGTAAAATCACCACTAAGTTTTAGATTCTTTAGCTGTAAGGCAAATAGAACAGTAAGAGCAAGAACAATTGTAATTATTATTAGCGATGCAACTTTTTTCTTCATTCTTTACTCCCTTTTTCTCTGTAGTAGGAATATATAACTGCAAATGAAAGAATAAAGAGTATCTGCTCCGATCCACCGATAAAGAAGATACTGCTTTCAGCTAATGAGTGAACAAAGAAGAAGACTAAGAGAACAGCAGAAAGAAGCACAATGCGCTTTCTTTCTTTATCCTCTTCTCTTCTCATAGCACTGAAGGATACAACAATTATAGTTACATAACTAACAAGAAAAGAGAGTGCAGCAACAGCGCCATACTCAACTAAAAATTGGATGAATATATTATGCATTAAGTGCTTTTCTGTAACTATTTCCAATGAACTCAAAGATGCACCTCTTTCCAATAAGAGCCTCTTCATCTCGCTACTATTTCCACCAAAACCAAATAGGTAATCTGTTATATCCATACGAGAGAGAACATTAACCCATATATCTGTTCTTCCAGATGTTAAACGACTTAGAGAGTTATTCAGCATGCTTCTAGAAGATGAAAGAAGCAGCGTTATGATAAAAATAGAGACAATAAGGCTAATTAAGCCAGTTATTAATGCTCCTTTCTTATTAGCTGAAAAAAGAATTGAAAATACAAAATAAAAGCACAATGCAATTAGAAGCGCAAAGAACGATGTCCTACTATCAGTCTTACTGAATGTAAAGGCAAAAAAAGGTATGGAGGCAACAAAAACAGAGTTAAAGAGTACAGTTTTTATTAGGCTTTCTCTCTTTCCTAATAGAGAGAGAGCAATAAGAAGAGAAGAAGAAGCAACAACAGCTAGCGAGTTTGTTTGGTTGCTCAGCCCTCCTATTCTACTCTCTCCGTTCTCTAAACCCATGAAGATACTTAAAAGTGAGTAAACAAGTGAAAATGCGATAATGTAAAAAAAACAAGGAATGAGTATTCTCTCATATTTGTCATGGAGAATAATTAGCGCAATAAAGACAGCACCAAGCTCTAGAAGAGCAAAGAGCGCAACAACGAGGCGTGGGCTATCACTCTGTCTGACAATAGATGAGATAAGAATAGATGAGACTAAAAAAAGTAACGCTCGCGATATTATATTAAGACGCAACTCTTTATAGATAAAAAAGTAAATCCATATATAAAAGAAAGAAAATATAGCGAGTAGACAATCAAAAATCATTACTAAAGAGTATAGAGACTGTATTTTTTCAATATAGCCTACTACAACAAATAAGAAGAGTATGCACTCAGAAAGAATAGTCCACACTTTGCTGTAGCTCTTTATTTTTATTTGATTACTCATTCTTGCTATCCTTTTTGAGTATTATTCTAGATGCATCTTTGTCGAAAGAAAACCCAATTAATAGCACACTAAAGAAAACTAAGAGAGAAAGAATAATCGCCTTAAGAAAAGAGAAATACTCAGTAATATACCAGACTACAACTAAGATAAGTAAAGAAAGAGCTACAAGTAGGCTCTCTTTAGATATAAAAGTCCAACTTCCATCTTTAAGGCTGTACTCCATTACAGTCTTATTCTCTCTCCATATCACAATAGTGAGATATGAAATAATAAAGGCTAAAGGTAGGCCAATAAGACCTAAGCGTGGTGTTAACACGAAAGAAAGAACTATTGTTACTACAACTTCTATAAGTGCCTTTAGCCAATCTGAAGTATAGACAGCCGAAGCATCTCTAAAAATTAAGGAGGATGTGCGGCAAGAAGATAAGAAGAGAAGAAAGCTAAAGAGTGCATTATAGCTACTATCTAATAAATACTCCTCACCATATGAGAAAGAGATATATAAACGAACAGACAAAAGATAAACGATAGATACAAAGAGAGATGCTATATAATTTATATAAACAAGCTTCTTATAGAGTTTTAGATTCTCTTCTCTGCTATTGTCTAGGTACTTTATCGCAACTGATGGGGTAACAGTTGATTGAAATATCCAAAATGGCGTTAGAAGTGCATTCGATAATAGTAGGTAATTAGAGTATAGGCCAGCACAAAAAGAGCCAAAAATAAGGCTCACCATAATCGGCTCAAAAGAACGGAAAAAGAGACTTGAGCCCCTATGAAATGTCATACCAAGTATATTTTTCTCAACCTTTTTCTTATCTTCTTCAATTACTTTTTTCTCTTTTTTCTTTAGGAATGGGTAGTCTAATCTACTTTTAAAAGAGAGGAAAAGATAAGAAAGAAAGGTAATAAGGCTACTTATAGCTATGTATAATAGATAATCACCACCTTTTAAAATAACAAAGATTGAAGCTAGGTATTGAATAACTCTTCCGCCTTGAACAAAGAGAGAGACAACATAGTTACGTTCATAAGAAGAAAGAAGAAGAATACTCGAGCCAAAAAGATACTGGCTTAAATTACCAACTAAATATATTAAAAAGAAGAGAGAAGCTCTTTTATCGATCTCATTCTTTGTCATTAGAGGAATAAAAAATGAGAGAATCACACCAAGTGTAAAGATAATCAAAGAAATGTAAGTGTAATAAGACTTAACTACACTTAAACTTCCTCTTATCTCATCGTCTCTCCCCTTCTTCAACGATGAAACTAGGTAATTCAATAGATATGTGTTTACACCTATATCGAAAGCAGAAAGAATAAGAAAAGTATTTTCAAAGAGAGACGAAAGCCCTACATACTCAAGGCCAAAGTGCGAGACAAAAATGATGCGTTCTATATACATCATTATTCCACTTAGTGCAGCCAAAAGAAGACCGACAGAGTAATTAAGCGATGCTTTATTAATGCTTTTTACCATTTCTATCCTCTTTTGCTTTCAAAAAGACCTCATGAAGTTTATCGCCAAAAATATCAAGAGAGAAACTAAGAGAGCTTTTCCTAGCATTTTCAGCTATCTCTCTCCTCTTCGCTTCAGAATGAATTAGCATATCACTAAGAGCTAAAAACTCCTCATCGCTATTAAATGAAAAACCATTTACGCCAGAAATAAGATAATTAGAGAGGATCGTGTCATATTTAACTAACAGAGGTAAAGACGAGGCCATTGCCTCAATGTAAGAAAGACATTGCGTCTCTGATAGAGAAGCACCAATGTAGATATCGCCAAGCTTATAATAGGCCCACACTTCTTCTCTCTTTTTTTCACCCAAGAATAAGACTGAATCCTCTAAGCCGTAACTCTTAGTTAACTCTTGAAGTTCGCCTCTTTCGTCTCCATCTCCAACAATTAAAAGCTTTACATTCTCATTCTTCTTTTTTACAAGATTGAATAATCTAATTACGTCACATACATTTTTCTCTTTACTTAATCGTGATACTGTAACAAAGACAATATCTGAGTCTTGAATGCCAAGATTATTTCTCATTCTCTTTCTTTCGCTATTTGCTAGCTCTTGATTGAAAAGATTTAAATCTACACCTATTAAAACTCTATCTATTGGCTGCTTTACTTTATATGAAGAGATCAGAGAGTAAATCTTATCTGTAGAGCAAATTATTCTATCTGCCCTTCTGATAAAAAGAGGAACTAATAGAGATGTAAAATAATTCCAAGCCTTGGTAAAGCGAGTAAAGTGAACTGTGTATGAGACAAAATCTGTATGACAAGTGTGAACAAGAGGAATGTTAAGTCTATTTGCTATATGCGAGGCAAAGCGAAAAGAAAAGAATTCAGTTTGAGAATGAATTACATCTGGCCTCCACTCATAAAGAGAAGAAAGAATCTTATCGTGCACATTGAGCGAAGCATATGAGTCTTTATAAAATTGAGGTAAGGTTTGCGCAATGTACCAAGTCTTCAGAGAAGGATCATAGTAGCTTTCTTTATTGCTTGAGATAGCAAGAATCCTTACTTCATCGCCTTTCTTTTCAAGTGCACAACGCTCTGCTTCAATAGCAGACGTAACGCCACAACGAAAAGGCAAATAAAGCTCTGTTGTTATTAGGACCTTCACACTATCCCCCTCAGTTTTCTTTTTCCCCAAAACATCATAACACAGGAAAAGAGCATAAACAAAGCTAATCTGTTGCTTTTAGATCTAAATAACAAGAACTCCATAGAAACAGGGCAAAATTCTTAACAAACTCTTTAAGGTAAGCATTCTTTAAAGAATAAACTAACATTGACTTATTACACTTTATAATGGTAATTTAATAGCTAGTGTCGAAAGACACATTCTTATTTATTTGAAACCAAAAGAGGTTCTAACATGAGTGAAGACAAGACGGCTTTAACAACAAAAGAAGATAAGAAGGTAAAAAAAGCAAAGAAAGGCGACAAAAAGTCTATTATCTGGATTATTGGTGTCGTTATCTTAATCCTTATCTCTGCCACTTTCATTCTTCCTACAACTATGTTTTCAAGCACACAGAACGCTGTAAGCTTTGGAAAGTACAAAGGAAAGAGTATTGATTTAACTGCTAATAGCTATTTCTATTATCAGCTTCAGAGTATTTATAGCTACTATGTTCAAAACTATGGCGAACAGAATGCTAGTTCTGCTTCATATAATATCTACTACACAGCATTCCAGCAGGCATTAGTAAATGAAGAGTTCCAGGCTATGGCAACAAAGGCTGGTTTTAAGGCTACTTCAAACCAGGTCTATGATGCTATCATCAACTCTGGTTACTATTCTGATGGTACAAACACATTTTCTCAGGAAGTTTACAACCAAGCAACAGATATGCAGAAAGAGCAAATCGTTTCTTGGATGAAGGCTTACGTTCCTTTTGAAGAGGTTGAAAAGACTATCCTCTCAGCTCCATTAAGCAAGGCAGAGAGTGAATTCATTACTTCATTAAGCAACGATAGAAGAACTATCGAGTACCTTCCAATAACAGGACTTACATACCCAGATGAAGATGCTGTTGAGTATGCAAAGGCAAGAGAAGAGCTCTTCCAGGTTATGTCATTCACAAGAGCAACATACCAGACAGAAGAAGAAGCTCAGAATGCAATGACAGCTATTGCTAATGGCACAAAGACAATGGAAGAAGCAGTATCTGAATCTATCGACTCTTCTGCATCTTTAGAAGGTAAAGTTGAGAATGCTTATAGATACATGATTGACAACTACCTCTCTTCTACAGCTCCAGATGGTGCTGAAAAGATCTTTGGCGCAGAAGAAGGCTCTCTTGTTGGTCCTATCCACACACCAGAAGGCTACACACTCTTCTATGTCGACAAAGCAAGCACAAATCCAGACTTAACAGACGAAACAGCATTAAGCGTCGTTAAGAGTTATATCACAACAAATGATACAGAAGTTATGAAGGCTTACCTAGAGGGACTTTCTGCAACTATCTACGAAGAAGCTAAGAACGATTTTGAGGCAACAGCAGAAAAATACAATCTTACAATAGGAAAGGTTAACTCAGTTGCAGAGAACACAGGAGACAGCCAGTACATCTACTCATTCAATTGGACAAGTGAAAGTTCAAGCCTTACAGGAACTACTACAAATGGTTATGTATATACAGCAGCTCTTGCAGATAAGTCTTTCAACGAAAAGCTATTTAGCGCAGACTATGGTACAGTCTTTGAACCAGTATATGCAAACAATGCATATATCATCTGTCGTCCTGTAGAAGCAACAACAGGAGATAACTACTCAGCTACTCTCCTCTCTACTCTCTATAACACATACGCTCCTCAGAACTCATTAATTGACTATGAGAGCTCTATTGTTACTTCAGACAATGTAGAAGACAACTTCTTCAATGGTTATTTGCAAGCAGCTTTCGGCTATGGAAGCTCTTCTCAGAACTAAGGTTTTAATCTCTTACTTAGAGCCAATTTCTTCATTGAAGGAGTTGGCTTTTTTATTTCTCTTCTTTATCCTCTCTATATGAGTATTATTGTTGATTCTTCCCATACTTTTTTGTCTTCTTACTCAGACTCTCCTTTCTCTGCTTCTGAAGAGATTTTTACTCTCATAGACCATAAAAACTGCATTAGCTACATATTTGTCCACGAAAAAAGACGAGTAAATTCAAGAGCAATCATACGAGTTGTTGATTACAAAAATAAAATAGTAAAAGAAGAAAGAAGCAGAACACTAAGATTTAATATTAAAAGCACATTCGCTTCTCTCCCGTGCAGTGATGAAGCTATCACATTCACAGGCGGAGGCTTTACTAGTAGTGTAATTGCGAAGAATAACACTTATATGATTGTTTCTGCTGCACCTTCCTTTATTCTTCCAAGTGGCAAAAAAAACTTCAAAGCTATACTCTCTTTTTCAATTAATCCAAAGAATTTGTCTTATAATCAGTTATTCGAAAAAGGCAGACAAAAAGAGGTAATCCACCTCTCCTCTTCTGACTCTGTAAAAGGTGAAATCTCAATTGGAGAAAAAAGAAGCGAAATAGATAGCTCTTCTTTTAGTGCACGTAGAACGTGGAAGAAAAGTTCATTTCCATTAAAGAGAGAAATCTTCTCCTTCTATATCTATGGCAGAGAAGAAAAGAGCTTCTCTATTCTCTATTCTGTTCAAGAAAAAAAATGCGTCTTATTAGATGAAGATAACCTAATTACGTATAACAATGTAGAGATGAAAAAAGAGAGTGATAACTCATTTCTATTTTCTAATAATCAAGATACTGAGATATCTTTCTCTGTTTTTGCAACACTCACAGAGAAGACAGGCCCATTTAGACAAAACAGAAAACTTAATTATGGACTCTTTTCAGGAAAAGTTGGATTCTTCTCTTTTTCTGATGCTTTTGGTTGCTTAGAACTCTGAACTCGATAGACCTAACGCTGACAATTTGATAGACTTTTGTGGCGTAAAAATTTATATGTGTGAAGAAGTTAGAAAAAAAACATTTGAAGAATTAGGCTTGAGCGAAAAAACACTACAAGCAATAAAGAGAAAGGGCTTTGAAGAACCTAGTGAAATCCAAGCATTGTGCATTCCCCTACTATTAAAAGAAGGAACAGAAGTTATAGGTCAAGCTGAAACAGGAACAGGAAAGACAGCAGCCTTTGCTCTCCCTATTTTGGAAACAATTGATGAAGAGAGAAAGGACGTACAAGCATTAATACTTACCCCAACTAGAGAGCTTGCTCTCCAAGTTGCAGAAGAAATCAACTCTCTTAAGCCAACAGACAAAATTGAATGCACTCCAATTTATGGTGGTGCGAGCATGGAAAACCAGATAAGAAAGCTAAAAAAAGGCGTACAGGTTGTTGTAGGCACTCCGGGAAGAATACTAGACCATATAAAGAGAAAGACACTTGATTTATCATCTCTTAGCTTTATGGTTCTAGATGAGGCAGATGAGATGCTCGATATGGGCTTTATTGAAGACATAGAGGAAGTATTGAAGACAGCACCAGAGAATAAGCGAATGCTTATGTTTAGTGCAACTATCCCACCTCAAATACAGAAGCTTGCTGCTTCTTTTATGAAGAATGCTATTACAGTCAGAACTCAAAGTAGAGATAGTGCCACAAAGAGTGCTGATCAGATTTACTATGAAGTAAGAGAAGCCGATAAAATCGAAGCTCTAACTCGAATCATCGACCGACACCCTGAATTCTATGGAGTAATATTCTGTAGAACAAAATTACAATGTGATGAAGTTGGACATATTCTCCAAGAGCGTGGCTACGATGCAGAGGCACTCCATGGAGATTTATCTCAGAGAGAAAGAGAAATCATACTGAGAAAGATGAGAGAAAGAACAATTAGGATTTTGGTTGCAACAGATGTTGCTGCGCGAGGCCTCGACATTCAAGATTTGACTCACGTAATTAACTACTCTCTTCCTCACGATGCTGAAATATATATTCATAGAGTTGGAAGAACAGGAAGAGCTGGTAAAGAAGGTACTGCCATTACCTTCATTACGCCAAGCGAAGCTAGACGCTTCTCTTACATAAAGAAAGCAAGCAAAGCAGAGATAAGAAAGGAAGAGATTCCTACACCAAAAGAAGTTGTAGAGAGAAAGAAAGAGTTAATCTTCGAAGAATTAGAGAGAGCAACAGATGAAAAAATAAATGAAGAATTTGTTAATCTTGCTCGTACTCTAATAAGCAAAAAAGAACTACCAGAAGAAGAATTAATTGGACTTTTATTGCAACACTTCTATAAAGATTCGCTAGATATTACTCAGTACAAAGATATAGCTACAGAGAAGAAAGCAAAAGAAAAAAAGAGTACCAAGAAAAAAGCTAATAGCGACAAAGACCGCCCATACGATAAGGTTCATACTCCAAGCATGGACGAAAATGGCCTTACTCGCCTCTTTATTGCGCGTGGAAAGAATGATGGTGTAACAAAGAGAGGACTTGTTGAGTTCATTGAAAGTGAAACAGGCGTAAAAGATAGAGAGCTTAAAGATATTCTTGTCATGGATGACTACTCTTTTATCAACGCACCTTACGATACTGCAGAGATAATTCTCTCTGTCTTTAGCAAGAAAAAATACAATGGCCGAACAATTGTTGAAAAAGCTAAAGAAGAAAGAAGTAAGCGCAAAAAAGAAGGCTCTCCAGAAAAGAAGAAAAGAGAAAGAAAGAGCAAAAATGACGACGAAAAAGCTCTTCTAGAATGGGAAAGAAAAGTAGAAAAAACAAGAAAGAATTCTTCTAAGAAAAAGAGCAAAGATAAGAAAGAAAAGAGCAAGACAAAGAGAGGAAGAAGGAGCTAATTACTCCTTCTTTTCTCTTAATAAAACAAACTTCTCTAGTGGAAATACAATTAAGTTTTGCATAAATGCAGTAACTGCAGCAGCAATTGTATTGGCATATTTACCAAAGTTGCTATTAGCAACAACAAATGCTGCAATCAACCCCTGAAGCCAAGTTGAAAAGAGAATTAAAGAGACTATTACAACGACAAATACAACAAAGCACCAAGTCGGCGAAGATGAATTAAAGACTGTCTTTCTATTAATAAAATAGCCATAAATATTAGCTATCAAATTGGAGAGAAAGAATGTCATAACATAGCCCCAATTACTATTGCCTATTCCCATTGTCTTTTCGCTGAAGATTGCAGAAAGGAAAGAAGGAAGACTACTTTTCCAAGAAGAGAATAATAGAGGGAAAACGTTAACAAGGACAAACTGTAATACAGTTACAGTTAGCCCCATAAGTAGATATTTAATAACTTGCTTTAATTCTTTATTAGCCACGCCCGTGATATTAGCATTTTAAATAAAAGACAACAACAAAGATTTAGACCTCAAATATGAGTGAAGTCATCATATTTATTAGAGAACCATTTTCTCATAAAGCCAGCCTTCTTTTTCAGCATCTTTGAGCCCCTTGTAATCTTACATAGACTCATAGAACGATTCTGTGCTATATCGCGTTGAGATTTACCTTGCCACAAATCATCCATTAATAGATAGCGCTGGATAATATCTTTCTTTTCGTTATCTGTTAGCATATCGTCAAGAAAAGCAACTAGGTCTTCTCTATTAGTAATTGTTAGAATAATTGAGAGAAGATCTTCCATTCCCTTCTCTTCTTCTTTCTTGTCTAGCTTTACAGCTTTGCTTCTACTCATAGTAATAATTTAATTCACGTATTTTTCTTCGTCAATGTTAAAAGAGAGGAGAGAAAATACTCATAATTCTTCTTAAAATTCTTCTATATAGAGGAAGACGTTCCTCATCCCCACTCTTTATCTCTTCTGAAAGAAGAAGTGTTCTTTCAAAGTTATCTTTTAATTCTCTTACAATTGAAGAACGGAAGAAGAGAACGCTAAGTTCAAAGTGAAGATAGAACGATCTATAGTCAAGATTAGTTGTTCCTACAACGGCAATCTCATCATCTGCAATGAAGTTTTTAGAGTGAATGAATCCAGGAGTAAACTCAAATATCTTCACGCCATTTTTAAGTAGCTTTTCATAGTTAGCTCTAGTTACTTCAAAGACACTCTTTTTATCTGGATAATGAGGAGTAATAATACGCACATCCAAGCCACTCTTAGCTGCAATAACAAGAGCATTTTCCATAGATTCATCTAGAATTAAATATGGTGTTGTAATCCAAATATAGCGCTTAGCGTTATTGATAATCTGCAAATATGTATCTTCAGCTATAGTCTTGTCATCTAATGGGCTATCATCAAACATTTGGATATAACCATCGCTTTCACCTTTAATGGTCGGAACGTAGAGCGAGAGATTATCTTCAAAGTTCTCGAGGCAATCCCAGTTACGCAAGAACATTAAAGTAGCATTCCAAACGCCATCACCCTTTAGTCTTATAGCATCATCTTTCCAATAACCAAATTTAATTAAATCATTAGCATATTCGTCAGCAAGATTAACGCCGCCAGTATAACAAACATTGCCGTCTATATTAAAAATCTTTCTATGGTCTCTAAAGTTTAAACGAGGATTTACGTGGAACTTTATCTTATTAAAAGCTATAGCTCTTATACCAAAGCTTTTAAGTGTATTCTCATAGTCTCTAGGAAGAACATTTATTGATCCCATATCATCAAAGACAACTCTAACATCAACGCCTTCCTCAACCTTGCTCTTAAGAAGATTGAGAATACGTGTCCACCATTTACCAGTGTCTATGATGAAATATTCAATAAAAACAAACTTCTTAGCTTTACTAAGCTCATTTAATAGATCCTCGAAGAAATCTTCGCCAAAGACGAAGTACTTAACCTCGGTATTCTTGTAGACAGAAAAGCCAGTAATATTCTTAACATATTGACTCTCTCTACGATAGACAGGAGATAGAGAGTACAGTTCTTCATCGGCATTTCCAAGACTAAAGAGAGTATCATCTGGGATTCTTTTCTTGAAATCTGCAACCTTCTTTTCTGAAAGAGAACCTATCTTTTTATTGGAGAATAAAAGGTAAAAAATACCACCAAGAAAAGGAAGGATAATCAAAACATACATCCAAATCAGACGATAAGCGTTATTTTCTTTTCTTGTAATGATGATAGTTGCTATTACCATTGAGAGGATAATGAAAAAGAGGTAGTTTTGTTTGCCCATTGCAGACCAAAGCACAAAATAGCAAATAGCTGCAATTTGCAAGCCAAAGAATATAATCATCCAGAACATTCTGGAGCTAAGTATTTTATATATCTTTCTCAGCATTTGCCTCTCCTAGTGAGAACTCACATCCACAATAGCTTTGACGATATAAACCTAACTCTTTGCTAAGGGTGCATGAAAGAGCAAAGCCATTCTTCTTTTTAAAATCTATCTTTTCAAAGCCTGGTAAGTCTTCACCCTGTTTAAAAATTCTATTTGAATTCTTAAATCTAGAAACAGTGAGCGTTGTGCAAAAATACTCAAGGCTTTCTTCTCTAGCTTTTTCATAGGCTTTTAGAAGATTGAATCTAAAGCACTTATCACATCTTTTTCCATGTTCTTTCTCGCCTTCTAACCCCTTTACCCACTCTCGCCACTCTTCATGGTTATATTCGCCTTTAATTATTCTAAGATTGTAATGAGATGCGACAATAATGGCATTCTCATATCTTTTCTCTTCCTCTTCATATGGATAGATATTGGAATTAGAGAAGTAAAGTACAGGTTCCCAACCTTCCTCTAGTAAACGTAATATTGAAGATGTGGCACATGGGCCACAACAAACATGGACTAAAATCTTTTTTTTCATTGTTGTTAAATATATTTAATTACCATTATTATTAAAGATTGAAAAGAAAAACTCTACTACATAGGAAGTACAATATGTCGAATAAAGAAAAGAAGAGGAAGGCATTCTCAACGCTGATAATTAGCCTTCTTGTAATTGGAATAATATTTATTACCTATTCAGGTGTTCAAAAATGGATTGGTATAGGCTTCTTTACAGTAGCTTTAATACTATTAGTACTAAATAGTCTTGGTACATTTTACTATAGCAAGGCTTCTCGACTTCTAAATGGAGAGAATCCTCCTGTTAAAGATAGCCTTCCTATCTTCGAAAAAGCAGTTAAGCTTGGTATTGAAACTAAGGGCGAGGTTGTTGTAGGTACGCTCTTTGTTCAATATGGCGATATGGAAAAAGGTAAAGCTATCTTAGAAGGATGCCTAGACTCTCAGGATAACAAAGTTGTACAAAGCGCAAAGATCTCTTTGAGCATGTATTACTGGATTAAAAATGATTTAGACAAAGCGCTTTCTATAGCTGAAGAGGTTTATAATACAGGCTTTAGAGATCGTAATCTCTATATTAATCTCTCTACATACTATCTTGAGAAAGGAAAGTACAAAGAGTTTAAGAAGCTTGTAAAAGAAAGTAAGGATAAGAACTTCTACCTTCCAGCTACTCAGGACCTAGAAGCTGCATACTACATAGCACAATCTGATTGGGCTCGTGCTGGCAGCCTATTAGAGAATCTCTTTGAAACATCAAAGCCTACATTTATCGATCCATTCTTACATAAGGCTCTTGTCCTTTTACATTATGGAGAGTGGGATGAAGCAGCGAAAGCGCTTAGAGAACTCAAAGAGAAATGCCAGTTCACCAACGCTTCTATCTACACAAAGTCACAAATAGATATTCTTATTGCCTATATAGATGAAGAGAATACAAGATGGGGATTATTGGAAGCTATTAATTCTGACCCTGCTATTTTCATTAGAAGAGAACTTCCAACTGTTAAGAGTGGTGTCAGTATGCCTTCCTCATTCCCTTCTAAGCCAGACTTCTCTAAACTAGAAACAGTCTCTCCAAAAGAAGATGAAGAAGAGGATGATGGCGATATAGACACATCCCTCACCGATGACGATGAGGAATGGATCAAGAAGCATAGTTAAGATTAAAACTCTGAAGTAAATGAAATAGAGGCCGTGATATGATTCTCATTATTGCGGCCATATTCATAGCCAACACGGAAGGTTGTTGGCAATGTAATTAATCCAATTAATGACAAGTCTGTCTTAACTTCAAGACCAAGTGAGAACATAAAGCCATTCTCTTTATTTGTTAATGAAGAGAAATAAGTAGCTGTTGATAGATTGTCTAAAATTAAGAACTCCCCAAATGTTGGCGCTTTCTTAAACTTATAGCCAAATGTTGCATCAGCAAATAGATTGTAGACAGAACTGTTAGTCTTCAATGCTGAAGCACCGTAAAGAAGAGTATTTGAGGTAAAGTTATCACTAACAAAGACAGGAACACTGCCCTTTCCATCGATGCTGAATCTTCCTCTTATAGATCCTGAAACATAGATACTTGGAGTGAAGTTATATTCATCTTTAAGAGATACATCCATGTAGTTTCTTGGATTTTCAAAGACAATTGAATCTCCAGTTAAGAGATATCCTGCATCACAACCAAAGAGATTATTCTCCATTTTATATTCGCACTGAGCACGGAGAGAGAATATTATGCCTTTTCCACTACCCTGCGCTGAATAATCATTAGCATATTCAATACCCTGGTTAGCAATTACACTAATTTCATCATCTTTGTATAGGTATGCATCAATACTTTCTCTAAGGTTTATAAATGGATCAAATGCAGATTTTGGTCTTAGGAAATCTACATATCCTTCAACCTTTGCTCTTAAGAATGAAAGAGGATAGTAAGAAATGTTACCACCAATTGTTGTAAACATTTCTGAAGAAGAAAGATTTTGTGAGTTATTTCCAAGTCCAAATATTAATGCCATATCGAAATCGGAAATAAGGAAGCGATACTCAAAGCCTGTTGTCATACTATTTTTTAAGTAATGAGGTGAAAGCTTTGAATTCATAGCAATGAAGTTAACACCAAGTAGTGTTGAAGGCGCACTGCTCTTTAATCTTCCGAAGTATTTGAGATTATTCTTCGTATCATTAATCTTAGCGGCAATAATCTCATTATTCTCACTCTCTTTCTTTTCGCTCTTATGTAGAGTACTTAGTTTGCTCTCTTCTTTTTTAGCTGAATTGTATCCTATCTCGGCCATTTCTGAGGCAGAGTTAAATGCCATGAAAGAGAATTTCTCCACATCACAACGGATAAGGATTAGCGATGAATACTTTTTTAAATCTCTAGAAGCATTCTGTCTCTTTCCTATATCAAAAGATGAATTAAGAATTGTAACAGGATTAATTAAGTTAATAGTATCTGCATCATAAAATGTTGTAGATAGAACAACTGTATCTGTATAATCATAAGCAGCATTAATTGGTGCAAGAGATATTACACCACCATCGATTAAGAGATGGCCATTGTACTGGTATGGGCTAAAATAAACAGGAAGAGCAAAAGAAGCTATTAAGACAGCTGAAAACGGTCCTTCTGTTATTCTTACCTCCCTCTTACTAACTAAGTCATCACAAACTATCATAATTGGGATTTCTGTATCCTCTACTCTTAAATCCTTTCCAACAATATAATCAACAAGAGTTTTAAAGCCAGAAGGACTTAAAAAACCACCAGTAGCAGGAAGAGTTAGAGAGAAATAAGATGAAATATCTCCTACAGCAAGAAGCTCTTCTATTTTGTCAGGCTTTACTCCTGCAGCATAAAGCATTCCTATAATTGAACCCATTGAATTTGATACAATAAAATCTGGCTCAACACCTATTTCATCTAGATACTTTAAAACTCCAATATGTGCACAGGCCCTAGCAGACCCACCTGTTAGGACGAGTCCTATGGGATCTCTTTTTCCTTCCGTACGAGCAAGAATCCTCTCTCTAAAATTATCATCGCCATAGACGACAGGGATATCTGAAATAAGAATTTCGTTAAAAAACTCATCATTTTCTTCACTACTAGTTGAGGAAGAAAACAATGAAAAAGAACACAAAATGGTTATTAGTACGACAAGGAAAAATTTTTTCATGACTTAATAATAATCATGAACGCCAAAGCCATCAATCTTATGGCTTGAATAATTCTAATAGTTTCTGTTACCCCTTCTTTTGGTCTGTTTTTTAAATAAAAGCAACTCCCATAAGGAGTTACTAGGATTTTTTTAGAAAATAGTTTGTTACGTTCTCTCTGTTCTTTGAGATTTCTGTAATTATTTTTGCATTTCCAGTTCTTTAATTA
>JBNMJW010000005.1:0-37154 GCA_050874025.1 Candidatus Ornithospirochaeta sp.
GAAAGTAAGATCATAGCAGCGATGATGTATGGTTTGAAGCTTGCTTCTTTGTATAACGGGATTCTGTAACGGTCAAATACAGAGGCGTCAACTTCACCTGTTTCGCAGCTTACACCTGTGATATCAGCTGGCAGGCAATGCAGATAGAGAGCCTTTCCATCTTTTGTCTTAGCCATCATCTCTTCAGAGCATGTCCAATTCTTGAACTTAGCGTTGTTCTCTAAGCACTTCTTTTCAAGAGCATCAAGCTCATCAAGCTTTCCTTCTTCAACAAGCTTTGTTCTCTCTTCCATAACTGCAAATGGAGCCCAAGACTTTGGATAAACAATATCTGCATCCTTGAATGCTTCTTCCATTGTCTTAACCTTCTTGAATGAACCACCAGTCTTCTTTGCATTAGCCTTAGCAACTTTTTCGCACTCTGGCATAATATCATAGCCTTCTGGATGAGCAAGAACAACATCCATGCCAAATCTTGTGAAGAGTCCGATAACGCCCTGAGGAACGCTTAATGGCTTTCCATAAGAAGGAGAATATGCCCATGTCATAGCAACCTTCTTGCCCTTAAGGTTTTCAACACCACCAAAGTAGTTAATAACACTTAGCATATCTGCCATTGTCTGTGTTGGGTGGTCAATATCACACTGAAGGTTAACGATAGTTGGTCTCTGCTCGAGAATACCCTTGTCATATCCTTCCTGTACGCTCTCAGCAACTGTCTTCTGATATGTATGGCCCCTGCCAATATACATATCGTCTCTAATTCCGATGATGTCAGCCATGAAAGAAATCATGTTTGCTGTTTCTCTAACTGTTTCACCATGTGCAATCTGGCTCTTCTTTTCATCTAAGTCCTGAACTTCAAGACCTAAAAGATTACATGCAGATGCAAATGAGAATCTTGTTCTTGTAGAGTTGTCGCGGAATACGGAGATGCCGAGGCCTGAGTCAAATACTCTTGTTGAGATGTTGTTTTCTCTAAGTCCTCTTAGAATCTCTGCAACTTCAAATACTGCTGCGATTTCATCATCTGTCTTATCCCAAGTAAGATAAAAATCATTCTGATACATCTTACTAAACTCGAGATTTCTGAGTTTTGCTATCCTATTTTTGATCTCGGATTTTGTTTTCTTAGCCATTTTTGGCCCTCCATTTATTTGGGTTCACAAACAATCTATCATTAAAGATAGAAGGACGCAAGAAAAATTGTTGCATTTTGTTGCAAATAGTTGCAATTCTTATTTTACAACTACACTCCACTCGCCTTTTTCTTTAACTTCTCCTATTACAGATGTATATTTGTCATCCATTCTAGAGACAAATGTAGTCGCATCGTCTTTGCTCATGAATAGCAAAAGGCCACCACTAGTCTGGGGATCAAGACAGAGGTCTTTCATATTTTGCTTGATGCTTGGTGCAAAAGAGATATAAGGAGCACAATAATCAAGATTATTGTACATACCTTCAGGCAAAAAGCCAAAGCGCGCAAGCTCTAAAGCTTCGGGCAAAATAGGAAGTGAGGATGAATCTATCTCAATAGTAACGTTAGAGCCAAGAGCAACCTCGTTTGAGTGTCCAAGAAGAGAAAATCCTGTAACATCTGTTGCAGCATGGACAGAAAGAGAACGTGCATAGTCTCTTGCCTTTTTGTTAAGTGTAGTCATCGACTTCACAGCTTCATTAAAAGCCTCTTCTGTTGCTTCTCCGCCCTTAGCAGCAGTATTAATAATGCCAACACCTAGTGCCTTTGTAAGTACAACGACATCGCCATTTTTTGCTCCTGTATTACTCCATATATCATCCTTTTTCATGAATGACGTTACGCATAGGCCATACTTTGGCGTTGGATCAGATATAGTATGACCACCAGCAATAACAGCACCGGCTTCTTTAACCTTCTCTATGCCACCTCTTAAAATCTGATCCATTATGCTTAAATCCAAGCATGATGGAAAACAAAGAAGATTCATCGCAACATTGGGCTCTCCTCCCATTGCGTAGATATCTGAAAGAGCGTTGGCTGCAGCAATTTCGCCAAAAGTGAATGGATCATCAACCATTGGAGGAAAGAAATCTACAGTTTGAACAGAAACAATATCATCTGTAACAGAATAGACAAGAGCATCATCTGCACTTTCAAAGCCTTTAAGGAGACGTGGGCTCTTCATTAGAGGTAGATTATCTATAACAGAATGCAATAAAGCCGGTGGAAGTTTAGCAGCACATCCACTTGTTTTTACCATGCTTGTTAGCTTCACATTACTCTTTTTCATATATTCTCCTATAGCTATCGCCTTCTTTAACATAAACAGCTTCCAACTCTTCAGATATCATATCTTTAGTAAATGGAAGCGTAAAAAAAGCAGCCGTACCGCATGATGAAGATAACACCCTTGGCACGGGCTTTAGACTACAGTTTTCCCCTAGTCTCTTTTTAAAAAGCAACGCCCCATAGTGATTATGGAACGTTGCACAGTATTCATTTATTTCTTGATTGTTATTGTCCACTCTCCGTCCTTCTCTGTGTAAGAACTATTATAGCCCATAGCAGATGCAAAACGTAAAACATTTTCTAAAGGAACTCTATTATCAACAAGAACAGCTACTCCATCTTTATTCTCTTTTAGAGCTCTTTTTGTATTAATAACTGGTTCTGGACAGCTTAAACCTCTACAATCTATCTCTTTCATTTGTCCTCTCCATTTCTAGAATTGAAATAAGCAATAGCTAAAGCAATTACGATACCGATAATAACAGCAGCCTTACCATATCCATTTGGACCATTCTCGGTCGCATTTCCTGCAAGTGAGAAGTTATGAACAAAAGCAGCGCCAACTAATAAGCCTAATACTGTAATAGCACTATCAGAAGAACCTTCACCTGCCATAATTAGTTGTCTTAGTGGGCATCCTCCAAGAAGAACGGACGCAAGTCCTACAAGGAACATTCCTAAAAAGTTCCAAAGCCAATTTGTCTGACTTACTGGCTGACCTGAGAAGCCAAGGTGGAAGTTACCTGTAATTAAGTTACCTACAAGAGTTGCAACAAAGATTGATGCGCTTCCAATTAAAAGAGTCCAATCATTAAGTAAAAAGACATCTCTAATTCCACCAGCCATACATAGTCTTGTTCTCTGAGCTAAAACACCAACAATCAAGCCAGCAGCAAGGGACATTATGATTGGGGCATGCATGCTTCCTGGTCCCTTTTCGCTGAATGCAAAGATTGAAGGAATGCAAACAAAGAGCAAGAAAAGAATAATTGTGACAGATGGGAATGCAACTCCCTCAACTGTCTTTTCTTTGTAAGCACGACCAAGAGAGAAGCCTTTATTGAGGAATATGCAACCTACTCCTACTCCTCCAATAAATCCAAAGAGTGCAACTAATGCATTTAAGTCTCCACCTGCAAGACGTAATACCATTCTAAGAGGACAACCCAAGAATGATAGCGCGCCTACCATTACAAAGAAACCAAGAATAAATCTTGTAAATGGACTAGATCCACCACGAGGCTTAAATTCGCCCTTAATTAATGAAATAATAAATGAGCCAAGCACAATGCCAATTATTTCAGGCCTTACATATTGCACAACCCCAGCATTGTGTAGCTTTAATGCGCCTGCTGTATCACGAACAAAGCAAGCAATACAAAATCCCATATTCTTAGGATTTCCAAAGGCAGTAAGGATTACAGCTAATGCGCCAACAACAAGGCCAGCAATAGCTAAATTCCTTTGTTCTTTTGAAATTTTCATCTTAAAATCCTCCGCGAATATTATGCCATAATACATTTAAAAGTACAATGACAACGTTACATAGCGCTTCTTTCTATGCTAATATCTAACTATGGCTAGAATTTATCTTGATAATGCAGCAACCTCTATGCCAAAAGCAAAGGGAATGAAAGAAGCTATTTGCTCATATATAGAAGATGGAATAGTTAATCCTAATAGAACAGAAAGCGCTCTCTCCTTCTCTCTATTTGAAAAGATATTTGGCCTTAGAGAAAAAATTTGCACACTATACTCATATTATTCACCTGAATCAATTGCATTTACAAAGAATGTAACCGAGGCTTTAAACTTAGTAATTCATGGGCTTTTTACCCCCAAGGACCATGTAATAGTTTCTCACTTTGAACATAATGCTGTAATGAGAGCGTTATGTGGGAATAATATCGAGTATTCAATAATGGGATACAATGGCTATGATAACGATTATTCAACCCTCGATAGTCTTCTGAGACCAAATACAAAAGCCGTAATAATGACAAAGGCAAGTAATGTTACAGGAGCAATATTCGACTTAGATCTAATTGCTGAATGGACACATAAACACTCTCTTATGCTCTTTATCGATAGTGCACAAGCATCGCCTTATGTTCCGATTAACATGGATAAATATAATATTAGCGGTGTTTGTTTTACTGGACACAAAGGCTTTTTGGGACCAGAAGGAACGGGAGGCGTTCTCTTTAGAAAAGAGATAGCAGAAAAGGTTGAACCTCTTATCTATGGAGGAACAGGAAGTGAGAGCGATAAGCTTACTATGCCATCTTTTCTTCCAGATAAATTTGAAGCAGGAACTGAAAACACACTAGGTCTTATTGGTCTAAATGCTGCTATGGGCTATAGCTTAGCTAACCTTTCTGAATTGAAAGATAAGTTAAAAGCAAATACAGAATTACTAATAGATGGATTACTTAAGCTTGATGGAATTGAAATAAAAGGTCCTCTTGAGGGAGAAAGAACTAATGTAGTTTCTATCGTTTGTTCCAAATTTGACCTATCATATATTTCAAGTGAACTACTAAAGAGAGGAGAAATTGAGACAAGAATTGGTCTACACTGTGCGCCACTTTGTCACCAAGCTATTGGGACATTTTCTAATGGCACGCTGCGCTTCTCCCCTTCTGCATTTACAACTAAAGATGAAATTGAAAAGACACTCTATCTTTTAAAGGAGATAATATATGAAAAGTGAATACTACTCTATTTTATTTAATGCACTAAAAAATGGCGATATAAAGCGTCTAACATCAGTAGACGGAAAAGAAACAGCTCTTATGCAGAATAGCCGCGTTATATTCTCAACAGGTGGAGAGCTAGGAGAGGATAGCAAAGAGGAAATGATTAAAGCAGAGCCACATCTTGTTGTTTTTGGCGCTGGTCATGTATCTAAAGCCCTTTATGATATGTCCGAGTTACTTTCCATGGCTTTTACGGTTATAGATGAAAGAGAAGAAACAGCTAACAAGACTCGTTTTCCTAATGCCGAAATCATAAGAATGAAGTATGAAGACTTTTTCAAAGAAGATAGAGAGTTCTTTAGGCCATACTTTGTTATTATGACTCACGGCCATGCTTACGACAAAGAAGCCCTTATGTGGGCTATAAACAAACCTTTTAGCTATCTTGGAATGATAGGAAGCAAAGGAAAGGTAAGCCAGACATTTAACTCATTAATTAATGATGGCTACAGCGAAGAAAAGATAAAAGAAGTTCATGCTCCAATTGGTCTTAAAATTGGTGCTGTAACACCTGAAGAGATAGCAGTCTCTATACTAGGAGAGATTATCTCTGTCTTTAGAACGACTAAAAATACTGTTACATTTAGCAAAGACTACCTCTCTAGCGTACAAAATAAGAAGGGAGTTGTAGCAAGAATAATTGAAAAAACAGGCTCTGCCCCTCGTTCAGTTGGCTCCGAATTATTCTATTCAATAGAAGAAGACAAGTTCTATGGAACTGTCGGAGGTGGAAGAATCGAAAAAGAGACAGAACTTGAATGTAAGAGAATGGCTGAAAACAAGGAAAAGAGCAAAATAATTAGCTACAATCTCTCAGCAAAAGGCGATTTGAATATGATTTGTGGTGGAGATGTAACTATGCTCTACACTTCTATCGAATAGAATCTCTCCTCTTTGAATCTATAATAGCAATTACTAGTGTTATAAAGAATAAAGACACAAATACTGCAATTAAAGTCTTAGAATAGACAGGTTGAGTATATGAAGCATAGTCTTCAGCCTTTGGAAGAGGAAATGGGTCGAAACTAATAGAGTTATCTTGGCACAATTTCTTAACATTCAAGAGATTTAGTACTGGGATACCTCTCTTAGCGTACTCATAGTTTAGACCTATATTATCTCCCTCAGGGATTTTTGGGGGATCAAGAACAAGGCCTTGAGGGAAGTCTAGAGTATATGCAGAGGTGCCACTATTAACAGAAGCTCCTCCGATATTAATAAACATCTTCACATCTTCTCCCAAAAGTTCCAAATGTCGGCGAATACTATCAGCTAAATTTTCATAGTGGATAATCTCTGCACCACTCCAAATAGAGGCCTCTTTACATAGCTCATATGATAGCTCTGGTGTACCTTCATACAAAATTCCCTCAAGAACACTTCCACCCATATCATTCTTGCTACCACATGAAACACCTACGAGGTTGTAAGAGGCAAAGCCACCATCTCTCAGGGCCTTGATGATATCGAAAATATTATATTCAACACGTGTTGCACCATGCATTGAAGCACCAACGCTAGCCGTTAAATAGACATCTAGTCCATATACCTTGCTAGCTGTAAGCGTTGCAATGACAAGACCTGGGAAAGAGCCTGATGTACTAATAGCAATTTTGTCGCCATGCTTTAAGCCAGCTTCTCTAAAATATCTAATCATTGCTGCAGCAAAATATGGATTAAGAACGCTTCTCTTTGCCCCTACTTCACCTGGAGTTGATGTTAGTTCTGTAAACTCAGGTCCAAGGATTGCTGTCTTATTCAAATCTTCTTCTTCAATCTCAATACCACGAGAGAGAATCTCTTCTTTTAAATACTTTTCAGCTTCTTCCATTAAAACAACAGCATCTTTCTGTTCCTTGTCAAAATCATCAGCATTTTTTGTTGCCGATAAAACAACTACCAATACACCCAAAAGAGCAATAACAACTAAAAGAATAGCAAATATAGGTCTAATAAAAAGTCTTTTTTTCATTTTATAAATAGCGTCACCAAATAAATAATCGAACTAATAGCCAGTAAAGAAAGAATAGTCTTTACTATTCCTTGTTTCTCCATGTCGTTGGCAATCAAACCAGGAATTATATATCCAATTATTCTCAAATCAACATTAAAAGATGAGAGATAGAAATACAATTTTTGGAATAAATAGACAAAGAATATTGATAACAAAACAGAAAGCATAAAGCGTCTTCGTCCATAAAGAATCAAAAAGTTCTTTAAGCCTTTTATTGCCAAAGTAATAAGAATAGCAACAAGAAGAGTTGAAATAATTCTAGTTGGCGAATTGAAATAATAAGCTAAGTAACCAGAGCTTATCATACCACCGGTAAGTACACCAACAAACTCAGTACTAATAAAACTTAAGATAATACTTAAAGCAACAGATGAATAAAGCATCACTTTCCCTCCTCTGTAAAGAGCGCAATGAGCTCTTCTCCGCTTCCCTTAATATTACCTAGTCCAACAAATACCATATCTTTTTCTTCTTCAATTTTTTTATACATAGCGTTAATATCGATTGCCTCAATAGAAATATATTTTCTTAGTGCTCTAACAACTATTCTTGGATAGTCTCCAATTACATAGATACAATCAGCGATAGTATTGTCTTTCTTGAGAATATCTCTCATAAGTTCAATTCTATATTCCCTGTCTTCTCTGTTATTGAAGATGATAGCAATTATCTTATCTCCTTCTTTTTCCCTTATTTCACGGAGATTTCTTTCCATACATTCTTCATCGTTGACACTGAAATATGGATAGAAAATCGAACCAGAAGAAGAGACTATCCTATCCATCATTCCTACATCTGGAATGATAGTAGGTAAAGACGAGATAATAAGCTCATCGCTTAAACCTAAATCATTTAAAAGTGCTTTACTTATTCGCCAAGAATCTTTGTGCAAGGGGAAAGAGGTTTGAGGAACAGATAAAACTTCTTTTGGATGAATAACCTTATTAGGAAGAGAATCGTAGTCTGATTCAAGTGTATATAAAGAAGCGTTTTTAGGAACAGATAGAGAGAGTGCATAAACTGTGTCTTCCCTCTTTCTTCCCATCTCCGCTATATGGTCGATGTATGAATTTGTGATAACAACAATAGTTGGTTTAACTAGAGATGTAGCCATTGTTAGTTGGTTTTCAGGAAAGAGCGCCATACATTCAACGACAACACACTCACACTCCTCTTTCGCTGCTCGACGAAAGAAGTCTTTCATCTCTAGAATATTTGCTTTCCTTTTTCTAACAATTTTCTCTGTTTCTAAGGAAGGAGTAATAATAACAGCTTCACTACCTGTTGTTCTTCCCATTGTTTTAATACCTGCCCTATTTAGAGCAGCAACTAAAACTCTACTAACGGTAGTCTTTCCTCTTGTGCCATTAACTAAAATACGTATTTTAATTTTTTCTACTCTTTTTTTATGACTATAAGATTCCCAAAAGCCTAGGAATAAAAGGATAAAAAAGAGAATAAATGAAACTATCATAACTATAAAGGAAAAATACTAGGCCACACTTTTACAAGTTCTTGTACCGAATCTACCTTTGATAGTGGAATTTTGTTCTCATTGGCAATTGATATAAATCTACCACGTGAGCTGATATCTTTTTTACATATAAGCCACTGGGCATATGGACAAACTAAGTCTATAACCATATCTGTTGAAGTGTATAGCTCATCAATTTGATCACGATAGTTTTCTAGATAGATAGCAATAATTGGTATATCCATACTATTAGCAATCGTTATCAAATCTTTTAGATTATTCAGTTCGTCACGAAGCGTAATACCACTTGCTCCAAGACCTTTATCTGTAACACCTATTACGATAACAAGTGTTTTATATTTACCACTCTTTAACTCTTCTAGTCTTGGACTTGGCTCATCCTCCAAATAGAAGTCAGTTCCAAGTTTAAAGTTTCCAGAGTTAACAAGAAGTAAACGTAACATCTTACTTCCTGGCCCTTGGCCACCACTAGTTAGCAGGAAAGGACCCTCGTAACTCTTTAGCGGAGAACCTTGAACTTTTGCCGAAAGAGACAGAGGAAACAGAAAAGCCCATAAAACGACCAAAACAAAGATACTGAGTTTTTTTACAGAAACCTTTCTCATTACCCTTCTTATTTCCTCCTAGGTTATAGAATCAATAATAGACCCAAAAGAAGAATAAGTAAAAGCAATAGATGATTAAAGATTGTAAAGAAATCGTAAAAATATTAAGTCTAAGTAAACTGGAGAATGGCAACCCACTCTCCAGTCTATTCAATCAATAAATTGTGTCATAAATCAAAGCTTCAGCCTGATCTACAAAACTATTAAACTCATCAAGTGTAAGATTTCTCTTAGCGCTTAGAGTGATTGTTCCAGCCTTTGGATTATCAAAACTCTTGAATTGAGAATTTAAAGATACAAGTGTTGTACCAATAAGCTCAATTTCTGAATCAGAAACAACATCAATATACTTGAAAGTAACTGTGTTGCCATCGAGGATGAAACGATAATCATAGCCAACTAAGCTATAATCTCTTTCACTCTGGAAACTTTCGCCCATATTCTTAACAGTTGAACAGCCTAATAGAGAAACAATCATAAGTGTTGCAATTAAAAGTGCAATAATTTTTGTTTTTCTCATATTTTACTCCGTTCTATTAATTTTCTGGTTTCATGTTATTAGAAATGCTATCAAAAACGATATTCTTCCACCAATCAGAGCGAGCAGGAACCTTCATGCTAACGTTGCCGAACATATACTTAGCCTTGAGGAGATTACCAAGTTCCTTGTATGTATCGAACCAGTTGTTAGCAACTTCAGAAGCATAAGTTGTAAGATACTTAACAGCCTTATCTTTCTGTCCAACTTCAATCATTGAAGCTGCAACTTCCTGAGCAATAGCTGTGCTCTTATAAATCTTAGCCATCTTTTCGTCACGTGCTGCCTTAATATCTTCAATTGCTGAATTGTAATTAATAGTAGCAAGCTGCTGAACAAGAACAGTATTCCAGAAACCAGAATTCTCATCGAATTCGCCTCTGACACCACGACCGAAGAATTCAGGAAGTGAGAGCTGAGAAGCAAATACTGGTGTTAGATATGTTGTGCTTGGAGCACCCCATCCGAGCCAAACGAGACATCTTGCTTCTTCTGGAAGCCATGCTTTTACGTTAGCAATCTGGATGTATGTACATCTGAACATATTGATTGGTCTTGCAACACCTTCTTTAGTTGCTCTCTTAAGAGAGTTGTTGTAGTTGCTAAGTGGATTACCAAAGTCACCAGAATCAACACTTCTAGAAAGGTCGAACTGTGTTCCCTGATAGTAATCAGAAGAAAGCTTGTGGATAGTATCAACACTTACAGGACTAGATGGAACAACAAAGAGTGGATACTCATCTGCATCGCCAAATGGATCGAGGGAGCTATATTCTTCTGGGTTAAGAAGAGTAATTGCTCTCCATTCACGAAGTGTACAACCCATGTTGTCTTCCTTGTTTGGAGCAAATACGTTATTTGGCTGGAATTCGCTAACTCCATCCCAAAGTCCATTAGCTAAAGCAATTTCTTTGATGTTCTTGCTGTAACGACAAACACTTGGATCGTTCTCAACAAGGTAATCAATTCTTGCTCTGTTTGCAGCTACGAATACAGCATTCTCAGGAACACGCATTGCAACCCAAACATTTCCACCATAGACTTCGAAGATCCATGTATCTGTACCATCTGTAATGTTGATACATTCAGCAGCACCAGACCAACCTTCTTCTTCAACCTTCTGGCCCATGAAATCTACAGCTTCACTAGCTGTTGAACAATTTTCAAGAGCAGCATCCTGAAGCATATAGCAGTCCCAGATACCTTCTGTCTGGCCATAGAAAGCCTTTAAAGCATCAGCCTGAGCACCAGAACGGATTCTGCTACATGTGCTTTCGCCCATAGCTAAACCCTTGTCATTCATGAATGAATACATACCATGAATGTACTGATTAGTAGCCTTCTCATTAACATAAGAAGAAAGCACCATGCCATTTACACCGTAATCCTTAACTTCTGGGAACTGAGAATAATCAGCACCCTTACGTCCATTAAGAACTACATCTCTTTCACTGCCCTCTTCCATGCTTGGAATGAGCCAAATTCTAACATCATCACTGTTTGAGTCACATGTGTGGCTAATCATTGTAGAACCATCAGCGCTAGCTAATCTTCCTACAGCAAAAATTGTACAAGCAGCAACACTCTCAATAGCAACAAGAAGTACTACTAGTAATACAGATATAGTTTTAATTGTTTTCTTCATTTTCACGAATCCTTATTTGTACTGTCCCCATTCTGACTTAGAGAGATCATTCCAGAAATCTGTATACTCGAGTCCCCAAGTATTTCCATGATCAGCACCTAACATGTAGTTAGAAAGAAGTGTCTTAGCAAGATCAGCATATGTGTCGAACCACATATTAGCCTGCTGTGTTGAATAGTCAGTTAGAAGTTCAATAGCACCTTCTTTATCACCATTCTTAATCATCTTTGCAGCCTGGTTCTGGATAGCAAATGTAACATCAAACTGATCTGCCATCTTGTCATCTCTTGCTGCTCTGACATCTTCAATAGCTGCTGTGTAGTTGATTCTAGCAAGCTGCTGAACAAGAAGGTTGTTCCACCAACCAGAATTTTCATCATATTCGTTTCTGAATCCACGACCAAAGTGTTCAGGAAGTGAAAGCTGTGAACCAAATAATGGTGTGAGGTATGTAACGCTCTGAGCACCCCATCCGAACCAAACGAGACATCTAGCTTCTGCTGGGAGCCAAGACTTAACGTTAGCAATCTGGAGATATGTACATCTGTAGCTATTGATAGCTCTCTGAGTGAAGTCCTGAGCTGGGTTTAATGGATCTCCGAACTGACCACCCCAAATTGACTTTGTAACATCATACTCTGTTCCCTGATAGTAGTTACCATAGAGATCAAAAATATCCTGGACAGAAACTGGGTTTAAAGGCTTAACAAAGCATGGCCAGTTGCGGTCTGTATCTTTTTCTTCTGGATCAAGGTTGAGAGTTGGATTGAGAGTCATCATAGCAACCCATTCTCTTCTTGTAGAA
This sequence comes from Candidatus Ornithospirochaeta sp., assembly GCA_050874025.1. GTDB lineage: Bacteria > Spirochaetota > Spirochaetia > Sphaerochaetales > Sphaerochaetaceae > Ornithospirochaeta. The sequence continues at coordinate 12,134 of JBNMJW010000005.1, forward strand.
TATGGTCTATATGGATATGGAGCAAATGTAAAGCAAGGAATAAAATCGCCCTGTCCGTCCCAAAGTCCATTCTCAATAGCAAATTCTTTAATGCCTGCTGCATACTGATAGTTATCTGGGTCATTTTCTACGAAGAAATTGATTCTTGCTCTGTTAGCTGCAACGAAGATAGAGTCATCTGGAACTCTTGCTGCAACCCAAATATTTCCGCCATAAACTTCGAATACCCATGCTTCTGTTCCGTCACAGATATCGATACATTCAGCAGAACCATTCCAACCATACTCTTCAACGATTTTGCCCATAAACTCTACAGCTTCTCTAGCTGTTGAACAGTTCTCAAGAGCTAAATCCTGGAGCATGTAGCAGTCAACAATACCTTCTTTTCCTGCAAATGCAGCCTTAACAAGCTTTCCCTGATCACTATTTCTATCATATGAACATGTGCTTTCGCCCATTGCTAAGCCCTTGTCATTCATGAATGAATACATAGCATGAATATATCTGTTTGTAGCTTTTTCTGGGGTATATGTTCCAAGAACCATTCCACCTTCGCCATAGTCCTTAACCTCTGGGAACTGTGAATAATCAGCTCCTTCTCTACCGTTAAGTACGATGTCACGTTCAGTACCAGCTTCCATACTTGGAATAAGCCAAACTCTGAGGTCATCTGAAGTTGAGTCACAAGAATGTGTACTCATTGTAGATCCATCAGCTGTTGCTTTTTTTCCGATTGCAAAAATAGTACAAGCAGCGAGGCTCTGAGCTACGAGAAAAAGAACCACTAAAAGAATTGTGATTGTTTTTTTCATTTCCTTCTCCTTTTCATCCTTAGATGATTATCATTTCTCACACGTGTGAGATTTCAATTATTCCCTACTTCTTAAAGAAAGGAATAATTCAAAAAGGCACCCGCAATGTGGTGCCTAAGTATTAACAATAAATAGTGTCGTAGATTAAAGCATTTGTTTTCTCAACAAATGTGTTGAACTGAGCTTCTGTTAAAGCAACCTTTGTCTTGAGGACCATAGAACCAGCCTCAACAACCTCATAGCTAACAGCCTGAGGAAGGATAGACATTAAAGTCTCTCCAATTAAGACAAGTTCGTCATCAGATGCTGCATCAACATAATTAAATGTAATCTCGTTACCATCGAGAACATATTTAAAATCGTAACCAACGAGACTATATGTAGCTTCAGCTTTTAATCCTTCTGCCTTCTTCCACTGTGTTGTACAACCCATAAGAGAAAGGGCTAAAACAAGAACTAAAAGTATAGAAATGAATTTTGCATTTTTCATTATTCTTAACTCCTAAAGGAACATATATTCCTTATAGGTATGTGGCATAAGGCCACACACCTTTTTTCGATTACTCTACAACAACGTTTGAAACTGCTGTAACAACTTCCTTCCACCAATCAGCATGAAGAGCTGGACTAGACTTCATGTTTACTCTACCAACAACATATCTAGCAACAAGCTGCTCAGAAAGTTCACCATAAAGGTTGAACCACATAGTAGCCTGATCGTTAGCATACTTTGTAAGCATGTCGATAGCTTCATCTCTCTGACCATTCTTGATCATCTTTGCAGCCTTATTCTGTACAGCAAATGTAGCTTCATACTGAGCTTCCATTCTTGGATCTCTTACGCTCTTAATAACTTCAATTGCATCTGCGTAGTTGAGTGTTGCAGCTGTCTGAACAAGAGCTTCATTCCACCAACCAGACTGTGGATCGTACTCATATCTTGTTCCTCTACCAAAGTGTGGAGCAAGTTCTGTCTGAGATGCGAATACTGGTGTGAGATATGTTGTACTTGGAGCACCCCATCCAAACCAAACAAGACATCTTGCTTCTTCAGGAAGCCATGCTTTTACGTTTGAAATCTGGAAGTATGTGCACTGAGGAACGTTAGTTGGTCTGTACTGATAAGGAACAGAAAGAACGTTACCATGCATACCTGCATAAGCAGACTTTGTTCCATCATACTTTGTTCCTTCATAGTTATCAGAACAAATTCTAGCAATTGTAGAAACACTTACCTTCTCATATGGTGTGCAATAGAGAGGGAATGTATCATCTGGAGTCTCGCAATATGCAAGTTCGTCCTTACCAATTACAGCTTCTGTGTAATCACTTGGAAGTGTAACGAGGACTCTCCATTCTCTACCAACACAGCTAAAAGAATAGTTACCTGCAGCGAAAACCTGGCATGGTCTGAAGTCACCATTTCCATCCCAAAGGTTATTAGCAACAGCAAATTCCTTCATGTTTGGAGCAGAGCGGTATGTTGCACTATCTTCTTCCCAGAAATCAATTCTACATCTGTTAGCACAGAAGAAGAATGCATCTTCAGGGAGCTTAAATGCACACCACATATTTCCGCCATATGCCTCAAAGACCCAAACGTCCTTACCATCAGCGATACAAATACATTCTGGCCAACCATTCCAGCCCTGCTGTGTAATCTTATCGCCCATGAATACAACTGCTTCTTCAGCTGTAGCACAGTTTTCAAGAGCAGCATCCTGGAGCATATAACAATCCCAAATACCTTCGTAAGCTGCAAGGACTTCTCTCTGAGCCTTTGTCCAACCACATGTTGACTCGTTCATTGTAAGACCCTTTTCGTTAGCAAAAGAGTACATAGCATGGAGATACTGATAAGTATCCTTATCATTTGTATATGTATCCATGACAATACCACGAGCACCGTAGTCCTTAACCTCTGGGAAATTAGTAAAGTCAGCATCTTTTCTGCCGTCTACTACAACTTCTCTCTCTGTTCCTTCAGCCATACTTGGGATGAGCCAAAGTCTTAAGTCGTCGCTAGCACTATCACATGTATGTGATGTCATTGTTGAACCGTCTGCTGTTGCAAGTCTACCAACACCTGTGATAAAGCAAGCAAAAACACTCTGTACAGCAAAACATACAATAAGTAGAGCTGTAATGGCGATTTTCTTCTTCATAATTCACTCCTTTTGAATCATGTTAATTGTTACATGCTTATAGCATGGTTATTTCTTCCACCTAGTCTGAAGAAGAACTAGGCGGAAAATTAATAAATTAATTAGCCTCGACACTCTTGTGATAAATAACGAATCTGTGATCCTTATTTTCTGGAGCATCAGGATTTTTGAGGAAGTAACCGACAGAGTCGATTCCTTGATTCTCAAGCTCTTCCATATCCTCATACAGTGGCCATGAACAGATAACTTCTAAGTCTTCGTAGAACATGCCAGCCCAGTTAATGATTTCCATAGCACCAGAAAGCTGACGAGCAGCTCTGTACCACATTGGAGTACCAAACTCCATATCATATGGGAAGTATGTAAGACCCTTATCTGTAACACGCTGTAAGAACTCATCCTTTCCTTCATACATCAATGCTTCTGTTCTTGGTCCAGTAATCTTATCGATGAAGATTTCTGGTGTTTCCATGAGGAATGTTAACGAGTCTGACCAGTCAGCCCACTCTCTGTGGCTTAAGCCATGAAGAGTATTAGGAGATGAAGCACACTTCATAAAGAACTGGTCAATGTTCATAGCAGCCATCATTGCGATATCCAAGCTACTTCTTTCAGGTTCAACATAGTTCATCTCGCCTGTTTCTAAGAAGTGTTCTCTATCAAGAACCTTAGCAGGTGCAACGTATGTACTTGTTACAGGGTATAGAATTTCAGCTTCGTGCATATCGATAGAGATATCGACGCCTTCCTGTCTGATGATTTCCATAACAGCATAACCAGCACGTTCAGTAATAGTACCATTTTCTCTACCAGGATAGACTCTGTTGAGGTTTCTGATATCCTGATAAGCAAGGTTCTGACCTGATGGGTAGTTGATATATGTAAATGGATCTGGCCACTGATCTAGTGGGTTGGTGTATCTATCACCAATTCTAAACTGCTCCTGACCCCACTCAGTATCAACATGGAAATACATTGGATAAGCATCTCCACACATACCTTCTGTAGAACCTGAGTAGTTAGCTCTTGGAACAACAATAACCTTACCCTTCTCTACAACCATGTTTTCAATCATAAGGTAAGCGGCCATTGTAGAAGCTGGTTCATAAGGGTGTGGACCACCATTAATAAATACAGTACCACCTTCAACACCACTATCAAAAATGAAAACTGGAGTATCAAGCCATGTTCCTTTTAAAGAAGGAACGTAATCACTAAACCATTTAACCTCTGTGAGATATGGAGAAGTGACAATTGTTTCCTTGTAATGTCTTAACTGCCAGAACTGTACAGCAGCAATTACTGCAAAAACAGCAATAATTACAAGAATGACAATCTTTTGAATTAGTCTCTTATTATTTGTTGCCATATCCCTATTCCTCACTTAATGTAGAGAACTCTGAGAACGAAAGGAATGAGACAATAAGCGTACATGATATCGAATACGATATTGTCATTCTTTTTTCTCTTAAAGAGACTCTTCAAGAAACTTAGACCAATTAGTCCAGCCATTACGAAATATAGGATATGAATGAAATTTTCCCAAAATACCATCTTCTATCCTCCTTAGTATAAGAATGTGAACCAAACTGGTTTCACGATCATAAGTACTGCAATTAAGCCAATTGCAAGTATTGGAACAAGTGCAAACTTGAGGAATGATAAGTAAGATTCCTTATAGCCTGTCTCTTCACATGCCAATCTACCAACGATTCTTGATGGAGGTAGACAGTCTCCGATTGGGAAGATAAGTGAAAGAGCTGCACAAATAACAGTAACGTCCATACCAAGTGTGTTGAACATGAAGATGAGTGGTCCACCAAGAACAACAGAACAACCGTAGTTGAAGCAACCCTGACAGATTGGTCCAATAACGAGGATGAGACAATAGATAAGTACAAGTGGAAGACCAACGAATGTACTACCAATGAGACCTCTAACACCAGTTGCTGCCATTGCGCTCTGAAGAACACCAATACTTAATACGTTAGCAACGAGAGGGAAAACCTGTTCCATTGTGTCATCGAGGATGCCAAGATATTCTTTTGGTCCTGTCTTCTTTGGGTTACAAAGTAAAGCAACGATAGCTGCAATAACGAACATCAAAGGAAGACCAAGAACTGGAAGATTCCAAGGAGCAACAAGAGCAAGAACGAAGAGAACAACGATTGTTAAGACAGGAAGAAGAATTCTCCACCATGTCATACCTTCTGTTCTCTCTGGGAGCTTCTTAAGTGTCTCTTCTTTTGGCTCAGGAACAGCACCCCAACCAACAAAGATAATACATACAGCACCAGCAATACAGATTGGAACTAATAAAAGCCATGTGAAGCCAACATATGGCATGTTAGCCTGTGCAGTCATGAGCATAGTCCAAAGGTTGATTGGAGGAGCAGCAGCTGAAAGAATAGCAAAGAAGAAGATGAAGACTGTTCTCTTCTTTTTTGAGATTCCGAGTGACTCAAGAACTGTATTAACAAGACCACCGAGGACGAAGATAGCAACACTACCTGCACCTGTTAAAGCACCAGGGATAAGCATTAATACACCCATGATAGTGATTAATACCCACTTATTGCTAACTTTCTGTACGATAGAACGTGTAATTGTAGTTACAGCTCCAGAGTAAGAATAGATATTTACGAAGACCGATGCTGCGATAAAGAGCATAGCAAGGTCGAGGTTTACAAATAGACCCTCTACTAGATATCTAATTGGACTGCCCAAATCTGGGAACATAAACATACCAATAATGGCAATTACAATAGCTGCTACTACCATTGAGATATCTGGGGATTTTAACTTAATACTGCTCAAAACAAATGTAGCAATCATTATGATGAGCAATATAAAGGTTAACGCTGTTACAGACATTTCTCTCTCCTACTCACTTACTTAACGAAAATACTTGGAAGAACCTTAACAAGTTCAAGAGGCTTATCAACAAGTGTTACAGGAATGTTGTACTTCTCACCAAGAGCAGTAAATCTTCCATCTGCGTTGTTGTCTGTAAGAGAAATAATCCAATCAGCATATGGACAAACTGTGTCGATAACTCTTTCGTTTCCGTTTGTGCTAATCTTGCTTCTTGCATCCTTTTCCATAGATACAGCGATGATAGGCATGTTCTGAGCCTGAGCCTTCTTAATAACTTCTTTTAAGAATCCGATTTCGTCTTCAATTGTGATACCAGAAGCACCAAGACCCTTCTCTGTTACTGACATAACGATAACAAGAGCCTTATACTTTCCACTATCGATGTAGCTATATCTAGCTGGTGTCTCATCTTCGAGGAAGAAGTCGCCGTCTACACCATAGTTAAACTTCTTTGTCTGGTTTAACAAAAGTCTAAGAGTCTTTGATCCTGCACCCTGTCCACCTGATGTGAGAAGGAATGGGCAATCATAAGTCTTAAGATCTGCACCAGTAATCTTGGCCATAAGCATTGATGGCGCAAGGAAGAAAATTAGAACCGCTAAAAGCAATACAACAATTGATTTTTTCATGTGTTCTCTCCTTTACAATTTCGAACCCAAAAGAGCGAAAAACGCCCTAAGTTTGATAAAATCTTAACAGAGCGACACATGTTCTTCAAATAGATTTAACAATTTTACAATTATGTAAAATATATTTCATTATTCATGAAAGAAGCTTTTTTGTAATAATTATTGTTTAACAGACAAGAAATTAAATAAATATCGAATTTACAAAAAATTTTTTACAATTATCAATAGTTATTTTTTTATTTCCACTTATTTTGTTAATTAAACGACATTAATACTAATATTTAACATTTAATTTTTTCTTAATATTTCGTTATAAATATGTGATCTTTTATGAAGAAAAAATCCTCTTAAAAAAGAGGATTCAAATGAGTTAAAGAATAACTTCTAATTCTTCAAGGTCTTCTTCAAGCGTTGACCAAGATGTGCAGAAACGAACAATGCTCTTCTCTTTATCAAGTTTTTCCCAAAGAGAGAAACGTACATCCTTTCTCAGCTCTTCTACTTTATTATTCTCCATAATGACAAAGAGTTGATTCGTCTGTACTGGATAAGCAAACTCATAGCCTTTCTCTTCAAAAATCTCTTTAAGCCTAAGAGCTCGCTTCATGCCATTTATTCCAATGGTATGGTAATAATTGTTGGTAAAAAGAGCATCAAATTGGACAGCAAGCAGTCTCCCCTTTGCAAGCATTCCACCTCTTTGCTTTTTCATGGCTTCAAAATGACGCGGAGCAACAGATGAAGAAAAGACTAATGCCTCTCCAATAATAGCCCCGCACTTTGTTCCACCTATATAGAAAGCATCACAAAGATATGCAATATCTGATAGAGTTACATCATTATCAGGAGCGACAAGACCATAGGCTAGGCGTGCTCCATCTAGATATAAAAGCATATTATATTTATCACAAATAGCTCTTATTTCTTCTAGTTCACTTTTTGTGTAGAGAGTCCCTAGTTCTGTTGGTTGAGATATATATACCATACCAGGATAAACGATTGCATTTTTACTCTCATCTGTGTGGTATTTTTCCAAGTAAGCACTTAGAGCATCAATCTTAATCTTTCCATTTATTTGATCTATGCCGATAACTTTATGACCAGAATACTCGATAGCACCAGCTTCATGAGTATTTATATGAGAAGTAGTAGCTCCAATTACGCCCTCATAGCTCTTTAATAAAGATGAAATAACTATTTGATTAGCTTGAGTTCCTCCACAAACAAAAGAAACAAGTGCATCATCTTTACCAATTGCATCCTTTATTTTATTTATGGCTTCTTTTGTGTACTCATCTTCTCCATATCCTGGCTGATTTGTATAGTTAGTTGAAAGCATCAACTCAAAAATCTTTGGAGCAATTCCATTATTATAATCACATTCAAAAGACAACATATATAAAGTTCACCCTTTCTAACTTATCGGCATGATATAGAATAAAATAGTTTTATTTCAAGTGCTTTTTCTTCTTATTTTATCGGTTTACCAATTATTAACAGAGATAGGCCCTCTCTTGAGGACCTATCTGTTACCCTTAGAACTTTCCAAGAGCCTTTAAAATCTTTTCAGGCGTCATTGGCCAACTCTTAATCCAAACACCAACTGCATCATGGATAGCAATACCAATTGCAGGGGCAGCACCATTACATGCAATTTCACTAATACTCTTTGCACCAAATGGACCGTGGTCATCATTGATATCAATTAAGACAGACTTGAAGTCATCTGGAGCTTCCCCAATCATTGGAGTACCATAGTCTGTAAAGTTTGCATTAATATTTCTACCATCTTTGTCGAGAATCATATTCTCATACATTGAGTGGCCGATAGATTTCATTACAGCACCATAAATCTGACAGAGAGCAACTTCTGGATTTATAGGTGTTCCGGCATCTTGTAAAGCATAGAATTTCTGTAGTTTAATCTCACCTGTTTTTACATTTACTGCAACTTGAGCAAAATGCGCACCATAAGGTACAGAAGAAGCTTGTGTAATGTAAGAACCATGGCTAACAAGCTGACCGCGACCACTACCGCTTACGCAAGTATGGCTCATCTCTGCATATGTAAGCTTTTTACCTGTCTTAGATGAATAAACAAGACCCGGAGCTTGAAGTGTTAAATCTTCAACGTTCTCACCTAGCTGCAAGCTTGCTTCATTTAGAATCATCTTCTTAAGCTCTTTTGCTGCTTCAAGTGTTGCATTACCACTGAAGAATGTACCAGATGAAGCATAAGAACCAGTATCAAAAACACAACTGTCAGTATCACCTGAAACAACTGTAATCCTATCCATTGGTACAAGTAAGATTTCAGAAACAATCTTAGCAGAAACAGTATCGAGTCCTGTTCCAAGGTCAGCTCCACCACTGTTAAGAATAATAGTTCCATCTGTTTCTAGTTTACAGAGTGCTTCTGCATGGTCTAAGCCAGGAAGACCAGAACCCTGCATAATCATAGCAAAGCCCTTACCTATCTTCCAATCTGGGTCGTCAGATACCTCTTTTTTGCCCCAAGAAATCATCTCACAACCTTTCTCGATTGCCTGATCCAGGCCGCAAGAACCAACAGGTACAACGTTACCCTCTCGTCCTTCACCAAGGCCCTTTAAGATTTCAAGCATATAGCCTTCGCTAACATGGTTTTTCTCAACCATTGTCTTGTAGTCAATACCAAGCTTTTCTGCTAGCTGTGCCAATACCATCATCAAGCCATATGTTCCCTTTGGTGTACCATAACCTTGGTAAGCACCTGCAGGAGGTGTATTTGTGTAGTAGACTTCAAGGTCATACTTCATGTTGTCGACCTTAAATAGAGGTAGTGTCTTCGAGCATGAGTTCATTGGAACTGTTAAACAGTGGTTGCCGTAAGGACCTGTATTAGCTCTTACTTCCATGTAAATAGCTGTAATTGTGCCATCTTTCTTTCCAGCCATCTTTACATAGACTCTCATTGGATGACGTGTACTATTAGCATAGAACTCTTCTGCTCTAGTATTTCTATAGTAGACATTCTTTCCAGTTAGCCATGCTGCATAACCAGTTAAATCTTCAACGAGGATATCTTGTTTACTACCATATCCACCACCAACTCTTTCTTTTATGACATGAACTTTGTTCTCAGGAATCTGACAAACCCAACTAACGATTCGTCTTACATGGTAAGGAACCTGAGTTGAAGCATGAATAACAAGTCTTCCACCTTCAATTAAAGCGTAACAAACATGTGGTTCAAGAGGTGTACACTGTACCTGACTAGTCTGGTATGTATCTTCAACGATAGCATCAGCTTCCTTAAAAGCCTTCTCGACATCTCCTATTCCGCCCCTATTGGATGCAGCAAGGTTTCTTCTTATATCTGCATGGAGAGGGAATTGATAAATTACCTTACCTTCTCTTTCATCGCCCTGTCTCTTGTTATATTCCTCTAGATCTGCTGGAGCACCTGCTCGGTACTCAACTGGTCCATTATGAACAAGTGGTGCATTAGGAGCCATAGCCTCTTCTACTGTAAAAACAGCATCTGTTGGCTCATATTCAACCTTAATTAAAGAAGCAGCCTTCTCTGCAATCTCCTTTGTTCTTGCAACAATGCCGGCAACTCTATCGCCAACATGTCTTACTTTTTTATTAAAGAGTCTTCTGTCGTGAGGGCTAGGCTCAGGACTACCCTGACCAGCTTGCATGTAGTAGACATCTGGACAATTGAAAGCAGTAATAATAGCAGCAACACCATCAAGCTTTTCAGCTTCTTTTGTGTCTATGCTCTTTATATAAGCAGAAGCAAAAGGAGAACGGAGAACATGCAAGCACCATGCACCTTCTGGAACCTTATCTTCAACGAATACCTTTTCTCCTGAAACAAGAGATGCTCCATCAATTTTATCAAAAGGCTTACCAACAATATTGAGTTTAGGTCTAAATGAAGGTGCAATCTCTGAGCGATACTCACCATAGTCTCTTAACTCAATTGCAAGTTTTACAGCCAAATAGTAGTGTTCATAGCCAGCATCTCTAATAAAGATACCTGTTAAGACATCCTTTATCTCTTCTCTTGTTGGATATGGTTTCTTTTCAAGCAACCAAGTAAGAATAAGAGCTGCAGCAGGCGCATTATATGCAGACTGCACAACACCAGAGCTAACTAATGCCTTTTGCACATAGTTAAGCTCTCTGCCATTAAGAAGACCCTCAGCTGTTCTTATTTCAGCGTTTTCAGCTTGATAAGCAAGAATGAAGTTTGAATAGACGAGCTTATCGTTAAAGATAATAGTATCACTACCAGCAAAGCCTTCTGCATCATCACTATCACGAACAGAGTTACAGCCAATTGAATACAAAACATCTCTTAGTCTAGCATCTTCTCTACATTCTTTAGTAATAATCTCACCATTGACTCTACACTTTAAAATCATAAGTTACCTCCTAAAGAAAAGACAGTCTTAGCTAGGTATTCTTTATATTCCTTTGAGCCTGTTATATCGCTAGTATATTGAACATCTTTCCAAATATCTGGAGTAGAACCAAAGACAAAAGGACTACCTTTGACACTTAAAGCGTAATTATTTTCGCAAGATGCAGCAATTAAGACAGCATGGCTTGTGCTTGTTAAGCCAAAGCGTCTAACCCAGGCTTTTTTCTTTGTATCAATTAAAAAGTAGGTAATAAGTCTTCTACAATGTGTAGAAGCATATTCTTTTACGCTTTTATCTTCCTCTCCATGTGGAGTAATTGAATGGAATGTAACACCAAGAACACTAAAAAGAGCAATAAGGTAACTATCATCACGACGTAAACCAATATTGCCACCAACTGTTGCAGAGTTTCTCCTCTCAAAAGATGAGCAGAAACGACAAGCTTCTTTAATAACAGAAGGAACAAGAGGAGAATCGATCATCTCTTGCAGTGTAGTTAGAGCTCCAACTTTAATAATACCGTTTTCTTTTTCTTCAATACCTTTATCAACAAGACCATTGATATCGATAAGGGCGGTATCTTTATCAATTGCACCACCTAATCTTAAATCATCTGTACCGCCAGCAAGATATACAGAATCAAGATTAGCTTTTCTTAGTTTAACAGCATCAAGTGCTGTTTCTGGACGAAAAATAACCATTTACTCTCCCTTTTTATTCTACTCTGCCTTCTGGATGTCCTGAGCGAAGTTCATCAATAAAATACTTGAGCATTCTTCTTGTTGTATTTCTTCTATACTCAGCCATTGCATGAGGAGAAATTACATTGTTCCATGCATCCAAGAATTCGTCTTCAACACCTTCAAGTTCTGATAGAGTCTTACCAATAAGTATTTCTTCGGCTTTTCTGCTTCTCATTACCTTTGGACCAGCAGCGCCAGAAGAAGCTCTAAAGTCTACTACAACACCATCTCTAATCTCTGCACCACAAGAGAGTGTCAACTTACTAATTGCATTTGCTCTTCTCATTCCAATCTTTTTAAAGAAATAATGAGTAAGATTAGATTGTGGAATAACGACAGCAGTAATTAGTTCATTTGGTTTTCTTGCTGTTTTCTTTGCGCCAAGAATAAAATCATCTACCTTAACTTCTCTCTCGCCTTCAACACTCTTTAAGATAACATAGCTATCTAAAAGGATTAGTGGCTGAGGACAATCTCCCTTTGGTGAAGCGTTAGCAATATTTCCACCAATTGTTGCACTATTACGTAGAGCTACAGCACCCATTCTTGATGCAGCATCCCTAACAAGAGGATGAACAAGCTCGCTTGAAGCTATTTCTCTAGAAGTAGTTAGTGCACCAATAACAACAGAACCATCTTCTATTTTTGTTATTCCCTTTAATTCTTTTAAAGGAGAGATAATCATGACACTCTTATTAAATGTAGGATCAACGCCTGTTCCATTGAAGCCTGAAACCATTAAGTCTGAGCCTCCAGCAAGGACAATGACATCTTCACTGGACATAATTGAAAGCGCTTCATCTAAAGTGTCTGGCATATAGTAATTCATTTTTTCCATAGCTCAGCTCCTCTTTCTGCAGCAAGATGAATAGATTCAACAATCAAATCGTATCCTGTGCATCTGCAAATATTTCCACTAATACCCATTCTTATCTCATCATCTGTTGGATTAGGATTATTAGAGAGAAGATAGTAAGCAGCAAGTACCATGCCAGGAATGCAGAAACCACACTGAACGGCACCGCCAACGGCAAAAGCGTCAATAATACACTTGCCTTTCTCTGTGTCTCTAATGCCTTCTATCGTAAGAATCTCACTGTTATTGCAAGCACCAACAGGAATAATACAAGATGTAACTAAGTGACCATCTTTTATAACAGAACATGCGCCACACTCACCTTCTGAGCAACCTTCTTTAGTTCCTGTTAGAGCTAAATCCTCTCTTATTACATCAAGGAGTCTTCTTAAAGGATCGCCCTGATAAATAACTTTTTCGCCATTTAGCGTAAAGCGAACGTCATTGTGCATTTTTCTTCAAAGCCTCCTCAATATCTTCTGGTGGAATTGGAATAGATGTTATAGTTACGCCAAGTGCTCTTTCAACGGCATCAACATAAGCAGCAGAAGCACCATTAAATACTAACTCGCCCATTCCCTTTGCACCCTTAGGTCCCCATGGATATGGATTTTCTTGTAGATGATAGAACTGTTTAGGGAAGTCCATACTTGTTGGGATGACATAGTCGCTCATTCTCTTCTGCTTAAAGAATCCCTTACGATTCTCTAATTTTTCCATTGAAGCATAGCCGAGTGACTGAAGTACACCACCATTAACCTGACCATGTACAATAAGTTCATCGATTGGATGTCCAATATCATGGCTTGTCCATACGCCTGTGGTCTTAACTTCATTTGTAAGCTTATCAACTTCGACTTCAACACAAGCAACACCCCAACCCCAACCAAGGTAAGCATCGCCACGGAATGTATTTTGATCCCATGGATAGCCTTCTGGATGTTCGTATTCAACTTCTGTAGTAAAGTCACCCTCTGCCCAACGTTCTTTCATTTGTAATGCTGCTCTTTCAACAAGCTTTCCAACAATCATTGTTGAACGAGAAGCTGCAGTAGGACCTGAGTCTACAACCTTTGAAGTATCTGGATTAAAGTAATCGATATTCTCAATAGGTAGCTCTAATGCATCAGCAGCAATCTTTCTAAGTGTTGTTTGGAAGCCCTGTCCCATCTCTGTTGAGCCAACTTCAATTCTTACTCTATCTCCAGTCTTAACAAGGCGCGCATGGGCTTTAATGATTGCCTGTTCTCCGTTGCCTGTAAAAGCACCACCATGGAGATACATGCTTATTCCAATACCCTTACCTGAGCCAATGCCATATTCTTTACTCTTTCTGTAGTAATCTGATGCCTTTGTTACAACATCTAGCATTTCAGGAAGCTTTACATCTTCGATAATATGACCATTAGTTACAGTCTCTTCGCCTTTCTTTATGATGTATTCTTTCTTAAAATCTAATGGATCTACACCAAGGTGTCTAGCAATGTGGTCCATATGAGTTTCAACAGCAAAAAGTGTCTGAGGAGCACCAAAGCCACGGAAGGCACAAGATGGGAATGTATTAGTTCCAATACCTTCTCCAACTAAGTATGTATTAGGAATGTTATATACTCCGTTTGCATGGAAGATTCCTCTCTGTAAGACTACAAATGAGGATGATAGATAAGCACCAACGTTATAGTAAACGTGAGCTTCCATACCAATAATCTTGCCATTCTTAAGTGCTGTCTTGTAGACATTCTTACTTGGATGTCTCTTTACAGAGAATTGAGTATCTTCTTCTCTATCAAAGATTAACTTTATTGGCTTCTTTATAATGCTTTCAGCAACAAGAAGTGGGCCACAGAGGACATCAGGGAAGTGCTCTTTACCACCAAAAGCACCACCAGTTGTACACTGTCTAACGATAATTCTATCAGGAGAAATATTTAGTACTCCAGCAATACTCTTTCTAATATAGAATGGACACTGTGCAGAAGCGTAGAAGACATAGTTGTCGCCTTCCATTGTAACAATAGCACCGTTAGTCTCAAGGTGCACATGTTCCTGGAAGCCTGTAGTGAGAGTTTCTTCAAAGATTTCATCAGCATCTTTAAAGACTTCGTCCATCTTCTTGCCCTTTTCACAGAAAAGTGAACAGAAGACATTGTTACCTTTTTCAGGGAACATTGGACCACCAACACTATTAATACCATCGTCGATAGTTACTGCAGGAGTCTTTTCTTCATACTCAATTTTTATATTATCTTTAATAGCCTTGAGAACAGCTCTGTCTGGTCCGACAACAAGACCAATTGTTTCACCAACGTATAAAACGTAATCTTTTGCAAAACATCTCCAGTCTTTACTAATCATCCAAAGTTCATTCTTTCCACCTTCAGGAATATCTTCTGCAGAGATAAAGTAATATCCTTCTGGCATCTTTGGAACACTAATGCGCTTAATGTTTCCACGTGGACAAGTAGAACGCACCATGTATGCATAGTTCATATCATCTAGAACCATATCTGCAACATACTTTACTTCGCCCCTTGCCTTTGTATACGCATCAACTCTAATAATCTTATCGCTGACTTTTGTTGCTGGCACCTTTTCCTCCATAACCATTATATTTCTTTTAGTACAATGATTTATTTTAACCATTCAAAGATAGGGGGAAATTAAATCCCCCCATCTGTCTTTTGTTAAATTATAAAATTATGGTTTAATTTTATCTACAACCTTCCATAGCTCTTTGGCTACCTCACTAGCTCTCTTATAAATCTCATTTGCATCTTTTCTGACAAACTGATGGTTTTCAAAGAGAAGCTTACCATTGACAATAGTTGAGTTAACATTGCCAGAGCTCATACCCCAAACAAAATGTCCTGGAGCATTTGCACTTACGAGTGGAGTTGGGTTGTTGTAGTCAAGTAGAGCAAGGTCTGCTGTGTAGCCCTCTTCCACTCTACCAAGCTTAATTCTATGACCAAACTGAGACTCAACAAGTCTATTACCTCTGTTAAGTGCTGTTAAGAAATCTGCTGGCCACCATGGACCACCTTCATCCTTATGTTTAAAGAAACCAATCTTAATCTCTTCAAACATATTACCACCACAACCATCTGTTCCTAAACAAAGATTCTTTATCATAGGAAGCTTAGAGTTATAGCCAATATGGTTGTTCATGTTAGAACGTGGGTTAACAGCGAAGAAACAATTTCTCTCGTTGATAGTCTTTATTTCCTTTTCAGAAAGATGGACACCATGAACGATAAGTGTTTCTGGTCTAAGTAAGCCAAACTCATCTAATCTATCTGCTATATCTTGATTATAGAAATGATGAGACCAAACACTATCATAAGAAGCTTCAGCAACATGAAGATGCATTCCGCGTCTAGTCTTATCCATTGCGTTTGCAATGAGCTTTAAGCCTTCGTTAGGAATTGTAAATGGTGCATGTCCACCAATTGTGGCTTCGCAAAGAACATTCTCGCCATTCTTTCTTCTCTCATCAACTTCATTAGCAAAGCGGATATTTTCGTTAACTCCATCCTCAACTTCTTTCATACCACCATTACGATCGGTAACCTCGAAGCATGTTGAGCCTCTAACGCCAATTTCCTCCATACCTCTAGCTATGGTAGAGAGAGAACCTTCGATATAACAAGGTGAAGCATGGTGGTCAACACAGCTAGTTGTACCAACGCTAATTGCATCAAGAGAGCAAATAAGAGATGAATAATATGTACTCTCTTCTCTTAGACCTCTATCGAGTCTCCACCACCATTCTTTTAGGACCTGGATAAAATCTGTCTGAGGGCCAGCAGAGATAAGCATACCTCTGCTAAGACCTGAATAATAGTGATGATGAGCACATACGTTGCCTGGGATAAGAGTCTTTCCTCTTCCATCAATAACCTTATCTGCTTTATAGTCCTTTGCTTTATCCTTACCTACGGCCTCTATTAAAGAGCCAGAGATAACAACATCAACATCTTCCATAACCTCAAATGGAGGTTCTGTCTGCATTACTCTAACATTCTTAATGATTAAATCTGCCATTCTTATTACTCCTCTACTGGACCAAGAAGATATGAATAAGAGATAAATATTGTCTCAATCATAGCCTTTACTGTCTCAGGAACATCAGCAACTAACTTACCATCCTTATCGATATAGCCCTTAACAATCTTATCTTTAAGTCTAATTGTTACTTCATCATTTTCTGCGTAGAAACCACTATTAGTGCTATTCTCAAAATCATCCATGCGAGAGAAGAGAGTAAACTTCTTCAAGTATGGGCCACCATCATGAGGACAGAATGCAGCACAGTTTCCGCATTCGTTACAGTATGCATCTAAGTGGAGAATCTGGAATGGATCTTCAAAGAGACCTGTCTCTCTTAAGTCAATCATCACATTAGCCCTGTTAGGACATACCTCTGTACACTTGTTACAGTAGTAAGAACACTCTAAGCATCTCTTAGCTTCGCGCTCAAAGAAATCTTTAGCCTTGCTACCCTTATTTAATGGAAGGAGAATAGAAGCCTTCTTTTCTCTAATTGAAGCAAAGAATGAATCCTCTTCCTCTCTGATAGAATCTTCGTCTTCATCCTCTTCGACTTCTTCTTCAACTGTCTCCTCACACTGGCATTCACCTTCAGCGCAAGTACAATTCTTCTTATCCTCTTCTTCATCTTCTTTGAGAATATCGTCATAAACGCGATCGATAGCCTCATCTACAGCTTCTTGAGCTGAAGCAATACATTTTACAACTGTACTTGGACCTGTCTTTGTATCACCAATAATCCAAAGCTTATCAACACCGTCAACGCCAATAGCATCTAAGACAGTCTTATCTGGCTTCTCTCCTATAGCAGAAATGAGGTATGTGCAGTTAATCTCAATCTTTTCACCACTTTCAACAGGCTTTCTTCTGCCAGAACTATCTTTTTCGCCAAGAACCATCTTGTTAATAAAGAGTCTGCCATCTGTAAAATCTGTTGGAGAAGCAAGGAACATAAACTTAACACCATCAGAGAGAGCCATCTCATACTCTTCTCTATCACAAGGCATCTCGTTTTCGCTTCTTCTATAGACAACAGTTACGTCTTCAACACCTGCTGTTCTTATAGCCATTCTTGCTGCATCCATAGCTGTGTTTCCACCACCCATTACGACAACAGAAGAACCAAGATTGATCTTCTCGCCTCTCTTGCTTCTAAGTAGGAAGGAAACAGCGCTCTCTTTTGGTCCATTTCCACTTACTCTTGGGTCATTAGATGCAGTAGCACCTACAGAAACAAAGATGTATTCATAGCCTTCTTTTCTAAGTTCAGATACTGTTTTTTCTGTAGAGAAAACAAACTTAACACCCTGCTCTTTAATGAAATCTACATCCTTCTGTACTGCAGAAGATGGAATTCTAAACTCAGGAATAACAGACTGAACAACACCGCCTGCAACAGCTTCTTTTTCAAATACTGTCGTATCGAAACCACTTAAAGCGAGGAAATAAGCAGCACTTAAGCCTGCTGGACCTGCACCTATAACTGCAGCCTTTACCTCTGCTGGTTCTTCTGGCTTAGCCCAATAATCTTCCTTGAATTCCTCAAAGCCATGCTCAACGCAAAGCTTCTTAACTTCTCTAATATTTACAGGTCCCTCATAATCCATTCTTGTACAATGGTTCTGACACTGATGGTCACAAATCCAACCTGTGATGTTAGGAAGAGCATTACTTGTATAGATTAAAGATAGAGCTTCAGCAGTTCTCCCTTCACCTGCAAGAGCAACATATTCAGGAATAGGCTGATGAATAGGACATGCTTCAACACATGGAGCTACGTAGCAATCAAAGAGTTCTAGTGGAGTATTAACCTTAGCGGAATTAGTTCCTCTGTACTCTTTTGCTGCTATACCCTTTGGAGAAGAGACATTCTCAACAAACTTCTTGAGTTTAGATATATCAATATGATCCATCTTCCAACCCTTAGATTCGTTTGCAATCTCGCAAAGCTGCTTCATCTTAGCGTATCCACCTGGGTGGAGCATATCGGTTGCAAGTGTAATTGGATGAATACCTGCTTCAAAGAGATCCTTAACAGATAGAGCAGAGATTCCACCAGAATAAGAGATAGGAAGAGTTCCATTAAATTCTTCAGAGAGGATAAGAGCAACGCGGCTAGACAAAGGAAGCAAGATTCTACCAGATCCATAGCGCTCATCACCAGGAAGAACATCTTGTGGGTTAACGTTGCCAAGTGTATTAGTAAGCTTAACGCCAAACTTTCTTCCTTCTTTCTTTGCAAGATCAACAAGGCGATGGAGCATAGCTTTTGCATCAACTAGTTGTAAATCATGTTCAAAGCTTTCTCTCTTAAGAACGACGTAGTTATATCCAAGAGAATCAAGAATAGAACGAACAGTATCATAACCAAGAAGAGTTGGGTTGAGCTTAACAAATGTATCGAGTTTCTTCTCTGTTAAGAGATAAGAACAAATTGCCTCAATCTCTTTTGGAGGGCAGCCATGCATTGTTGATACTGTAACAGAAGCACAAATGTTCTTTGAAATATGATCAAGTGTCTTAATAGCTTTTTCTTTTCTATCTTCGAGTCCTGTTCCATCTAAGAGACCATCATCAAGAAGAGCTTTTGCTTCTAAGATATATTCATTAAATAGAGGCTTTTTACCAGCATCAATCATGCTATCGATAAAAATCTGCATCTTCTTTTCTTTAATGCCATCAAGGTTATATCCACAAGACATATTAAAGATGAAAGATGGATTCTCAATGACCTTATCTCTCATCACAGCTTCAAGAATGTGAAGTGTAATCCAAGCTTTTAGATATTCATCATAGGCCTTTTCGAGTGTATATTCTGTTGACCATTCAACGTTATAGCCTTCATCTCTAGCATCGATACAAGGCTTAGCTATTTCAAGATGGTCCATAATCTGAACAGTTTTAAGCTCAATAAAACGAGCACCAACAAGATATGATGCTACGATGTTCTGACATAGCTGTGTATGAGGACCAGCAGCAGGACCCATAGGAGTTGAACACTTCTGATTAAATACATCTACAAAATGCTTCTCTTTATCCTTATAGAACTGATCTTTGTTGATACTAAAAATTGAATCGTGATTCTTATATTCTCCGGCTATTCTTAATAAAAGCTCAGAAAATGGAATTGGTCGCATTAAATCTGCCATGCGTTATGTCTCCTCTTTTACGGGGGTTCCGTACTATTAGTTTAACCGTTAATATTCCAAAGTCAAATTAATAATGCAACAAGATGCAACAATTTTTCACTATAACTTTATCTCTTCTTAAACTGATTTATTTTGTGCTATATTGATACAAAAGGAATTATTTATGAAAGAAAGAACTTTTATTGCTATTAAGCCAGATGCAGTTCAAAGAGGACTCATTGGAAAAATTATCACAAGAATCGAAGAAAAAGGTTACAAGATTATCGCTCTTAAAATGTTGGAAGTAACACCAGAAATGGCAGCTAAGCACTATGAAGAACACATTGGAAAGCCTTTCTATCCTTCTCTTGTTGCTTTCATTACATCAGCACCAATTGTTGCAATGGTTGTCGAAGGTGAAGATGCAATCTCTGGCATGAGACAGATTATGGGTAAAACCAACCCTCAGAACGCTGAAGTTGGAACAATCCGTGGCGATTTCTCTCCTTATATGAGCTACAACTGTATCCACGGTTCAGATAGCGCAGAATCAAGTGCAAGAGAAACAGCTATCTACTTCAAACCAGAAGAGATGTGTACAGATTGGAAGACTGTATTTGAAATAATTAAGGAAAACTTAGAAAAATAAAGCTAAGGGGGACAATCAAAGTCCCCCTTTCATTATGCTAGCTCTTCGGCTAACTCTTCTATCATAGATAATGATTTTTCATTTATTGAGCTAAGAATTGTTACAGTTGGAGATAAGACTTCAATCTCTTTTGAATCCTCGAACATCTCTTTCATCTTTCTTGCTGCAACTGGCCCCCATGAACCATTTTCAATAAAGCCTACTCTTCTCTTTTGATAGTTTCTTTCTGTTAAATGCTCAATAAAAGCACGCATTGGTGGGAATATATCGCCATTATATGTAGTTGTAGCAAGCACCAAGTTCTTATGCTGGAATGCAGATGCTACAGCTTCTGAAATATCTACCCTAGATAAATCATATACATCAACAGTCTTACCTCTTCTTCTTAAGTCTTCAACTAATGTAATGACAGCTTCTCTTGTATGGCCATATATAGATGTAAAAGCAACTGTTACACCATCATCTTCTGGAGTATAGCTAGACCACTTATCGTAATAAGAGATGTAAGATGAAAGATCATCTTTCAAAACAGGACCATGTAGCGAACAGATGATTTTAATATCGAGGCTAGATACCTTCTTTAGTAAACTCTGTACCATTTGTCCATACTTTCCAACAATACCTATATAGTATCTACGAGCTTCAGTAGCCCAAGGTTCATCTGTCTTGACATCATTAGCACCAAACTTTCCAAAGCCATCTGCTGTAAACAAGACTTTATCATAGCTATCATAAGTAACAATTACCTCTGGCCAATGAACCATTGGAGCAGAAATAAATGTTAAAGTATGTTCGCCCAATGTAAATGTATCATTTTCCTTAACAAGAATTCTTTGTTCAGGGAAATCGGTACCAAAGAAATTTCTCATCATTGCAAATGCTTTTTGAGATGATATTATCTTTGCATCTTTATAACGTTCACTGAAAGCCAAAATACCTGCAGAATGATCAGGCTCCATATGCTGCACAACAAGATAGTCTGGGCTTTTGCCTTTTAGTTCTTTATCAATATTTTCGAACCACTGAGAAATATAGTTTCCATCAACACTGTCCATAACGAGACTTTGTCCAGCACTTTCTATCAAATATGAATTATATGAAACACCATTTTTTACAGGGTATTGAGCTTCAAATAAATCAATCTTATGGTCATTTACGCCAATATATTTAATGTCTTTTGTTATCTGCATAATCAATCCTTTAAACTTATAATTAATATAACTTTTTGTATCTCTAGATTCAACTCAATTGACTATGCAAAAATCTTCTTGAGCTTTACACTTTTTATATGGAAAAAAGAGAATATATTGTTACTAAGCTAGAAATAATGACACTTTCACCAGAGAATCTTCTCTCTGGGGAATTCGATAACGAAATCAAAAAAAGAATGGAAGAGGTAATAGAGACAGAAGCCCCCCTTAGAGAATCGATTCTTCTTAAGCGTGTTCTTAACTCGTTTTCCCTCTATAAACTAGGCTCAAGACTCAATAAGCATTTTATAGCGCTTGAAAATGAACTGGATGCTATAAAGACCACCGATTGCTGTGGCGAAATTGTTTTTCATAATGGCAAAAATGAAGATTTTTTCAGACCTACTCCTATTGCTGAAGTACGTTATTCTTACCAAATACCAACTGCTGAGGCTAGCAACGCTCTAATCTATATAATAGAGAACTCAACCAAAAACTCCTTTACAAAAAATGAGCTTCTTCGCTTATTTATAAATGAAATGGGTTGGGAAAAGAATGGAGATAAAATCGAAGCACTCTTCTCAGATGCTCTAAAAGATGAGAGAATTAAAAGAAGCAGAAACGGGAGAATAATTAAATAAT
Organism: Candidatus Ornithospirochaeta sp.; assembly: GCA_050874025.1. Classification (GTDB taxonomy): domain Bacteria; phylum Spirochaetota; class Spirochaetia; order Sphaerochaetales; family Sphaerochaetaceae; genus Ornithospirochaeta. Next base: position 34,290 of record JBNMJW010000005.1, read on the forward strand.
CTTTACAAAAAGTTAATGTTAAAATTAATTTTTTACATAAATTTGATGTATATCTCAATAATTTAAAAAAAACGTCATTTTACCGTAATTTTTAGCTTTACAAATCATTTTTTCCCTCTAATACTGTTAAAAAACAGGAGATTATTATGCTTATTAATTTAAAAAGAAAACCAAAAATAATCGAAAAAAACGTTCAGCGTTGTAGAGAAAAGGGAATCACTCTTCCAACATTTGCTCAGATGAAAGATCCTTCTTTAATCCCTCAGGAAATTAAAGACAAGCTAAAAAATGTTGGACTTTGGGATGTTAATCCTCTCAACCTATACAGAATAAATTGGCACAACGAACCAGTTGAAAAAGGTGGACAGTTTGGTGATGTCAACTTTATTGAAATCCCTAGACAGATTACTGGCACAAAGGCTCACATCTATGCCCTTTGTGGTAAGTACTTCCCATGTGGTGTACACAAGGTTGGCGCAACATATGCATGCTTAGCTCCAGCTCTTGTTTCTGGTAACTTTGATGCTGTTGAGCAGCAGGCTGTATGGCCAAGCACAGGTAACTATTGCCGTGGTGGTGCTTATAACTCTGCTCTCCTTGGCTGTAAGAGTATTGCTATCCTTCCTGAGAACATGTCTCAAGAAAGATTTAATTGGCTTAAGACAGTTGCTGGCGAAATCATCGCAACACCTGGCTGTGAGTCAAACGTTAAGGAAATCTTCGACAAGTGTCATGAACTTGATGAAGAGAGAGGCAAGCATATTGTTATCTTCAATCAGTTCGAGCAGTTTGAGAACTACCTCTGGCACTATGAAGTAACAGGTTCTGCTATCCTTGAAGTTATCAAGAAGCTTGGTATTAAGCCAGAAAACGTTCGTGGCTACGCTTCTTCTACAGGTTCAGGTGGAACTCTTGCAGCTGGTGACCACTTAAAGAAGGTCTATCCAAATCTTAAGATTGCTGCTGGTGAAGCTTTACAGTGTCCTACTCTTCTCCGCAACGGTTTTGGTGCACACAGAATTGAAGGTATTGGAGACAAGCATGTTCCATGGATTCACAACGTAAAGAATACTGACATGATCTGTGCTATTGATGACCAGGATTGTATGGATATCTACCGCCTCTTCAACGAGAAGGATGGAAAGGATTATCTTAAGTCTATCGGTTTAACAGACAAAGAACTTGATTCACTTCAGCTCTTTGGTATCTCTGGTATTGGTAACATGCTCAGCGCTATCAAGATGGCTAAGTACTATGAGATGGATGAGAATGATGCTGTATTTACAATTCTTACAGACTCTTCTGTTATGTACACATCTCGTCTCAAGGAACTCACAGAGCAGCAGGGAGAATTCTCTCTAATGGAAGCTGCAAGAGTTCACGCTGCATCTTTAAAGCACCAGACAATCGAAAATGCTCTTGAACTTACATACTACGAAAGACTCCGTGTACATAACCTCAAGTATTATACATGGGTTGAGCAGCAGGGCAAGACATACGAAGAACTCAATAGACAGTGGTATGATAGATCTTACTGGACAGATATTCCTAAACTTACAAAGACTATCGACAAGATGATTGAAGAGTTTAACGCAAAAATTAAAGGCTAATTAATTCAGCTCTTTTTCGCCGGGATAATACGTCCCGGCTCTATTTTTTATTTTCTAAGGAGAAAATATGAGATTTAAATACGTCTGTTCTGATTGTGGCAGAGAATATGTAACAGATAAAATTATGTATCTTTGCCCAGAATGTGAAAAAGAAAACACAGGAAAAGAGTTCCCAAAAGGGAATCTTATTGTTGAACTTAGTGATGAAGTTTTAAAGAAAGCAAAAGAGAAGGAACATGTTACTCCTTTTGACTTCTACCCTTACGAATGCGAGGATGATTCTTCATTTCCTGTTGGAATCACTCCACTAATGGCACCCAAAAGACTAAGAGAGGAACTCGATACTCCTAACCTCTTCTTTAAGCTAGATACACTTTTAGTTTCTGGTTCTTTTAAAGACAGAGCTAGCTATCTTGTTGCACAGCAAGCTATTAAGCATGGTGAGAAAAAGATTGCGCTTGCAAGTACAGGTAACGCAGGAGCTGCAATGAGTGCTGTAGGCGCTGCTTTAGGGCTTGAGATTGTACTATTTGTACCTGCATCTGCTCCTATTAATAAGCTTATGCAATCTGTTTTATATGGAGCACGCGTTATTCCTGTAAAAGGAACATACGATGATGCTTTCCTTCTTTCTATAGAATATACACGGCTTCATGGTGGCATTAATAGAAACACTGCATATAACCCAATGACAATTGAAGGAAAGAAGAGTGTCTCTATTGAACTCTTTGAGCAAATGGGAAGAAAGGCTCCAGATTGTATCTACGTACCAGTTGGAGACGGTTGTATTATTGCAGGTGTTGCTAAAGGCTTTAAAGATCTTCTTAAATCTGGTTTGATTGACAAAATGCCACGTATTATTTGCTGTCAATCTACTCAGAGCGATGCTATTTCTAACTCAATTAATAAAGATGACTTTAGAACAATTGAAGCAACAACAAGAGCAGATAGCATCTCTGTTGATCTTCCTGCTAATGGAAGAATGGCTCGTCGCTATGTTCTTGAATCAAAAGGCTGGGCAGTAGAAGTAACAGACAAGGAGATTCTCGATTCACAGCTTGAACTTACAAGTAAGAGTGGTGTTCTTGCAGAGCCTGCTGCATCTTGTGCATATGCCGCATTTAAGAAAGATAGAGACCATATGGTAAATGAACTTGGGCGCGACGCAACTGTTGTTGTTCTTCTTACTGGCACTGGCTTTAAAGATATGGCAGCATTTGATGGAAGAGTATCGCTTCCACCTGCTATTGAAAAC
>JBNMJW010000006.1:0-35363 GCA_050874025.1 Candidatus Ornithospirochaeta sp.
ATGTAGCTCGCTGGTGACCATAGAGAAGTGGATATACCCGTTCCCATCCCGAACACGGAAGTAAAACGCTCCTTCGCCGATGGTACTAGAGTTCGTCTCTGGGAGAGTAGGTCGTCGCCAGCTTTTTTTATTTTTACTCCTTACTTTTTTTCGGCTCTTTTCGAGCCTATTTTTTTGTGTTAGGAGAGTATTTTCTTTATAATTTTTAATTCGATAAAGCTTGGACAGAGGTGCGTTAAATTTAAAAAAATGTTTCTGTTGATACTATAGCTAAAGTGTGGTTTCTTTTTTTCTAATATAGTTATTGTTTTTTGAGACAATTCTTCTGCTGTAATTGATTTTGCTTCTACAGTGTCTACGATTTTTTTGAATCTTTTGGCATTACATCTATATAGTTCAGTTTTATTAACAAAGGTAGATAGTTCTGTTGTAGATTTTTCAATCATATTTGTTTTAACAGCGCCTGAACGAATTACAGAGACATAGATATCATTTAATTGAGTTTCCATTAGTAACGAATAAGCATATCTATCGAGGGCTGTTTTAGTAACAGCATATAGCCCAGTAAAAGGGAGAGGTTTAATTGTAGCAAGCTCGCTTGTAACAATAATTATTCTGCTATTTTTCCTAAGCAATGAATAGAAGATTTTGTTAACCAAATAAGGACCAATAAAATTTACAGAAACTATCTTTTGAAATGCAGATGATTCAATTTCGATAAGAGAATCAAGCATATATAATCCTGCATAGTGTATAATAGCATGGATTGTATCTGTATACGAAAGGATAGTTTCTTTTGCCTTTAATAAGCTTTCTTCACTTGTGATATCTACAGAAATAGGTATTAAGTTTTCGTCTTTCGATTCTTCTGTTTTAACGTCTAAGGCAAAGATGCGATAACCCTTTTGCATTAGTTTCTTTACTGTTGCTCTTCCCATTCCACCGTACGCTCCGGTGATAATAATGCTTTTCATAGTTATATTGTAAGGTCTTCATATTATACAATAAAGTTATTATTTTTTGTTTTAGCTTTCGTTTTTGAAAATAATTATTTCTTTTTTGAAGGTATACATGTATACTACTTTTGAAAAGGAAATAAAATGAACAATTTAATGGAAGGCATGTTTAAGCAATATGATATAAGGACTAAGATAGATAACCTATCTAGTGAATTAAAAGATAGACTCTTTAGTGCTGTAGCACTTTATTACAGAGATTGTGTAAAAGCAAAATCTGTTGTAATAGGAAGAGATGCTCGTTTAGGAGCTCCAGAGTTTGCAGAGGGTCTTGTTGATGCTTTAAGGAACGTTGGAATAGATGTTTTACTAAATCCACTCCCAATCTCAACTTGTCAGTTTTATTACACATGCATGAGATATAGAGAAAGTGCTGGAATTATGGTTACAGCAAGCCATAACCCTAAAGAGTATATTGGACTTAAGCTACTAAGCACACAGGTTGAGCCTATAGCATATGGTTGTGGACCTTGTGGTGGTATTGAGAAAATAAAAGAGTTCTATCTTAACAATGAAAAAGGAAAAGAAGAGACAAAAGGTAAACTTATCATTGTTAATGAACTAGATAGCTTTATATCTTACTCAATGGAACTTGCTTCTGTTAAAGAAGGTGATTTAAAGGGTTTAAAAATACTTATTGAAACACTCAATGGATCTGCAGCTACTGAAGTAGCGCTTGCTTTTCAGAAGGCTGGTGCTGAGATTGAAGTTAGAGATGCTATTCCTAATGGATATTTCCCAAAGGGAGATCCAAATCCTATAATTGAAAGCTCGATAAAGCCAGCACGTGAAGCTATGAAGAGTGGCAACTATGATTTTGGCTTCTGCTTTGATGGTGATGGCGATAGATTAGATTTAATGGCAAAAAATGGGGAACAAATTGTGCCAGGTCTAAATATGTCCATAATCTGCAAGCGTCTCATGAAACTTTATAATGGGGAAAAGAGAGAGTTCTATGCTGATGTTAAGGCCATACCAGTTTCTCTCAGTGAAATTGCGAAGGATGGTGCTAATATACACATAATTCGCAATGGGCACTCATTTATAAAGGCAAAGCTAAGAGACAATTGCAGTAAAGGCTATTTTGCTTCAGAGGAAGAATCTGCTCACTACTACATGAATTTCCCGTTTGATATTTCAGATAGATCAAAAGGTTATGCTGCCGTTGAGAATACACTCTTTTTTGCACTCGTAACTGCATCTTCTTACTTAGAGGATCCACAAGCTTACGAGAGAGCATATAAGCTACAGACTTCAATCTTCAGAGAGAGAGAATGGCCACTTTATTGTGAAAATGCTCCTGAAAAAATGGAGGAGATAATGGCTCGTGTTGAAGAAAGAATGAAAAAAGAGGGTGCTACTATAATTAAGACAATGGATGATGGCAGTGACCTTGATGCAACTCTAATGCGTTTTAATCTTCCTATTATCTTTGATTCAACAACATTTCTAGATGGCAAAAAATGGGCACAAGTTGCGCAACGAATAAGTAGAAGTGAAGATGCAATGTGTCGTTGGGAAGTTGTATCTAATGATAAAAATGAGTGCACAAGACTCAATGAAATAGTAAAATCTATAACAGACGAATATGTTAAAGCTGGACAAGCTCGATATTGAGGAATGGTATGGATTTAGGGGAAAGAAGAGAAAAAATCATTGAATTATTGCAGTCTAATCACTATGTGACAGTAGAGGAATTTGTAAAGGTACTCGGAGTTAGTGCTGTAACAATTCGCTCGGATTTATCATCATTGGAAAAAGACGGAGAGGTAATAAGAACTCATGGTGGAGCCATGATTACCGAAAAGAAGAGTAAGGTAAGGTTTATCTCCGAAACAATGAGAGAATATGAAGAGGAGAAGAAGTCTATTGCCAAGAAGGCTGCTTCTCTTATTTCTCCTTCGAACATAATAATAATTGATAGTGGTTCAACTACAACTAGGATAGTTGAATACATTAAAGAGATGAAAATAAGCGTTGCAACAAATAATGTCTTAGTTGTGGATATCTTAAAAGATTATCCACAAATCGATGTTTTATCTCTTGGTGGACAACTTAGACGAGAAAGCATGGGAACAATAGGTCCAATTGCTAACAATGCTATAAAAGCAATAAATGCAGATATCTACTTCATGGGAGGAGCTGCTTACTCTGAAGAGATTATTACCTCATCTAATTTAGTTGAGAGTGAGCTAAAGAAGAGTATGATTAAGGCTGCTGATAAGGTTGTATTTCTTGCCGATTCTTCTAAATATGGTAAAAAGGCATTTTCAACTATCTGCTCATGGAAAGATGTTGATACTTTTATTACAGATAAAATTGATAGTAGCTTTAGAGAGTACTTAGAAAATCAAGGTGTTGAGGTGATTCTCAGTAATGAATAAAAAAGGTATCTCTCTTGTTGGCATTAAAGATATTAAAACTATAGAAGAAATCAGAGAAAAATATCCTGATTGTTATTTTGAATTATCATATTTATCTACAGAAGAAAGTCTGAAAGAGATACTTCCGCTAATTAAGGGCAGGGTAAGTAGCATACATCTCCTTGCCCCTAAGAGAGAATTCTTTCCTAATCTTGCGTCTCTTTCTTCATATGCTTGGTCTGAAAGAGAAATACTTAAAGATGTAGAGCTTGCGCTTTCTGTTGGCGCTGAAAACCTAGTGTTACATCCAGGATACCTTGTTGATGGCTTAGTTTATAGTGATTACGCAAGGCGACTTCCTCAAATTAAAGAATTGAAACTTGAGGAGTATTTGATAAAAAAAGATGAGGGCGTTTGTTCTAAAGAGTATATCAAAAGCAATCTTTACAAAGAAAAGTATAAAATAATGAAGGAGAATGCCCTAATACTCAATGATAAAATAAGCAAAAGTGGAATATCTCTATGCCTGGAAAATTTAAATCCGAGAGAAGGATATATGGTATTGCACCCTGATGAGATGATAGATTTAGCTTCCTCTGGGCTTTCTCTTTGTTTAGATGTTGGCCATTTACATGTTAATAGTTTTATCTTTGGTTTTGATACTCTTACTCAAGCAAAACGAATTCTTGATACACATAAAGTTAAAACTATGCATTTGCATTCTAATGAATCTAGTCAAGATGTATATAAAGATTCTCATAAAAGCCTATACAAGTATATGCCATATTGGCGAGAACTCTGTTCTTACGGAGAAGAAAAGGGCTCCAATCTCATTCTCGAAGTTTTAGAAGAAATTGTCGAAAACGTAGCCTTATTGTTCTGATTTGTTTTCGTTATCGCAAAGAAAATTCTTTTTTCTTGTCTTTAGGAAATACTATGCTAGAATTTTAGTTACAAAAGAAATAAAAAAAGGAGTTTTCATGAAAAAAGTAATCGCAATCATGCTCGTATTATTGGTTTCCCTTTCAATTTTTGCACAAGGTTCAAGTGAAACAAAAACAGAAAAAGAGAATCTCGTAATATATAGTGCTGCATCAGAAGGTGAAGCTGAAAAGCTTACACAGGAGTTTAATAAGCTCTATCCAAATATTAACGTAACTATTATCCGTGCTGGTTCTGGAGACTTAGTAACAAGAGTAAAGACAGAATGGCCACAGCCGGAAGGTGATGTTATTCTTCTAATGGGCACAGAAAACCTCGATCAGATTTATGATATGCTTGAGCCATATAAGTGTGCTAATGATGCTAATATTGCTGCTGAATATAAAGATCAGGGTTCTGAAGTTCCAAAGTACTATGCAACATCAATGCCATTACAGGCAATTATGTATAATACAAATCTTCTTTCAAAAGAAGATGCTCCAAAATCTTGGAAAGATCTAGCTGATCCAAAGTATAAGGGACAGATTGTTCTTGCTAACCCAGCTTCTTCTGGTTCAGCTTATGCTCAGCTTTATATGATGAATCAACTTTATGGTATGGATTATGTAAAAGAAGTAGTTGCTAATACTACATATGTTGCTTCTTCCACAGCTGGTCCTGACAGTGTTGCTCGTGGTGAATATGCAATTACAGTTACTGGTGAAGCAAATATTAGTACAAAGATTGGCGAAGGAGATCCTGTTGCTTATGTATGTCCTGAAGAGGGAACAGGCTTTAGAATTGAAGGTTCAGCAATTCTTGCTAACTGTAAGAACCTTGAGGCTGCAAAGAAGTTTATCGACTTCATGACAACAAAAGAAGCATTTGAAATCGTTAGATCAGAGTGTAATAGACGAGCTGTTTCTACAGAAATTCCAGGTCCAGATAATCTTCCTGCTCTTTCTGATTTGAAGTTCTTTGAATATGATGCTGTTAAGGCTAAGGAAATGAAGAAAGGCTTAGTTAATGAATTTAATGCACTCCTCTAGTAATAATTAAAACAATTAATTGGGCTGAGAGCTTAAGACTTCCAGCCCTTTTTATAAAAGGATAAATATGAGTAAGAATGTAACATATGAAGGTGTAAATAAAATCTATGGAGAAGGGACAAAGAATGCAGTACATGCACTCAAAGATGTTTCCTTTACAATTAATCCAGGAGAATTATTCTGTCTATTGGGTCCATCAGGATGTGGAAAAACAACTCTTTTAAGATCTACTGCCGGCTTAGAAGAAATTAGCTCAGGAAAGATGTTTTATGGTGATGTTGATATTTCAACAATACCTCCATATAAGAGAAATATTGGTATGGTATTCCAAAGCTTTGCTCTCTATCCACATATGTCAATATTTGAAAATGTAGCCTATGGCTTAAGAGTAAGAAAGGTTCCTCAAGATATAGTAAAAAAGAAAGTAACTGAGGTAATGGAACTTGTAGGCTTACAAGAAGAGTTAAAACGTAATCCTAGTCCAACAGCTCTTTCCGGAGGACAGCAACAGCGTGTTGCTATTGCTCGTGCACTTGTTTATGATCCTGACATTCTTCTCTTAGACGAGCCACTGGCTAATTTGGACGCTAAACCCCGTCGTTATATGAGAGCAGAGATTAGAAGAATTCAGAAGGCAACTAATATTACAACTATATTTGTAACACATGACCAGGAAGAAGCGATGGCTGTAGGAGACAGGCTTGCAGTCTTAAGAAAAGGTATTGTTGAGCAAATTGGTTCTTCTGATGAGCTTTATAACGAACCAAAAAATGCTTTTGTTGCCAACTTCATTGGAAAGATGAATTTCTTCGAATCAAAGGTTGTAAGTAAAGATTCTTCTGCTGTTGAGTGTGAGGTAGTAAAAAGTGGAGTAAGACTTCCAGTTTCTACATCAAGATGTCATGTTAATGCGAATGTTGGTGATACTGTTCTTGTTGGAGCTCGACCTGAACATTTATTTGTCTCTTTAACAAATGATGGTTCCTCAGTTAAGGGTAGAGTCCATATTATTCAACACCTAGGCTCGTTTATCCGCTATGAGGTTGATATAGACAAAGATATATCACCTGTAACGCTAGAAATAGATATGGACTCTCTTCAGAAGAATATTCATGAAGGCGATGAAGTATTTGTTGGATTTAAAAAAGAAAAGCTTTTCCTCTTTTCTCCTGAAGGAAGAGAACTATGAGTAGAAAATTCTCTATTACAGATAATGGACAAGAGAAGAGTAAAGTAAAGAAATTCTTCCAGAGGGATTTTTCTCAGCTTTTAATCTTTGCTCTTCCTATGGCCTTTTTAGCAATATTCTTGCTATACCCGTTGGTCTTAACACTTTTAAGAGCTTTTTGGGCTCCAACGGAAGGACTAGAATTTTCTGGTTGGTCTCTTGAGGGTTTCAGAAAATTCTTTACTAGTAATCTATATATGAAGAGTTTGAAGAACTCTTTCATTGTTAGTATTAGCGTAACAGTTCTTACTCTCATTATTGGTGTTCCAATGGGGTATTGCGTTGCACGTGTAAAAGTTCCAGGAAAGAGACTAATCCTTTCATTGGGTATTCTTCCTATTATTATGCCAAGTTTTGTTGGTGCTTACACTTGGGTTATTCTTTTAGGAAATAAAGGAGTTTTAAGAGTATTTCTTAATTGGATTTTAAAACCATTTGGAGTAACAGTTCCTCCTATCTATGGAATGTTTGGCATGATTTTGTGTATGACGTTAACGTATTATCCATTCGTATTCCAACTCAGCTATGGAGCTTTTGCTAGTGCAAACTCTCTGCTCGAAGAGTCTGCAATGCTAATGGGAGCAAAAGGTGGAAGAATAATGAGAACAATTACTCTTCCTCTCATAATGCCTTCTCTAGGCGCTGCTGCTCTTTTAGTCTTTGTTAGAGCTATTGGAAACTTTGGTATTCCAGCCATCATTGGTGGAAGCAATTATGTTCTTCCGACACTTATATATTTTGAGGTAAATGGCTTCTTTAACATAAATGGAGCAGCTTCTATTGCTGTCGTTAACGTCGCTATTACTGCTATTGTATTGTATGTACAAAAATATGTTGTTGCAAAGAGAGAATATGAGACTATATCTGCAACACACAAGGATTTAAAGATTCATGAAGGAAAAGGTGCAGTGATAGCATCTACAATATATTGTTTAATTATTCTTATTGTTTCATTGCTACCTCAGATAACTATCATAATAATGTCATTCTTTACTAAATGGGTTGGTCTTCTTCCTCAAGGTTTTACGTTCAATAATTATCTAAGAATTCCTAAGTACTCACATAAAGAATTGTTTAACTCATTCTTTCTTTCAATTACAGCGACAGTTCTGTGTGCTATTCTTGGTTCGATTATTGCGTATATTACAGAGAGAAAGAAGCCAAAGGGAGCACCTCTATTGGACCTCGCTGTTATGAGTCCTTTTATTCTCCCTGGAACTGTTGTTTCTATCGCACTTCTTTCTGCATTTAGTGGTAATAGTGCACTAAGACTAACAGGAACATATACAATCATTATTATCTCATACATGATAAGAAGAACACCTTATGTATACCGCTCTGTATCTGCACAGCTTACGCAGCTTAATCCAAGCTTGGAAGAAGCAAGTACAATAAGTGGTGCAAGTTGGTTCTATACATTCAGACATGTTAGTGTTCCTCTAATTCTTCCTGCAATTATATCTGGTTCAATTATGACACTCACAACTCTATTGCAAGAATTAAGTACAACTATTCTTCTTTATTCAGGAAAGACAAGGACAGTACCTATTCAGATATATGGAGCTGTTCAAGATGGAAAGCTTGGGGAAGCAAGCGCTCTGTCTGTAATTCTTCTTGTAGTTGTCTTTATCATTATTTACTCGATGAATAGGAGAAAGAGTGGAGATATGTCTTCATCCTTGAAAATGTAAAAATGATTGATAAAGAGCATTATATAGAGCTTATAGAAAGAAAATTTATGCCATATTGGTTAGATAAGACAGATAGAAAATATGGTGGAATTTTAAATTGCATTTCTAATGATGGAGAGTCCCTTTTATCTGAGAATAAGTATTTATGGTCAGAGGGACGATGGCTCTATATAATTGCTCTTTTAATTGAGAATAAAAAGTATTTCAAGAATTTAGATTACAATACATTATTCTCTTTAGGAGATGATACTGAAGCATTTATATTGTCTTATGGCTTCGATAAGACAACATATTGCTCAAACTATGTCACAGAGCGTGATGGAAGTGTCATAAGTGAAAATGGTGAAAAGTCTTTAAGCATCTACACAGATTGTTTTATTTTATTGGGCTTATGTGAATGGGCAAAGCTAAAGGGTGACAAAAAGAAAGCTGAAATAGCCACTTTAATTATGTCATCAATCAAACAACGTATTGATAGTTCATCGTTTTTAACACGTCCATATGATATTCCTCCTGGTTATTCTTCTCATGGAATACCAATGATCCTTCTTAATACTCTTGATGCGTATATTTCAATGCTTTCTTTTTTTTCTTTTGATACAAAAGAATGGACAAAATTCCAGGATCAATGTTTTTCTATTATTTGGAATAAACACTATGATAGAGAAAAGGGAGTAATAAGAGAGTATGTTTCGTCTTTTCCTGATAGGAATGAACGTTTATTAGACCGCCATATTAATCCTGGTCATAATCTAGAAGACCTTTGGTTTATTATTGAATATTTAACAAAGAGAGATAATTTAAATAATTATCTAAGTGATATAGTAAATATTGCAAAAAATGTTTTTGCTCTTTCTTGGGATAATCAATATGGTGGAATATTTCGATTTGTAGATATTTCTGGAGGAAGAGTAAAAGGTGAGGGAGATAACTCTTCTTATTCTTCTTTGGTGCTTTCTTCCTGGGATTATAAACTCTGGTGGGTACATAGCGAAGCTTTGTATATATATGCTTTGCTTTATCATCTGACGGGTGATGATGAGTTGAAGGCAATGTATGAAAAGGTTTATGCATATACTTTCTTAATCTTCCCTTCGCAAAAAAATGGAGAATGGAATCAAATAAGAGGAAGAGATGGAAAAGAAATAAATACCGTTGTTGCTCTTCCTGTAAAGGATCCCTTCCATATAATCCGCGACATGGTAAAGATTATAAAAATCGAGGATGACTATGATATTTAGAAATGCAAAGGTTGTTCTTCCTAACAAAGTAATTAATGGCTCAGTAAGAGTTGTTGATGGTTTAATAAAAGAAATTGGTGAGATTCAGACCATAAATGAAGAGACTATCGATTGCAAGGATAACTATTTGTTTCCAGGTTTTGTTGATTGTCATACACATGGTTCTGGTGGTTATGATTTTATGGATGGCGATACAGAAGCTATAGAAAAAGCCGCAGAGAGTCTAATAAAAGGTGGAACAACATCTTTTCTTGCAACTAGCTTAACTAGCTCTGATGAAGAGTTAGTAGCTTTCTTAAAAAACGCAGAAATAGCACAATCTAGTAAGAATGGTGCAAGATTGTTAGGAGTACATCTTGAAGGTCCTTTTATCAACAAAAAAGAAAAAGGTGCGCAAGACGAACGCTATATAGTAAAACCAACAATTAAACATATAGAGAAATTCTTGTCTATTGCACCTAGTCTTGTAAAAAGAGTAAGTCTTGCTCCTGAGATGGATGAAGATTGTACTGTTATTGATTATTTGGTGAAAGAGAATATAAATGTCTCTTGCGCTCATAGTAATGCAACTCTTGATGAAGTAAAGAAAGCATATGACCACGGTTTAAAAGAATTAACGCATTTCTATAGTGGAATGAGTACTATTACTCGTCATGGTGGCTTTAGAGTTCTAGGTTGTGTTGAAAGTGGCTATCTTCTTGATGATATGTATGTTGAGTTAATAGGGGATGGAATGCATCTTCCTCCAGCTCTACTTGATTACATTTTTCGATTCAAAAGACATGATAGAATAGTCGTTTGCTCTGATAGCATGAGAGGAGCAGGAATGAAGGATGGTCCATCAATTCTAGGCCCAAGGAAGAATGGTACATCTGTTATAATTGAAGATGGAATCGCAAAAATGCCAGATAGAAGTTGTTTTGCAGGTTCAGTTGCAACTGGAGAACGCCTGTTTAACACACTTTATAAAATAATGTCTTTAGATGTTGTAGAAATATCACGATTACTCTCTCTGCAACCAGCTTGCACAATAGGAATGGATAGGGAAATTGGGTCAATTGAAGTAGGTAAAAAGGCTGATTTATTGATAATTAATGAAGAAGGAAAAATAGAAAAGATTTATAAAGAAGGAGTTGAAATAAAAAGATGAGTATTACAATTAATGTATTAAAAAATGCTGATGAAAATGGAAAAAAAGCAGCAGAAAAAATTGCTCAGTTGATTAATGAAGCAATAAAAACAAGAGGGAAGGCGCGAATAGTACTATCTACAGGCGCAAGCCAATTTGAAATGTTTTCTTATCTTGTTAAAGAAAATGTCGATTGGACAAAAGTTGATATGTTCCACCTAGATGAGTACGTTGGACTCCCGATTACTCATAAGGCTTCTTTTAGAAAGTACTTGAAGGAACGCTTTGTTTCTCAAGTTCCTTTGCACTCTGCTCATTTTGTTCCAGGCGAAGAGGATAATGTTGAAGAGAATATCAAAAAACTAACAGAAGAACTCAGAAGTGACATTATTGATGTTGGCGTAATCGGAATAGGCGAGAATGGTCATATTGCTTTTAATGATCCTCCTGCAGATTTCGATACAGACGAAGCTTATAAAATTGTTGTTTTAGATGAAAAATGTAGAAAGCAACAAGTTGGAGAAGGTTGGTTTGATAGTTTTGATAGTGTACCAAAGAAGGCAATTAGCATGGCTCCTAAACAGATTTTGTCATGTTCTCACATTGTTTCTGTCGTACCTCATGCGGTAAAGGCTAAAGCTGTTTATGACACAATAACAAAGCCAGTAACGCCACTTGTTCCAGCTACACTTTTAAAGACCCATCCTGATTGGAATTTATATCTTGATGAGGACGCTGCCTCTTTATTAATGGGCATTTAAAAAGTTAATTCTGAGGATGCCTAGCAAAATCCCCCTCCTATCTATTAAATTGATTCTTGCTAGGTGTCCTCTCTTTTCATATGTTATGTTTGCCACTTATTTCTTTTAGTTTGATTGCGTATACATCGCATTTTGATAGGCCTTTGCAACTTTCTACAGGAAATCCTGTCCTATTGTAGTGATCTAGAATCACCTTTAAGCCATGGACTTTGTCTTTGACTTCCTCAAGCTTAATTGCATTTCCACTACCAATAACACTTTCATATTTAGCTGTAATACCGCCAAAGGATTCTTCTGTTCTATAGTACAAATCTGCTTCCACAGAAACCCTATTATCTAAGCTAAGAAGTGTGTTCTTCTTACCACTTTGCGCACTATGAAAATAGATTGTAATCTCGCCATTAACTAATTCGGCGCCAAATGTCATAGGTATTACATATGGATATTCGCTATCAAAGAGGCAAACTCTAATAACTGTACATCTTTCTAGAACATCGAAAATTGAATTAATATCTTTAACTTCTCTATCTTCTCTTCGCATCTTTCTTTTCCTTTCTTTTTATTCTAAATAAAAGAGAAATAGAAGTATATCTAGAGAGTGAAAAATATTCATATTACTCCTTTCTATGTAAAAATAAACAAAGATGCAAAAGCAAAAATGCCAACTATGTAAGCAAAAATTGGCCAACTTGGAAATCAAAATATGCTATATCCGTATTTAGATAATGGAATTTTGCATGAAAGATTATAAGAAAAGAATTGCTGACGATTTGTTACAAAAAGAATTAAGAAGTAAAGGGGCTGTTTTGATTGAGGGAACAAAGTGGTGTGGTAAGACAACTACTGCAGAACAAATTGTTGCTAGCATCCTTTATACGAACAAAACTTAATGCGTGCAGATATGGATCCAGAATCACTTTTGGAAGGGGACAACCCTAGACTTATCGATGAAGGGCAACTCGCCCCGAAATTGTGGGATGCTATTCGCTTTTCTGTCGATCATAGACGAAAATTTGGGTTATATATTTTAACAGGATCTGCTGTGCCATCTAATACTGATGAGATACATCACACAGGAACTGGTAGATTTAGTTGGTTAAAAATGCGACCAATGAGTCTTTACGAATCAGGAGAATCAAATGGGTCTGTTAGTTTATATAATCTTTTTGCTTCTCCGAAAGATAGTATTCGAGGTTCATCTTCATTAACACTCAAAGATATATCATTCCTAATATGTAGAGGCGGTTGGCCTATGTCTTTGGATGTGCCAGAAGATGTTGCTCTACAACAAGCTTTCGACTACTTCGATGCAGTTGTAAAAGAGGATGTTTCACGTGTAGAAGGAGAAAGAAAAAATCCCAAATTTATTAAGCGGTTGATGCATTCTTATGCAAGGAATCAAGGTTCGCAAGCCTCTATTAAAACAATTATTGCTGATTTAAAAAAAACGAAAAACCGGAATATTGTGTTAGAACTGTATCTAATTACGTAAAGGCACTAAAAAAGATTTTTGTAGTTGAAGATGTTGTAGCATGGAATCCTAATCTTCGTTCAAAGTCTGTAATACGTACATCTGATACACGATATTTTGTCGATCCTTCAATTGCTACTGCATCATTGGGTTTAGGTCCTAATGACTTAATAAAGGATTTAAATACTATGGGGCTCTTTTTTTGAAACATTAGCAATGCGAGATCTTCGAGTTTATGCTGATGCTTTAGATGCAACCGTCTATCATTATAGAGACAAGAGCAATTTAGAGTGTGATGCTGTTATACACTGTCGAAACGGCTCTTATGGATTAATAGAAATAAAGCTTGGTGGTGACAAACTTATAGAAGAAGGCGCTCAATCTTTAAAAAAGTTAGCTAATAAAATAGATACAGAAAAAATGAAGGCCCCATCATTTTTGATGGTTTTAACCGCTAATGGAGATTGTGCTTATAAGAGAACTGATGGCGTTCTTGTTATTCCAATTGGGACTTTAAAACCATAAACTTTGTTTTATTCTTTCTTTATGCGTTCTTCTCTAAGTTCTCTAGAAATGACATAAGATAGAGCGCAATCAAGGAGATGATTGCTCCATTTGTCAGAGAGAGAAAAATCATTTAATTCATCTCTATCTTTTCCTGATATCTCTTTATATATTAATGAGTCAAGCATATCAGGATAGAAGGATATGTCTTGACCATATCGTCCTTCAGGACGGGGAATTGTTGGAACAAAATCATTTTCATTAATTATGTTGATAGCGTTTGTCGAGTCTCTTTCTTTTTCGTTTATACCTGTGGATGGGCTTTCAAATGTATAGGTAAAAATTTTGTTTCTATCAGCAAATTCTTCAATAGTTTTAGAAAGGAGATTGCTAACAGCACCTCCAAGGCTATGGCCTGTTATAAAAAAGACATTCTTCTCTTTCTTAACTTCCTCTTCAGATTTTTTGAGATAGCTATTTAGGTACAAAACAAATTCGTCATGAACAAAATCTCTTGCTTCTTCAAAGTAATCAATTTGACTCTTTAAGTCTGTTATAAAGTCATCAAACGAAGAAGTTCCTCGTACTACAATAAGATAATAGTTTGTTCCCCAATGCTTTTGATGAGCAAAGCCGACAACTGGTTGGGAAATGTCATTTTTGCTTGTGTGATAAAAGATCTTTGAAAATCCAAGCTTCTTTGAGTTTTCTATAAATACTTTTTCTGATACATATATGCTTCGGGATAGCACCAACAAAGCTTTTGCTAGGTTGCTTTCATATCCTTTAGATGAATCTTTTTCTTTTGTTATCGACCAGTTTAGATCAATAGGAACTACTTTATTGTCATTTTGTACAGAATAGTAGCTAAGAGTCTTCTTTGTCGCCATAAGAGGAAAGAGAGAAAGAATAATTAATAGAAAAACAGCAATCCTTTTCATAGCGTTAGTCTATTTTATTTGTCATTTGCTCTCAATATGGGTGAAAAAATGGTCAGGATTTACCTGACCAAATGTTATCCTCTAAAATTAGAAGGCAAGTTTTTCTTTTCTTCTAAGAATTCTTTATAGAAAGGCATAAATGTCTTATTGTCTCTAATGACACATCCTGTAGGTTTATGTGAGCGAATTAAATCACCACATTTACCACAAGTAAGGCATACTCTATTTTTATCTATTCTTCCGTTGATAATCTCTTTGGCAAAATCTGGATCTGCAAATTGCATTCTGCCAAACAACATGCCATCACACATTCCTTTTTCTATCGCACCTGCAGAGTACAGGTCAGAATACTCTCTTAAATATGTTGGCGCAGAAGCTAAAATTGTCATATCCGGAACGGCTTTCTTTACTTTTCCAATAGAGTTAATCATTCGATCAAGGCCGACAAAAGGATGTTCTGGTGGATCATATTTTCCCATATCATAAGGGCGTGTTATATGGGTAGTTGCATATGGATTACCCATTGTCAAATCTACCATGTCTAGTCCCATTGCTTTTAGATCTTTTACAAGCTGGATTGGTTCTGTTAGGTCGAGAGCCATTGAGCCATCTGTCTTTTGTCCAAAGCCTGCATACTCCGGATATCCATCATATATTCCAATTCTTGCTGTAATCATAAATGATGAACTTTCATATACTTTTGCTTTTAGTATAGAGTTTTTTAATAGTCGCATTCTGTTATCATAACTACCACCATATTCGCCTTTCCTATAAAAGGCTGAGGCAGCTTCTTGAAATAGGTAGCCATGACATTGTTTTATATCAACAGCGTCAAAGCCTGCCTCTTTTGCAAGCTTTGCTCCTTCTCCGAAGTTCTCTTCTGTCTTTTTTAAATAATCATCAGAGACAATGTTTTCATCGCTAGCTGCTCTGAATTGCTCTAAAAATGGGTGACGATACATAATTAAAGGGAATGGTTTGTTTCCCGGATTCGAGTATCGTCCAGAGTGGTTTGCTTGCATTATTAGGTATGGCTCGTAGCCATTCTTTTTTAATCCAGCTTCCTTTACTGCTTCAGTGAGCTTCTTAAATTCGTCAACATTTTCTTTTGTGATTAAGAGCTGTGTCATTGACGAACGTCCTTCTTCTGCAACAGAGATTGCTTCAAACCACATGATTGCAGCTCCGCCTTCTGCTATTTTTTTGTAGCGATTTAGGGTAAAAGCGGAAGGTGAACCATCTACTGTGGAATCTGCACCTTCCATAGGAGCAGAGCCTAGACGGTTAGGAAAAGTAACGTTCCTTACTTGTAACGGCTTAGATAGGGCTTTTGTATCTTCTGCAAATGGAAGAGAGAGTCCTAATTCTTTGCATTTTGCAATTACTTCGCCAAGAGTTTTATAGTGAAATCTTTCATGTACTGACATTTTTTTCCTCTTTCAATCTATGTTTTTGTTTTCTCTGTAGCCTTTCCAAACATTTTCAAAGAAGTCATCTCTTTGTGGAATTGGTCGTACTTTTCTCCAATTAAATGTACATTTATTGTTCTTATATTTCATCTCTTGAATTAAATCATCTTTTTCTCCGCCGTCGAGTGTGAATGTAAAGATATCTGGAAGAGATGAGTAGGGTTTTATTCCGTTTTTATCTGTGTAAAGAGCACTTCCTCTGCTTTTGCCACCTTCGTCTATGTAATTAAGCATACTCAGTAGGTAACATTTCTGTGTTAATAGCATATCTCTTAGAGAAAAGACCTTTTTTAGAGAAAGAGGGCTGTTATAGGAAACTTTTTCTTCAAAATTATTTAGAAGAGAATCTACTTCTGCACTTAGCTTTTCAATCTCTTCTTTGTTCCTAATAGCACCTCCGCATTTGCTCATTAAAGAAGAGAAGTGTAGCCTCAAAGATTCTGTATTCTCATCTTTTCCAAATGTCTTTTCGCTAATATCGATTACTTCATCTAGAGCCTTAGTCTTAACTCGAGAGAAAGCACTTTCATCTTGTGTAAAGTCTCTCCTCTTTTCGTTAATATATTCACTTGCTCTTGTCGAACCAACTTGTCCTGCATTGAGGGCAGAGCCACCTGGACGATAAATTCCATGGCTTCCGGCAACTTCTCCTGCAACAAAGAAGCCTTTTAGATTGCTTTCCCACCATTTGTTGAGATCTAAGCCTCCATTGTTATGTTGTGCGCAAAGTGCAATTTCTAAAGGTTCCTTTTCTAAATCCACGCCCTTATCTAAATAGAAATCTATTGCTGGCTTATTCATAAGTCTTAAGCGTTCAATAGGTTTATTTACTAGTGCATTTGCTTCTTTTAAATATCTATATGTTTCCTCTTCTAGAGAGCTAAATGAAAAGCTTTCATCGTAAGGATCTCTTCTGTAATCGAGGAATACTCTTCGGCCTTTGCTAATTTCTAGATATACAAGTAGGTCTATTATAGAACTGCCATTTTGAACCTTTCTAACATCAAATGGCCACTGGTAGCCCTTAAGAAAGATAAAAGAAAGCATTTTTGCTTTATCTTCAAAGAAGTCAGATAGAAAGTCTCTTTCATCACTTCCGTCTTGAAGTGTTGAATAAAAACGAGGAAGAGCTTGCATATATGTTCCAGAAACATTCCACCTTGGGGAGATGGATGCAAGTCCTAATTGCCATTCTGTTAGGTTCCTTCCTTTTACTCCAGCTTCAAAAGCGAGTCCTGATGATCCTTTTTGGCTGAAAGGATATACGCTTTCTTTATATATTCCAGCAGGTCCTCCAGTTGCATAGATTATGTTTTCTGCTCTTATTAAAACGAAAGAATTCTTATTGTCAGATTCTTTTGTCTTTATGCATATAAGGCCATAACTACGCTCATCATCTGATAAAATCTTTACTACTTGAAGATTGTCTTGAAATGGAACACCTAGGCTAAGAGCTTCTTTTTCTAGAGCTCTTGTCATTTCTCTTGATGTATATGGTCCAATTGAAGAAGCTCTCTCCCTTGGGTCATGGTCTGTTTTATAACCAACATACTCTCCATAGCTATTAGTTGGGAAGGGGAGTCCTAACTCAGCAAGATGTAAAAATGACTGAACACTTAATGCAGCTTCAGAGAGCGCAATATCTCCATCGACAGCTTTGCCATTGAAAAGTGTTTCTGCCATCATCTCGATGCTGTCTGGAGTCTTCCCACTAAGTGAAAGTTTGTAGTATGTTTGCTTATCACTTCCAGTGTTTCTGCTGGTACCTGCGAGACGATTTTCACTAATTAATAATATGTCGTTTTGTCCAAGCTTCTTTAGCTTGCATGCTGCATTGTAACCTGCAGCACCCGTTCCAACGATACAAGTGTTAACTTTAATTTCTTCAATATTGTAGCCTTTGTATTCCATAGTTATCTCATTCTATAGTCTTTTTATGTGAAATCCACCATCAACATCAATATAATTACCTGTTGTGTATAAGAATTTGTCAGAAACAAGTGCACTTACAGCGTTTGCAACATCCTCAGGTTTTCCCCAACGTGCGATAGGAAAGATACCATCTTTAATTAAGTTATCATATTTTTCTTCAACAGCACTGGTCATATCTGTTTTAATTACACCTGGTCTTACTTCATGAACAAGAATTCCTTCTCCTGCAAGACGATCTGCATAGAGTGTAGTTAACATAGATATCCCTGCTTTTGAAACGCAATACTCTCCTCTAGAGGTTGAAGAAACAACGGCAGAACAGGAAGATATATTAACGATTACGCCACGCCTTTCATCTATTTTATTCTGCTTTATCATCTCTTTTGCTACTAGCTGAGTAAGAAACATGTTGCTCTTTGTATTTATTGTCAGAACTCTATCAAAAGATTCTTCTGTCATCTCTAATAAATCTGCTCTAACAACAGGAGCAACTCCTGCATTATTTACAAGAACGTCTATTCTGCCAAAGCGAGAAATAGCACTTTCAACTATTCTTTTTCTATCTTCGCTATCAGAAACATTTGCTTTTACATATTCAACAGGAATGTTCTCTTTTTCTAGTTTTTCAATTGCTTCTCTGTTTTTTTCTCTATCACCAGTTGCAACCATTACGATGTTGTAACCGTCTTTTCCTAGTTGTCTTGCAATAGCAAAACCAATTCCTCTACTTGAACCCGTTACAATTGCTGTTTTTTTCATTTATTTATTCTCCTCGCTAATACTTTTCATAGTTATGCCTTCGAGAAAAGTTGCTTTTCCCTCTTCTGCATAGACGGCAAATAATGCTCCTGTAAATGAGTTATACATTGTTCCTTCTTGGCTTAGACCATACACAGATGCTTTATCTAAAAAGATGCCGTTTACGAAGAAATAGTAGTAGTTTTCATCCGAAGTTATTGTTAGCTTAACATCATTTAGTATAGGCAGTAGCATTTTTTTTGTTGTTGCTTCAAAGTCATGAATATGTCTTACAAGTGATGCAACAACATGTTTTTTTGTCTTTTTTATTTCTAAGCGATAGTGATAGTCGCTACTAAGCCAACTAGCTATTCCTGCTCTTCCTTCTAAGTTGGAAATTGAAAGAATAGCTTCCATTTTTTCGTGAAAGCCTCGCTGTCTAAAAGCTAAAAGTGTAGGGTGACCAAGGGATGTGTTTATATTCTCTTCGCCAACTAAAATAAGCTTCTTTTCTTTTGTGTTTAGGATATAGCAATTATCTTTTGGCTTTCGGACTTTTAGACTATGCCATGACGCTATAGGCTTTGAAAATTGAACTGAATAATCATCATTATCTATACAACCAGGACCAGTAGCGTATGAAAGCTCGACTTTTCCTTCTTCTCCAATAATTGGCCAGTTATCTTTCCATTCTACCTTTGCTAAGAAGGTTTCTCTCCCAAGATGGTGTAATAGTGGTCTTGGTTTTACACGAATAGCTAAGAATACAGCATACCATTCACCTTGAGGTGTTTCGATTAAGTCTGCGTGTCCTGTTGCCTGGATTACATGTCCCTTTCTTGAAACGTGAGAAAGAATTGGATTATTTGGATTCTTTTCATATGGTCCATATATTGATTGGGAGCGAAGTATAACCTCATGGTGGCCATATCCTGTTCCACCTTCAGCCAACATTAGATAATACCAATTGTTAATATAATAGACATGTGGACCTTCTGGAGAAGAACCTCCGCAACCCGTAGAAAGAAGATGAAAGTCTTCTAAAAGCTGGCCATTATCTGGATTAATGAATGCACCTTTTATACATCTCTTTCCATCAACGCTTCCGTTTGATGTATAAAAGCATCTGCCATCAGGTAAAAAGAGTAGGGAAGGATCGATGCCATCGGAAGTAATAAAGCTTATTTCTGACCATTCCCCCAGAATGTCATCTGTATGACAAATGAAGTTTTCGTGGGTGTATTTATTGGTCGTTACGACGTAGAATCTTCCACTGTTATTTACTCTTATTGTTGCGGCATACAAACCAGAACTAGGAAGAGCTTTATCTAAGTTTAGTTGGCTTTCTCTTGTTAATACAGCGCCAATGTTTTCCCAAGAGACAAGATTAGCACTTCGCCATAGTGTAACACCCGGAAAATATTCAAAAGTCGATGTAACAATATAGTAATAACCGTCCCAATAAGTAATGGATGGGTCTGGTGCAAAACCTGGAATAATTGGATTTTTAAGCATGATTTGATTATTGCATCAGATGCAACGAAAAACACCTGTAATTTTTTTCTGCCATTATTTTAAGACTATGTTCTGTTATTTTTTTTGTATAGTATTTTATTTTATTAAAAGAAGATAACTGCGTAAAACGACAAAAAAGTGTCATTTTTACTAGTAAAATAATGACATCTTGAGTTTTTATTTTGTCAATTTTTTCATTTTAGATAGTGCTCCATACTTTACGAGGAAAAGGTGGAATATAAATGAAAAAGAAACAACCACAAAATGAGGTGGCAGTTAACCCATCAGCTAGTTTGCCACTAAAACTGAAGATGAAGAAGGATTGGAATAAGTACAAAACACTATACTTTTTATTCATTCCAGTTCTTATCTATTACATTGTTTTCCAGTATGGATCAATGTTTGGCTTGATTATTGCTTTTGAAAATTATAAGCCTAGATTAGGTTTCTTTAAGTCTCCATTTGTTGGTTTAACACACTTTAAGAACTTTATTCACGATTATTACTTTAAGAGAACATTGATGAATACGATAAGAATAAGTGTAACTAACCTTATTTTTACATTCCCTTGTCCTATTATTCTTGCGATTTTTATCAGTGAATTACGTTCTAAGAAGTACTCTAAGGTTGTACAGACAATAACATACATACCACACTTTGTTTCTATCGTTGTTGTTACTTCGATTCTTATGGACTTAACATCAAGAACGGGTGCTATTACTACATTCCTTTCGTATTTTGGCTTTGAACCTGTAACGATGTTAAATGAACCAAAGTACTTCCTTCCTTTATATATCATTTCAAACATTTGGCAGAACGTAGGTTGGAACTCAATTGTTTATCTTGCTGCGCTCCTTTCAATAGATTCCCAACTATATGAAGCTGCAAGAATAGATGGCGCAGGGAAACTTAGACAGCTTTGGTCTGTAACGCTACCTTGTCTCCTTCCAACAATTGTAATTATGCTCATTCTTCAGATTGGAAAGATGTTCAATGTTGGATACGAGAAGATCATTCTTATGTATAACTCTTTGACATATGAAGTAGCAGATGTAATTAACTCATATGTCTATCGTGAAGGATTATTGAACCTTAATTATTCTTATGCTGCAGCTGTTGGAATGTTCAACTCAATTGTAAGCTTTGTTCTTGTTTGGACAACAAATAAGATTTCTAACAAGCTTACAGGCTCAGGTCTTTGGTGAGGAGGATAATCATGAAAGTTAAATATACAACAGGCGAACAG
Source organism: Candidatus Ornithospirochaeta sp. (assembly GCA_050874025.1). Taxonomy (GTDB): domain Bacteria; phylum Spirochaetota; class Spirochaetia; order Sphaerochaetales; family Sphaerochaetaceae; genus Ornithospirochaeta. The sequence continues at coordinate 21,216 of JBNMJW010000006.1, forward strand.
ATTTTCCATTTCTTTGTTGTCGTCGTAACTCTATTATTGTCACTTGCAGTTGTAATCCCATTGATGAGTATTGTATTTGCATCTTTCTCTGACCCATTTGAAGTTATGAAGCATTCAGGAATATATTGGCATCCAATTAAGCCTTCGCTTTATAGCTATAAGATGGTTATGCAGGATAGAAGTATTCTTACCGGTTACTTGAATACACTCTTTGTAGTAATTGTCGGCACCTCCTTGAATTTAGCACTAACAATTATTGCAGCCTATGTATTATCTAGAAAGGGACCTCTCCTAATTAAGTTCTTTACGGTAATGATTATCTTCACTATGTATTTCCAGGGAGGAACAATACCTACATATATAATTGTTGATAAGCTCCATCTTGTTGGTTCTCGTGCTGCTTTGATTTTGCCTGGTGCAATAAATACGTTTAACCTCGTCGTATTGCGCACTGCAATGGCTGCCGTACCAGAGTCACTTCCTGAGTCTGCAATGATTGATGGTGCTGGACATGTTACAATTCTTACAAAGATAATGGTTCCAGTAACAAAGGCATCTATCGCTGTAATAATGCTTTATTATGCAGTATCTCATTGGAACTCTTGGTTCCCAGCTATGATTTACTTAAGAAAAAAGAGCATGTATCCATTGCAACTCATTCTTAGAACCATTCTTGTTCAGGATGATACTTCAACTATGTCTTCTGGTTCTCTAGAATCTCTTGCTCTTTCTTCTGATTCTGTAAAGTATGCAACAATTGTCGTTGCAACGGCACCTATCTTGGTAATTTATCCATTCTTGCAGAAGTACTTTGTTAAGGGTGTTATGGTTGGTGCTGTAAAGGGTTAAGAGATGATTGTTCCTGGCTTGGTAAGTGCTACCTTTAAGACAAAAGAAACAAAAGAAGTTATCTCTCTAGCTAGAAAAGCAAAACTTGAGGCAATTGAGTGGAGTGAAAAACATCATTTGCCGATAGGGGATTTAGCTTTTGCTAAGAGTGTTGGAGAACAAACTCTTTCAGAAGGCTTAAGAATTGCAGGCTATGGTTCATATTATCGCCTAGGACAGAATATGGACATTAGGCCAAGCATTGAGACAGCTCTTGCTCTTGGAACAAATAGCGTTCGTATCTGGGCTGGAAGTAAACCTAGTTCTCTACTAACAAAAGAAGAGAGAGAGGAGTTGACTTCTGAACTTGAAAGAAGTGTCGAAATTGCTAAAGAGTACAATGTTGTTTTAAAGCTAGAGTGGCACAAAAACACTCTTACAGATGAAAATAAATCTGCACTTGAGCTCTTAAAAGCGATTGATAGTCCTTACTTAGCAACTCTTTGGCAGCCAACACAAGCTTTGAGTTTCGAAGAGAGAAAAGAGGGAATTAAAATGGTTCTTCCATATTTGAGCTATCTCCATGTTTATTATTGGGATGAGAGCGGAAGAAGACCATTAGAAGAAGGCATTGAGCATTGGAAGAGCTACTTTTCATTGCTTGATAAAAATAAAGAATACTTTGGTTTGCTTGAATTTGTTCAGAATGATTCTGTTGAACAGTTTCTTGCAGATTCAAATGTACTATTAGATTTACTGAAGGGAGAAAAATACTATGGCTGATATGCACATTGATTGTTTTGATATGATAAACCCATTTGTTATTGCTTCAAGTCCAGCAACAAGAGGAGCTGATAATGTTATTAAAAGCTCAAAATGCAAGCCTGGTGCAGTTACTATGCGTAACTTCGGTCATGGCATGGGTGGCGGTGGATATTTCTATCCTAACTTTGATGCTGTTATTAAAGGTCAACCTGCATTTCATTCACATGCTGTAGGAAGACAGTGCCCAGACAAAATTGCTAGTCTAGACGAATACGCTGAAGAAGTTAGAAGAGCAAGAAAGGAGATGTATCCTGAAACAAAGCTTTGGGCTTCTGTTGGGCATTATCATGATATTGAGAAGTACCCTGATTGGAAAGAAAGATGGGTAAAAGAGGCGAAGGAAGTCGTTCTTGCAGGGGCAGATGCTGTAGAACTTCACTTTAATACACCAGGAGTTGCAACAGCTAGCGATAGACAGTTTAACTACTACCAACTAGTTGAAACATGTACAAAGATGATAAAGAAGGCTGTTCCTGGAACGCCTGTTATGGTAAAGCTTGCAATTGAAGATGTTGATTGTCTTACATCTATGAGAAGGGCAGTGGCTGCAGGCGCAGATGCTGTTGGTCCTACAGCAAGATGGAAGGCTTTCTATTTTGATTTGGACTACAAGACAACACAGCCTCGTCCAGGTTCTGGATATGGTGGAACACAGGCTAATCCACTTGTTTGCTTTGAAATAGCAGATGCACGCACTAGAGGAATAACTATTCCTATGTATGCAGGTGGCGGTGTCTTCTCTTATGACCAAGCTTTAAGATATATCATGGCAGGATCCGAGATGGTTCAGCTTGGTGCTCTTGCTTGTTCTGGTGGTATTAAACAATGCGAGAGATTAATTAAAGAGACATCTTCCTGGCTTGACGAAAATGGTTATAGTTCTGTTAGAGAACTTAAAGGCAAGGCTCTTGAGCTCTTTAGCATGAGCGATGAGAAGGCTAAGAAGAGACAAAATATGCTCGGTGATGCTTATCAGAAGTGCCAAGTTGCATTAGATAAGTGTATTGGCTGTGGAAGATGTGAAGATGTTTGTTGGTATAAAGGTATAGAGGTCGAGAACAGAAAAGCACACAAAACAGAAAACTGTATTGGTTGTGGATATTGTTTCCAAGTCTGTCCAACTAAGGCTTTATATGTAGATGCTCCTTCTATTTTGAAGAAGGGTTTTGAGGAGAATTAAGGTGTCAGTAAGAGTTCTTCTCTGTGGAATGGGTGGATATGGTGAAAACTATGTCAAAGAGTATCTAACAAGAGATGTTCTAGATTCTACTCTTGTTGCTATTGCAGACCCATTTGCTAAAAATAGTTCTTTGTATCAAGAGGTAGTGGATAAGGGGATTGATATCTATTCTTCTCCTGAAGAATTCTTTAAATCCAACAAGGCAGATTTAACGATAATTTCTTCTCCTATACACACTCATTTTCCATACATAATGCTTGCTTTGGATAATAACAGTAATGTTCTAACAGAGAAGCCAGTTTGCTTTAACTTAGAGCAAATGGAAGAGATGGAAAACAAAAGCAAAGAAAAGCACTTGTTTGTTGCAGTTGGCTACCAACTATGTTTCTCTCATGATGTTCAAGCTTTAAAGAAAGATATTCTTTCTGGCTTATATGGAAAGCCACTTCGTTTTAGAACAATCAGGCTAATGAGAAGAAATGATATCTACTATTCTCGTTCAGCTTGGGCTGGGGCTTTAACTTGTCATGGTGAGATGGTCTATGATTCTCCATTCACCAATGCTTGTGCTCATCAGTACCAAAATATGGTATTCCTTCTTGGAAAGAAAATGGATGAAAGTACTGAGAGTGTAAAGTGCGAAGGAAAGCTAATAAGAGTAAGGCCTACTATAACAAATTGCGATACTGCAGCTTTGAAGTTCACGACAGTTGATGGTGTGGAACTATATTATTATGCATCTCATGCTGTTGATGAGGTAAAACTTGGGCCTTTAAGTACATATGAGTTTGACAATGGTTATGTCGAAGAGGTTGAAAATGGTTTTGTTGGCCATATTTCTGACGGAAAGACCATTGATTACAGAACCATTGATAAAGGTGAAAGACTTGAAAAGCTTTGGGAAAGCGTAAGGTGTGTTAGTGAAAATAGCGAGCCTATATGCACACTCAAAACGGCTTATGAACATACAAGGGCAGTTTTATTAGCTCAGAAGAATGGGGTAGAGGACTACTCTAGCTTTGCTGAGAAAAAATTAGATGACAAGAATAGTGCTTATTACACTATCTCTGGTCTCTCAAATGCTTTGAAAGAAGCCTACGATAATTGGTCTATTAATTTAGAAATAAAATAAATAAATAAAAAGGAGAATGATTATGAAGAAAGTATTATTACTTTGCCTTTCACTTCTTATTGTCGCACTTCCTGTTTTTGCACAGGGCTCACAGGAAGCTTCTTCTCAATCAAAATCTAATGCTCCTGACAAGCTCACATATTGGGCTCCAATGAGTACAAAGATTAAGAATGCAAATGACTTTTCAGAGCTTCCATATTGGCAGGAAGTAATGAAGAGAACAAACACTCAGATTGAATTCACAAACGTTTCTGCAGAAAACAAGATTCTTAGCGAGCAGTTCTCAATTCTACAGGTTTCTAGTGAGTTACCAGATATCGTAGAGTACAAGTGGGCTAGCTACGTTGGTGGACCACAGAGTGCAATCGATGATGGTTTTATCATCCCTCTAAATGATGTTTTTGAGAAGTATTGTCCAAATATCACAAAGTATCTCAACGAACATCCTGATATTGCAAAAGAATGTTCTACAGACGATGGAACATATTACTGTTTCCCATTCTTCCGTGGTTATGACTATGACAACAACAGTCTTCTCTTCTCTGAAGGTATCATCTATAGAATGGATATCTTAAGACAGCTTGGTTTTGATAAGACACCAGAAACAGCTGACGAACTCTATGATGTTCTTGTTGCAATCAAGAATTCTGGCCTTGTTGAAATCCCAATGTCTGTAAGACCTGACCATATCAGCAGAGTCTTCTCTCCAGCATTTGATTCTTGGGATAGCTGGTATGTTGAAGATGGCACTGTAAAGCATGGATACCTTGAACACAACAGATATGATTATCTTGCATTCCTCCGCAAGATTTATGCTGAAGGCTTACTTGATAACGACTATATGTCTGTTAACAAGAATGGAATGAACTCAATGTTCCTCAGCGGAAAGATTGCTATTGGTTACAACCCAGGATCTCTTATTGCTTCTGCTGTTAAGTCTATGGAAAATGTTGAGATTACATCTTCTAAGCCATTATCTACAAAGGCTGGAACAAACTCTAAGTTTGCAAAGATGAATACAGTTTTCGATACACAGGCATCTAGTGCTGCTGCAATCACAACAAGCTGTAAGAATGTTGAAGCTGCTGCAAGACTCCTTGACTATGCTTATGGCGAAGAAGGACACCTACTTGCTAACTTCGGTATTGAAGGTGTTACATACACAATGGTAGATGGATACCCAACATATACAGACTTTGTTAGTGAAAACAAAGATGATGTCATGGCAAAGTACATGAGAGCTTCTGTTAATGGTGCTATGATTCAGGATCCAAGATATCTTGAGCAGTATTATGATACAAAAGAGCAATCTGATGCACTTAAGCTTTGGGCTCAGACAGATTATGGTAAGTACATGCTTCCTCCTGTATCTATCTCTTCTGAGGATGGTGCAAAGGCTGCTTCTATCATGAACAAAGTAAATACATATGCTGATGAAATGGAGACAAAGTTCATCACAGGTGCTCTTGAGTTAAATGAAACTACATTTGCTGAGTATCAGGCACAGCTAAAGGCATTTGGTCTTGAAGAAGCTGTTGCTATCTATCAGAAAGCATATGACAGATATCTTGCAAAGTAAGATATCAGCGTAATTCTTTAGACAGGACAGTGTAAAAGCTGTCCTGCTTAATATTTTGAGGTTGTCAATGAATAGTATGGAAAAGTTAATAGATCTTCTAGATTGTAATTATTCACCATTAAAGGAAATAGGTGAATTGAATGGAAAGAATTTAATACAATACTTTAGAGAAAGAGAGACACCGCATTATCTTTTTTCTATCAAAGATGCAGAAGAACTTAAGGATAGCGAGATTATTAATGACGCAGAGAAAGTTCTTCAGCATGATATTTTTGGTTATAAGTTTAATGGTCCTATAGATTGGACATTTAACCCAACGACAGAAACAAGTAGGGATAATGAGTGGAGTTGGTCTCTTTTCCGTACAATTTATTGGCAAAGTCTTGGCCGTGCCTATGCACTTACAAAGGATGAAAAATATACAAAAGGATTCCTTAGTGAGCTTCATTCGTTCCGTGAAGCTTGGCCTGCAGATGAGTTTATTAAAGATACAACATTTGTCTCTAAGCAGCCATTTCCTGGAACAGCATGGAGAACAATTGAAACTGGTATTCGTGTCTATACAACATGGCTTCCTGTTTTTGAGATTTTTAGACATTCTCCTATATGGACAGAGGATGATTTATCGTCTTTCCTCCTCGGAATAAGAGACCACGCACTATTCTTAATGGGACACTATTCAAACCATGATAGATCAAGTAACTGGTTAAGCATGGAGACAAGTGCTCTTCTTCAGATTGCAATCATGTTCCCTGAATTTAAAGAGTCAAAAGAGTGGTTTGATACTGCATATGGCAGAGTAATGCACGAAGTAAGATATTGTTTTAGTGATAACGGCATTCATATGGAGAAAACACCAATATATCATATGGTAGCCTCTATCGCCTTTGCGCAAGCTCTTGTTATGTGTAAGCTTAACAACATTTACGTTCCAGATTATGGTTGGGAAGTAATAAGGAGAAGTGCGCTTTATATCTGTTCTCTATTTAAGCCAAACTTAACAACACCAATGATTGGTGATGCAGATAGAGATAGTCTTGTTGATAGAAAGGCTGATACATCTATCTACGAAGGAATGAATCTTTCCTTCTTCCCTAAAGATTTAAATGAGCTAAGAGCTTATATGGCTTGGATGTATAGGCTCTTTGGAGATGAAGAATTTAGATATTTTGCAACTCTCAGGAAGGAAGGAAAAGAGCCTGAAAAGAAAGACTACAAATACAGTGAAGAAGGCATCTATGTTATGCGTAGTGGATGGGATAGCAAAGCCGATTATCTATGTACCCATTCAACACAGTTAGAGAGAGGAGAAAAATCTACTCATTCTCATAACGATAGCATGCATGTTGAACTTACACTTAAAGGTGAAGATATTCTTGTTGATTGTGGACGCTATATCTATCGCTCTTCTATTTGGAAAGATTGGCGTGCATATTTTGTTTCTGCTCTTAGCCATAACACTCTTTATGTTGATGACCATGAAATGGGAGCAATTCCTGGTGTTGATAGAGTTCGTGGTGTTAGAGCACTCTGTCACTTCTTTGGCGAAGAAAAGGGCTTAAAGATTGTTGATCTATCTCACAACGGATATGCATACTTACCTGATCCAATTTTCCACAGAAGAAAGACAATTCTTTTACCATCTTCTAGTGCTGTAATAATTGATTATGTTGATGGCCTCAGTAAAGAAAATCACGATTTTAGACTGATGTTTAATTTTGATAGTAAGGATGTAACTTTAAGTGGCAATCATGTAGATTATGTCTCACGTAATGGTCTTCCATTTACTCTTGATTTCTCTTCTTCTAGAGCATTTTTTTCTTATCTACTTTGTGGAAGTGAAGATCCAAAGGGTGGTTGGATTAGCTATGGCTATCCTGTAAAGGAAGCTATAGGACAGGTTACGTTCCAATATAAAGGTAAGGCTCCATTTACAGCAATTACAGTTGTTAAAGCGAAAGATGATTTGACTTCTACAGCTACTTTTAAGGATGGTAAGGCATACATTTCATCCGGTCTAGACAAATGGGTAATAGGAAAGGAGAGTGTAGAAAAAATATGAGATTTGGACTCTGCACAGATATTAAAAATGTTAAAGAAGTTGAAGAACTAGGCTTTGACTATATTGATGGAAAGTTAAATCAGATTGCGCTTTTAAGCGAAGAGGATTTTGAGAGTATTCTTAAGCTTTTTGAAAATCAGAAGATAAAGATGGAGAGAGCGTCCCTTCTTCTTCCTAAAACACTCTCTGTTATGGGAAATGCGTATAGCGAAAAGGAATTGAGAGATTATCTTTCTGTTGCTTTTGAGAGAATGGACAAACTTAACTCAAAGCTTGTCGTATTTGGTTCTGGTAAGAGCAGAAATTTCCCTCAGACAATGAGATGGCAAGATGCTTTTCTTTCTCTTGTAAAGGTAACAAGATTAATAGGTGAAATAGCTTCTGAGCATTCAATTGAAATTGCAATTGAACCACTTAACAGAGAGGAGACTAATATGATTAATACTCTCTGTGAAGGTGCTGCTCTTCAAGCAGAGGTAAACTTGAAGAATGTTGGTCTTCTTGCAGATAGCTATCATATGAGAAAAGAGGGAGAAGATTTTAAGAGAATCCTCTATTGTTCTCCTCTTCTTCATACTCATATAGCATTGAAAGAGGGACGCAAGTATCCTACAGAATCTACAGACGAGGTGAAGGAGTTCTTCTCTCTATTGAAGGAAGCAGAATACGATGGAACAATGTCAATTGAAGGAAAGAGTGATGATTGGAAATCTGATTCAGTTAAGGCTCTTAAGGTTTTAAGAGAACTAGATAAAAACTAAGGAGAAGAGATATGGATAAAGTAAGAATTGGTATTATTGGTTTTGGTCATATGGGTAATCAGCATTCAACTGCGCTTCTCCAAGGTAAGGTTCCAAATGCTATACTGACAGCTATTGCAGATATAGACCCAGAGAAGATTAAAAAGGCAAAGGCTCTTGCTGGTGACAGCGTCGCGTATTTTGATAACGCTGAAAGCTTAATTGATTCTGGACTTGTTGATGCAGTTATCCCTACTTGCCCACACTACTATCATCCTGTGTATGGAGTTTATGCTCTTGAACACGGTTTGAATTATCTATGTGAAAAGCCTGCTGGAGTATATACGAACGCCGTAAAGAAAATGAATGAGGTTGCACTCAAAAGTGGAAAGGTTTTTGGTGTAATGTTCAATCAAAGAACAAATCCTCTTTACCAAAAGGCAAGAGATTTAGTTCAAAGTGGAGAAGTTGGACGTATTTTACATTGTCATTGGCTTATCTCTTCTTGGTTTAGACCACAGTCTTATTATGACAACTCTACATGGAGAGCAACTTGGAAGGGGGAAGGTGGTGGACTATTGATGAATCAAAACCCACATAACCTTGATTTGTGGCAGTGGATTTGTGGCATGCCTAGTAGAATAAAAGCAACAGTCTATTATGGTAAGTTTAGAAAGATTGAGGTCGAAGATGATGTATATGCTTTAATGGAATATCCTGATGGACATATTGGTACATACATTACAACTATTGCTGACGAACCAGGAACTAATAGGCTAGAGATATCTGGAACAAGAGGTAAGCTTGTTGTAGAGAATGATACTCTTACATTCTGGCGATGTAGGGAAGACACCGATGATTTCCAGAAGAGGTTCAAAGGTGAAATTGGACACCCTGAGATTTGGAAGTGTGAAATACCTCTCAAAGGAACATATACTTCACACTGTGGAATTATTAAGAACTTCTGTGATGCAATATTAAAAGGAACACCTTTGCTTGCTCCAGGAACAGATGGTATTAAGAGCCTTGAAATTATAAATGCAATCTTCTTATCATCTTGGACTGGTGGAGATTGGGTAGATTTACCTATTGATGCAGATAAGTATGAAGCAATGTTGAAAGAGAAGTGTGGTGGAGAGTTTCCTTGCTAGGGTAGGAATAGAGTAATAATGACAAAAAAGGGCCATAGTTTTAAGAAAAAAACATTAACAAGATGGACGCTGTCTTATCTTTTTGCGACGCTAATTCCTCTCTTATTAGTATTAATTGCGTCTTTGATAATGTTATTTGTTAATTCTTCGGCCCTGACGTACTCTAACCAGATTACAGCTCAATACGTTCAGCGTTCTTTTTCTGATGTATTAGAGAGAATGAATCAAATTAAAGCAGAAATAATCGTTGATTCAGACTTCATGGAAATAAGAACAGCTTCAGATTTGAGCAAGATATCGAGTCTTTCACTTTTCTATCATAGTTCTGATGTTAGAAGACTTGCTCAAACTAGTTCAAACATTTCAGAGTTGTTTTTATTTAGCCCAACTAATGATTGGTATATTAATGAAAATACATGGGGGAAAATTAGCGAAATGGCAGATAGATCTAATTCTCCCATGTCTCAAGAAGAGATAGACAGAATGCTTACAAAAGAAATATGGGATGTTTATATGTATGATATCTCACCTGATAGCGTTTTAGTCGTTTCTCCTTTGACATTCATAAAATCAACTAACCCTAATAATTTAGTTGTTGGTGTAATTGTTTCAAAAGAAGAGTTGTTTTCTTCTGTTATTGATAATTACCACGATGTTGTAATCTACAATGAAAAGACGAATAGCATTCTCTATAACCTTTCGGGAAAGTATCCGGTAGGGCAAACTGAGTCTTTTTCCGAAATATCTGGAGTTGAAACAACAAAGAAAATAGGCAATTCAATTATCTCTGTTGGTGATAAGACAATACTAAATCTAAAGTGTATTGTAATAATTGATAAATCAATATACTTCCACGAGTACTACCTGTTCCTACGTATTATTGCTTTCATAATTCTTTTTGCTGCTACTTTTGGAGGAATTTTAATAGTTGGTAATGTAAGAAAGGATTGGATTCTCTATTCAGATGCAATGAAGGTCTCTGGTTTGGATGTAAATAAGATTCCTCAAAATGCCACTACATACACGCCATTTGTTTCTAGTGTTTCTGATTTAAAAGAGCAAAAGAAGCACCTCAATGAGGTAATTATTAAGCAAAATACATCTTTAGCAGAGAGTGCTATAAAAAAACTCATTAATGGCGATAATACCGTTACAAGAGATGTTCTGTCGTCCCTTGGTTTAGAGCTAGTGTCTTTAAGTTTTTGCGTTGTAATTTTAAAAACGCAAGAAGGAGAGATTGCACAGGATTGCCTTAAAGAAGTTGTTGCTTCATCTTTAGTTATTCCTTTTCAGTCCGAATATGGTGAATCATTCATTATCAACACAAGTTTTTCAGATGAAAGGAATTATAAAGATATGATTAACCATATCTATGAGAAGGGCAAAGAAGGAGAGTTTGAAAGTGTTTCAATCTCATCTCTTCATAATGGTTTAGATTCCATTAAAGATTGTTACATTGAAGCGATAAGCGTTCATGAGTACCAGGAAAACCATCAAATTGCCTTTTTCTCTTATGAAGAGTTATCAACTAGGACAAGACAAAATGCATATCAGTATACGTTAGAAGAAAATATGCTTTTGCAAAAAGCTTTAAAAGAAGGTGATGCAGAGAAGGCAAAAAGCATTGTTAATAGTGTAATAGATAGAAATAAAATGAATGGAGCTTCTCCTAAAACGCTCAGATTCTTGCTCTTTAGTATTAGTGGAACAATAATTAGAACTATTAACAGTTTTGATGAACGCTATGCAGAAGTAATTCCTGGTATAAATTTCCCACCTATTATGCAATCTCAGAATTTCCAAAAATCACTAATAGGAGTAGAGGAAATAATAGATTCAACTTGTTATAGTGTAAAGGCAATCCAAGATAGCTTTGCTGAATCTTCTTCTGAAACATACCAAGTATATAAAAATGTTATTGAATATATTCATGCTAACTATATGAATGCGATGATAAACGTTTCGTCAATTGCCGATCATTTTGATATCTCAATTGCTTATTTATCGCGAATATTCAAAAAGTATCATGGCATAAATATTTCTGAATACATCACTCTTTACCGTCTTGATAGAGCGAAAGAACTGTTAAACGAGAAAAAGATGGTTGGAGAGGTTGTAGATAAATGTGGCTTTGGTAGCCTACGTACTTTCTTAAGAGTATTTAAGAGTGTTGAAGGTATAACGCCAGGACAATATAAGTCGTCTGTTGTAAAGGAGGATTAAAGATGTTAAAAACTGCAGTAATAGGATGTGGCGCCGTCTCTCGTAATCATGGTAAAGCTCTTGTTAATAATAAATATACGACACTTGAATATTGTGTAGATATTGTTCCTGAAAGAGCAGAGGCTTTTTCAAAAACCTATGGAGGAAAGCCACTAACTGATTATAGAGATTTATATGATAAAGATATCGACTGTGTTCATGTAATTACTCCTCATAATACACATCCACAGATTGTTATGGATCTCCTTGATCATGGCTTTAATGTCTTTTGTGAGAAGCCACTTGCTATTACTCCAAATGAAGCAAAACAAATGATAAAAAAGAGCGAAGAGACAGGGAAATTATTAGGTGTATGTTTTCAAAATAGGCTTAATAAAGCAACCGTTGAAGCAAAAGAAATAATTGATAGTGGACGCTATGGAAAGATTTTAAGTGGAATGGCTCTTGTTACTTGGTATCGTAATGGAAAGTACTACAGTGAATCTCCTTGGAGAGGTAAATACAGTGGGGAAGGTGGTGGTTGTATTATTAACCAAGCCATCCACACTCTTGACCTTGTTGATTATCTAACAGGCGGAGTAGAAAGCCTTAGTGGCTTTGATGGAAAGCTTAGAGATACTACAGATTACGAAGTTGAAGATACAGCTATGGCTCTATTAAGGCTAAAGCAAGGAGGAGAAGTTGTTGCTTTTTGCTCCAATTGTTACCTAGGCTCAAAGGTTTGCGATGTTGAATTACGTCTAGAGAAAGCTGTTATGACAGTTAGGCAATCTGGCTTAACAATAGTAGAAGAGGATGGCAATACCATATTCCATCCAGCAGAGGTTTTAACTGGAGAGAAATCTGAATGGGGTGTTAGTCACGGACTTTTAATTAATGAATTTTATAAGTCTGTTGTTAACAAGACTCCATTTATTGCAGATTGTCACACGGGTCTTGCTGCAGTAAGCATTGTAAATGCTATTCAGCATAGTAAGGGTAGAGTAATAAAAATTGAGAGATAAATATAGGAGAGAAAAATATGATAAATATTTCAGTAAAGGAAGCAAAAGAAAAAATTACTAAGATTTTCATGAATGTTGGCGTCAACAACGATGAAGCAGCAATCATTGCAGATATGCTTGTTGAAGCAGATGAAAGAGGAGTCCATTCTCATGGTATTTTGTGTACCGCAAGATACGTAAGGCTTATCAGAGAAGGAAAGATGAGACCAAACATGAGCATTAATGTCCTCAGAGATAATGGCACTGTTGCAGTTTGGGATGGTAATCATTCTAGTGGGCAAATCTTAGGCTACAGAGCTATGGAAGATGCTATTGCAAAGGCAAAGAAACATGGTGTTGGCATTGTATGTGTAAAGGGAGCAAATCACTTTGGAGCTTTAGCTTACTACTCTCAAATGGCTCAGAAACAAGGCTTGATTGGAACAACGCTCGGAACTGGAGACTCTACTATGGCTCCTTGGGGTGGATGCGAGAAGGTTATTGGTAACAACCCAGTTAGCGTCGCAGCTCCTGCACGCAATGAAGTATCTCCAGTTTTAGATATGGCTATGACTGTTGTTGCTAATGGCAAGGTTTCAAATATGAGAAGACAGGGCGTAACTGAGTTGCCTCCAGGATGGGGCTTAGATAAGGAAGGCGTTCCTACAACAAAGATGGAAGATTGCTACACAATTTCCCCTATGGCTGGCTATAAAGGATGGGGAATGGCTGTAATGGTAGATATTCTCGCTGGTGTTCTTTTTGGTGGTGGTACTGGAGATAGAGCTAAGGATAATCAAGATGGTCCGTCTCTAATGATGATTGCTCTTGATATTGATGCATTCAATGATAAAGAAAAGTACTATGAAGATGTTGATGCAAGAATAAAAGAGCTTAAGGCTTCTAAGAAGGCAAAGAATTCAAAGGGAATTTTCATGCCAGGCGAAATGGAAGCTAATACCTTTGCTCAGGCAGAAAAGAGTGGTCTTGTATCTGTTCTTCCTGAAAACTTAAAGATGGTTAATGACTTAGCACTAGAGATGGGAATCGAGCCAATTAGCTATACAGAGTAAGTTAATAACTTTAAATAACGAATGCATCCTCATTTCCTCGGGGATGCATTTTTGTCTTTACAAATTAATATTCTCCATTCTTTTGAAGAAAAATGAAGCACATCTATTTTTAGATAAAGCCTGTTAATAGAATTAAAAAAGATATTTTACATTTATGTCATTAATTAAAGTATTATTCTTTTCTAATAATTATTTATAATACAAATAATTAACATTTTAAAAAAGTCTTTAAAATTTTGTCATATGATAAATTAATTTGTCACATTTACTTCTTTTAATTTTACTTGAGATAATTCTTTCTAGGAGTTTGAAAGTAAGCGTCAAATAAATCCAACGGAAAAAGATGTTCACATAAAGTAGACTATATCCAAG
>JBNMJW010000007.1:0-27616 GCA_050874025.1 Candidatus Ornithospirochaeta sp.
ACATCTGGCAGATCTTTGATGGTGTAGAACTATATCCGACTCTAGAAGAAAAAGGCGCAAGACTTGGATTCTCACTTATCAGGAATCATTCATTTCCAGATGGGAACAAGAGGATTGGGATTCTTGCAATGCTGACATTCCTATCTGTAAATGGAATTGAAATCTCATGTACAGATACAGAGCTTGTCGAAACAGGGGTGGTTCTTGCATCCGGGCAGATGAATTACGAAGCCTTGCTTGCTTGGCTGAGAGAGCATGGAGCTTTCACTGATCAATGCGCAAATGAGAACCCAAGTTCCAGATTACAAAACAAAGCCGAAAGCTCAGACAGGAGGTAATGCAATGCACTTGGCAGGCAAAATGACATTAGAAAGATTCCTGAAAAAACATAAAGACGGCTTTGTCGTGCCTGACTATCATGGGAGATTCCATTGGCACGTTTTCAATGTCCGTGGGTTATTTTCTCCCGTCGCTAACAAGGGTATTACAAATATGTTCTCAGTTGAAGAGCACTGGCACATCAATTTATGTGAGTGATATGCATGTATATTCAATTTTACAGGAATAAGGCAATTCCCAAAATAAAACATGAAGTATTCATTTTATAAATATTGATATGGTTTAAATGTTACAGAGATATAGATTCTCAAATTGCATGTTTATGCAAATGACTCATAGCATAGGAATACAATGGAAGGGATTATTGTTGATTATGAATGTTCAGTTTTTGAGTTTTGATACAACCTAGATTTCTCAGTTCAAAAAATTCATCTGCGGGAAAATGGGAAACTTTTAATGGTGTGTTGAGAAAACTTTGAGAAAAACTTTTGGAATACAATAGAGGAAATTAAAGCAAAAGGAAGAAATTAAATATAAATAAGAAAAGCAAATATTTCTCTAATTTTCCTAATTTATCAAAAGCTCTCGGGTTCGATCCCCGTCTCTCACGAACACATGTAAGTCCTTGTAAAACAAGGACTTATTTTTTTGCATAAATTTCAACTCACAAAACATCTGCCCATTCCACTCTTATCTAAACTACATTTTTTCGTAAAGCAAATGATTTATAACTATTCCATTTTTTTAATTATGAACATATGTTTGTCTAAAATAAGTCAACATGCCCTAGCGTTGTATTGAGCAAAAAGCAATAATGTGGAAAAATTCTAAATACAAGTGAGCAAATTTCCATACTTTGGATTTTTGCGCAATAGGATTATACGATGATAAAAAGAGAAAAATATATCGCTGAAATAAGAGGTTTCTATGATAGTGACCTTATAAAAGTGATAACTGGTGTAAGAAGATGCGGAAAAAGTGTAATTCTTGAACAGATAAAAGATGAAATATCAGAGAAATCCAATAACACTATTTCAATTGACTTTGAAGACAGAGCTGAAACAAGATCAATTGAAACTTGGTCAGATATAGTCACATATGTAAAAGATCATAGAAAAGAAGGTCTATGTTATGTGTTTCTAGACGAAATTCAAGAAATTGAGAATTGGGCAATTGCAGTTAAATCTCTTAGGATAGAAAATTGTTCTGTCTTTATTACAGGATCCAATTCTAAACTTCTTTCTAGCGAATTTGCGAAAGAACTATCGGGAAGGTTTGTTTCATTCAGAATACGACCATTTGTTTATAAAGAACTTCTTTCTTATGCATCTGAACTTGGAAAAACAATGACTATATCCGATTACCTTGTATGGGGAGGATTTCCAAAACGAATAGAATTATCACCATCAGACCAAAGAAGATACCTTAATGACTTGGATGAAACAATTGTAATTAATGATATTATACGCCGCTTCAATATAAAGAAATTCTCCGACTTTAAAAAGGTTGTATCTTTTGTTCTTATATCAAATGCTAGAATTTACTCATCAAGATCTATCTCTTCCTATTTGAAGGGACAAGGACTCTCTGTTTCCCCAAACACTATTCAAAAATGGATATCATATCTAAGAGAAGCTTATGTAATTGATCAAGTTCCACGATATTCAACTAAAGCAAAAAAAGAACTAGAAGACAGTAAAAAACTATATGATTGCGATGTCGCCTTAAATTCCATACGGGTTAAGGATAATAGATTTGACCTAACACACAATATGGAAAACATTGTTTACAATGAACTCATATACAGAGACTACGCTGTAAGTGTTTTTGACAACAATGGCAAAGAAATAGATTTTTTGGCAGAAAAAGATTCTAAGCGATACTATGTTCAAGTTGCTTACTCTGTAGTAGATGATAATACCTACAAAAGAGAATTTGGAGCCTTTGGAAATCTTGATCAAAAAGATAAAAGAATTCTCATAACAAATGATGATATAAATTATTCGACAAGCACAGTTGAACATATAAAACTTTCAGATTTTCTTCTATTAGATGAGCTTTAATTAAGAAACTAAACTGTCTAATTTTTTGTCATAAACGGCAGTTTATATGAATTAAGCTTGCATCTAAAACTCTTTAATAATTCTTTTGTCTTTTCATGTGTTTTTACGATTTTGAAAAGGTTAATGACATGAATGACCTTCATTTTACAAAGTTTTAACACCAATATTGGCCATTTTTTTGCCATTTGACTTACTGTTTTGAAAATTTATGTTAATTTTTATTACGTTTTCGAAAATATTCTTGCAAACTGTATTTCGAAGAGTATACTAAATCAGAAAGGTGAAAAACCTATAAATCCACTTTTGGAGGATAAAATGAAAAAAATTATTGCAATTGCACTTGTTGCACTCCTCGCTATTGGAGCAACTTTCGCACAGGGTCTCCAGGAAGAGACAGCTTCTTTCCCTGATCCAGAAAAGACAATCACAATTATCTGCCCACAGGGCGCAGGTGGTGGTACAGACACACAGACAAGACAGCTTGCTGAAGCAATGAAAGCTGTATCTGGTTTCAACAATATCATCGTAGACAACATTACTGGTGGTTCAACAGGTATTGGTACAAACTATGTTATCGATTCAGAGAATGATGGTTATACACTTCTTATGTATGGTACATACGTTATCTGTGGAACAATGACAGGATTTACAGATGGTTTTGAAAAGATGGATATGATCTGTGGCCTTGACCTTGAGCCTTTCATGATTGCTGTTAACAGAAACAGCCAGTTCAAGTCTCTCAAGGATGTTGTTGAATATGCAAAGGCTAACCCAGGCACAGTAACTCTTGGTAACGCTGGTGCTACAGCTACAACAGGTGTTGTTGCATATGGCCTTAACGTTGCTTTAGACAACATCTTCAACGTTGTATCTTTCAAGGGTGGCGCTGAACTTATTCCTGCTGTTCTTGGTGGACACTGTGATGTTGGTATCTTCTCTCAGTCTGAAGTTCTTGCAAACCTCGATCAGATGCTTCCAATTGCCTTCCTCGGTGATGGTCACTCTCTTATCACAGAGTTTGCTGAAGTTCCAACACTTAGTGAAGCAGGATATCCTGACTTAAAGGTTCCAGGAGGATGTTTCAGAGGTATTACAGCTGCTAAAGATACTCCAGCAGAAGCTAAAGCTTGGCTTGCTGACACAATTGAAAAGGCTTTCTATTCAGATTCTTTCCAGTCTTGGTTACAGAAGAATGGTATTCTCAACCAGTTCACAAAGCTTGATGAATTTGAAGCATTCAATAACGATCTCGTAGAGACAATGAAGCCTATCTTAAAGGCTACAGGTCTTGCTAAGGGCAAGTACGCTGAATAATGTACTTTATTCCCGGTCATTCTTTGACCGGGATATTCTTTTTTTTATTAGGACTAGCTCATGAAATTAAAATTTAAGCCGCTTCCTGCTGTTATGACAGTTATTTCGGCACTTTATCTAATTTATGTCATCTCTAGTGAAAGCACTACACTAGTTGCAGATACCGTTGGAGGAGATCCAGGTGGAAAACTCTTACCAACAATCATTGCAGTTTTCCTTCTTGTTGGATTTTTGTTTATTACGCTAAAAGAAAAACCAACTGGTGAGGAAATGAACAAAGAAACATTAACTCTTTTCTTCATTACTCTTGGTGCAACAATTTTGTATGTTTTATTGATTAAAACTTTTGGTTTTATCATTCTTTCTTCTGTTCTTCTCTATTCATTAGAATATATTTACACAACAATTGGAGAAAAGAGAAAACCTCTTTCTGCAATAATTGGTGGAGTTATTACAGTAGCCGCTACTAGTGGTGTATATACACTAATGAGACTCATATCAAAGACACTTGGAAGACTTGCACGTAATGGCGCCATTTCTTCTTTTTTTGCAAATAATACTGTTCTAGCTGTAATAAGCTTAATCTTTGTTCTTTTAGTTGTCGTTCTTTTGGCATTATTTGTTGTAAAGCCACTTTCAAAGAAAGGTTTTAAAAGAGAAAGCAATGCATCAATTATTACGCTTGCAACAATTCTTTTAATATATGTTATTTTCAAGCAGTTCTTCCTAGTTGCTTTGGCACCAGGCTTGCTTAATTTCTAAGGAGATACATCTATGAGTGATTTCTTAACTGGACTTAGTCTCATTTCAAGTGCATCTACTATCCTTTGGTGTGCATTTGGATCTGTTTTAGGTATTATCCTTGGTGCTCTCCCTGGACTTACGGCAACAATGGGTATTGCTCTTGTTATTCCAATTTCATACCAACTCGATACAGCAACAGGAATTGGTCTTCTTCTTGCTGTCTATTGTGGAGCTGTTTGTGGCGCTTCTATCCCTGCAATTCTACTTGGTATTCCAGGAAACCCAAATGCTATTGCAACTGTCGATGATGGTCAGAAGATGACGAAAAAAGGCTTAGCAGGTCAGGCTCTTGGCGGAGCAGTAATTGCTTCTATGATTGGTGGCCTTGGCTCCGAAATATTCTTAATTTTCTTCTCTCCTCTCATTGCAAAAATGACATTAGCCTTCGGACCTGCAGAGAAGTGCACGCTTTCTCTTGTTGGTATTATCATCATTGCAGCAGTATCAGGAAAAGACTTGCTTAAGGGCCTTTTGATGGGTGCTATGGGTTTTGTTTTTGCATTCTTAGGACCAGACCCAATGTCAGGTGCTGTACGTATTCCATTTGCTTCTGTCTTACAGAAAACACCTCTTTCTAATGGCTTAGACCTAACATCAACGCTTATCGGTCTATATGGTGTTAGCCAAGTTTTCTTTGAAATAGATAATCTAAGAAAAGACCAAAAAGGAGAAATTTGTGAGAATATTGGAAAGGTATTCCCTCCTTTTAAGAAAGTTGCATCTATGTGGAAGATTATTCTTTCTTCTCTAGGTATTGGAACAATTATTGGTGCTATTCCTGGAACAGGTGCTTCTATTGCTGTCTTCATGAGTAGAAACGCTGCAGACACAATCTGTGAGCACTCTAATGGAAAACTTGATAGACCTGGTACAGGTTGTCTCGAAGGTGTCTTTGCTCCAGAAGTTGCTAATAACGCTTGTGTCGGCGGAGCTTTAATTCCAGCCCTATCACTTGGTATCCCAGGTGACTCAGCAACTGCTGTTCTCATTGGAGCTTTGATGATAAATGGTGTAACTCCAGGCTTTGCTCTATTTAGTCAGAATATGCCTCTTGTATATTCAATATTCTGCACACTTTTTATCGCCAACATCTTTATGGGATTATTCCAGCTCGCTGGGGTTAGAGTCTATCCAAAAATCTTAAAAATTAGTCAGAGAGTACTTATGCCTATAGTTTTAATACTTTCTTTCGTAGGAGCTTATGCTCTTGCTGGAACAAGTGTTAGTAAGGGTATATTTAACCTTGGAACAGCTCTATTTATGGGTATCTTCGGTTACCTTATGAAGAAGAACAACTATCCAATTGCACCTGTTGTACTTGGCTTAATTCTTGGTGGAATGTTTGAAGAACAATTTAGAAGAGCTATTAAGCTTGGAGCTGGAACACTAAGCAGATTCTATACATCTCCTATTTGCTGGTTCTTTATTCTTCTTGTTGTTGCCATCATCGTTTCAACTGTCATAAGCAGAAGAAAGGATAAGAAGAGCGCAAAATGATTAGAATAACTTTTCTAGGTTCCAATGGATCAATTCAAGAGAGGGAGAGTGGAAATACCTCCCTCCTTGTAAAAACCCCAAATACTTCAGTTTTAGTAGACACATCCACTCATATTGAAGAAGCCGTCGTAAACCAAATTGATGGCGTAATTCTTACCCATGAACATACAGACCATCTTTATGGACTACCTTCTCTTATTCATCAGTTGTGGCTAAAAGGAAGAACAAAAGAGCTCATCGTTCTTCTTCCTGAAGGTATGACAGAAATGGTTGAAAGCTTACTTAAGGTATTTTCTTTAAGAGAGAAGAAAGCCATGTTCCCAATTACGCTAGTTACGGACAATGAGTATAAGATAAAAGATCTCTCTCTTACATTCTTTAAAACTGATCATACTCCACTATCTCGTGGTGTTATATTCTCATCAGGTGATACAAGAGTTGTGTATACATCAGATACTAGACCTATACTAAGTGCGCCTTCAGATTGGATGGATGCAGATCTTTTAATTCATGAAGCTTCGGGCGTGTCTGAAGGAGAAGAAACACTTATTAAAAAAGGTCACTCTAGCGCAAAAGATGCAGCACTTCTTGCTTCATCTATCAATGCAAAAAAGGTATTTCTATGTCACCTTCCACAAGACAAAGATAGCGTAAAAAAAGAAGCTATAAGCTATTATGATAGGTGTGCTATACCGACTCCATTAGAAGAGTATGTAATTGGTGAATGACAAAGATAGTCTTCAGCTCATCGCTGGGGACTTTTTTATAGCATTTAAACTGTCTATTTCATCCTCACTAAGTTCTCTTACTTCTCCCCTTTCAAGACCAGAAAGAGTTATATTAGCTTCCCTAATTCTCTCTAAGTAGGTTACGTCTAAGCCCTTTTGTCCCATCATTCTTCTTACTTGATGATATTTTCCTTCTCGAATTGTGAGTAAGCTTTTACCCTTCTCTAATCTTATGAGCTTTGCTCCCTTGCAAATGGTTCCGTCTAGAAGAACAAGACCTTGGCTGAATTCTTCTATTACATCATTACCGTAGTCACCTTTATGAACTACAAAATATTCTTTCTCTATCTCTTTTTTGGGAGAAATAAGGCGGTGAGCTAACTCTCCATCATTCGTAAAGAGCAAAAGTCCCTCAGTCTCTTTATCTAATCGTCCAACAGGAAAAACTTTAAGACGAATAAAGCGAGGAGGTAATAACTCCATTACTGTTTTATCTCTATTGTCACTTGTACTTGTAACATAACCAGCAGGTTTATTCATTACAATCACTACATGATGAAAAGGCTCTATAAAGCGTCCATCAACCTTAATTTCATCCTTTTTTTCATCAATCTTGTCATCTGAACGAATAGCAAGATTTCCATTAATTGTAATTCGATGCTCTCTAACAAGCTTAATTGTTTCTTTCCTAGTTGCTTCTCCATTTGAAGAGAGAAATCTATCTAATCTAACCACAATTATTTTATAAAACGAAAGCTATTATTTGTCTACGCATCTCTAGATACCGTAAATAAGCGATAGCCGTCCTTGTGTTGTAAAATGATATTCATTAGTCATGCTAAGCGTTAAAGAAAAAGAAAGCGCTAAAGAAGAAGAGATGCTCTCTAAAACTTTGTCAGTCTCAAGCGTAACAAAATACACACTTCTTATATCTCCCTGAAGTTCAAGCCACTTATCTTTAGAGCCCTTTTCAACTTTAGTGTCTATATCAATATCACCTCTAAAAAGCGTTGAAAAAGAAAGAGAAAGCTTCTCGTACTTCTCCTCAGAAGAAAACTTTAAATTTAAATAAATGCTCCCCGGTCCAAATGGAAAACCAAGGTAATAAGCATCTATTTTATCTGTATATCCTCCATTAGATGAGTAAAAGCGATAAGGCAAAGTAATCTTTCCATATCTATCGGAAGTGCATGTTCCTTCTGGACTTTGCTCTCTTCTGTTATAGAGCCAATTAGTTGCGAAATAAGATTCAAAGGAGAGATGCAAACCACCTTCTTCTTTTAGATTCTTTTCATGCCTTATATAATCACTATCTTTCGTGCTAGGAGCGAGATACTTATTACCTTTTTTTATTTGCCAATCTAAGCCAAGAGCAAAACCAAGTGCTGTAGGTTTAAGATTATCACTCTCATTTTTAAGGCAAATATCATCTTGAGCATACAAACCATAGAGCCTTATATCTTTTATCTTTGTCTCAAAACTAAGCTCTATCATGACGTTTGAGTGTTCTTCTTGATATTGGTTATGCCATAAAACAAATGACGTAAAGTCTGCAAGCGTTGGGATTGCATCATAGACGCAATTAAGTTCGCTGAGTGCTATAATTAAGTTCTTTCTTTCATATGTGGTCTTATGAATAAAAAACGTTTTATAGACGCTTGTTCTTTCTCCTGGTGTAAAAGTTGAATTAGAAGATGAAAGTGCATAGAAGTCATAAATAAGTGCGAAGGTCTCTTTATGATAAGAAAGGGAAGAAAAAAAGTGGTCTAAATATGGCTGAACAGGAGAGAGAATAAAACTATACTCTCCTGGGCCCATATGAAAAAGGCGTCGTCCTATTGAAAGCTCTAAAATACTATTTTTATAGTCTAAAAATGCAACAGTTGGATATTGCGCATTTGTTACTGCATACTTTGTATTTCCTATATATGGAATATTGCTTTTTGGTGAATATGAAAGGAAATTATAAAGCTCTTCTTTTATGTTTATTTTGATTGCGAAGAGTATATTGTCGCTTTCTATTTCAAAGCCCCCAGAAAGAAGCGGAAGCCTATCGTCAAAACGTCTTATCGAATCTTGAGTCTTCTCCCAATAATTTTCTATTGGCTTATCTAAAGAATCCTCTTTAGCCCAAGTACCTTCTGTCGAAGAAAAGAACGTAGGGCTATTGTCATAAAGAACAGAAGGAGAAAAAGAAAATTTAAATCGCATTGAAGCAAACAAAAACGATGAAAAAAAGATGGAAACAAATGCTACAATTGCGATTCTTTTAAATTTTGACATAGCTTAATGCTATGCCAAAACTTATTATTTTTCATCTTTTTTCTTTTTTCCTGAATATAAGAATCTTTTAATCTTCTGTGTAGGTGTCCTTTCAAAATCCTTTTCTTGTAGTTGAGTCTCGCTAATGCGAGAGAAACTAGAAAGTTCAGAATTTACAGCCTTTTTTAGC
Organism: Candidatus Ornithospirochaeta sp.; assembly: GCA_050874025.1. Lineage (GTDB taxonomy): Bacteria > Spirochaetota > Spirochaetia > Sphaerochaetales > Sphaerochaetaceae > Ornithospirochaeta. Next base: position 9,198 of record JBNMJW010000007.1, read on the forward strand.
TTTGCTAGGTACTTTTCAGCAAAGTCTTTTGCTTCTTCGGCACTCATTTTGAGTTTAGCTTGAATAGATTCCAAATCAAGTTTAATGAGTGCAACAAGGCCACCTTCTCCCGGAACAATTATAGATTCTTGGACATAATCCATATTGTTAATTATGCTCTCAATTGCCTCTGGATAGATATTCTCACCACTAGGACCTAGGATCATCGTTTTCACCCTACCCTTTATTGTTAAGAAACCTTCATCATTTATATAGCCAAGATCTCCGGTTTTAAAGTAACCATCAGAGGTGAAAACTTCACTATTTAAATCATCTCTTTTGTAGTAGCCCTTCATAACGTTAGGGCCTTTTACAGCGATTTCTCCTATTCCTTCTTCGTTTTTATCTAGAAGTATTACCCTATCATGTTTAACAACTTTACCTATATAACCAAGTCTGTGTTGTCTTTTCTTTGGACCTGAAGCTGCAATTAATGGGCTTGTTTCTGTTAATCCATAACCAGGGGCATACGGGAACTTTGCTTTAAATAAGAACTCTTCAACTTCCTTGTCGAGAGGAGCCCCTCCTATACCAAAGAACTTCATTCTTCCGCCCATTGTTGTTACAAGCTTATTCCTTATTGAATGATATACAATTGGACGAGTAAGTGGATTTTTTAATAATTTTTTTATTTTTTCATCTGTTTTTATAACAGGAGCAACAGCTGATTTATATATTTTCTCAATCAATAAAGGAACAGTGAGAATAATATGTGGCCTTACTTCTTTGAAGGCTTTCATAAGAATAGTAGTTGCAGGTGGTTTACCTAAAAATGTTATTTCACAGCCACGCAATAGGCACAACAAATGAGCAATACTGAATTCGTAGCAATGGCTCATTGGAAGAATCGAGAGAACTTTATCGCCTTTATTAATCTTTACATAGGTATCTGTACTTTCATCTGCTGAAACAAGTAAGTTTTTATGTGTGAGCATTACTCCTTTACTTCTTCCAGTCGTGCCACTTGTGTAAATAATTGAAGCTAAATCCTCTTCATCTGGGATTGATGTATTTATTAAAGCGTGATCAACCTGTTTTTCTTTTATAGCTATTGCCGGAGATGATTGAAAGTCATAGCCCTCAGTAATAGTAGGGACATAGGCTAAATCATCCATACGAATGGTAAGTAATTGTTCTTCCTTTACTTTAGCTTCAATCTTCTTGTAATGCTTTGACAGAATACAAATTGCCTTTGAGTCACTTTGTTTCAATATTTCACATACTTCACTAGAAGAAAAATCAGGAAGAATAGGGACTGCTACAACACCAACAATTGTGCATCCAAGATACATAATCATCCAATTAGGACAACTCTCACCCATAATGGCAACTTTGTCACCCTTTTGAATTCCATTTTTTAAAAGGAATGATGAGACTGCTTCACTATAATACTTTAAGTGATTATAACTTATGCTCTTTTCTTTATCTTCACCAAAGACAGAATAAGCAGTTAGCTTTCCTGTACGAGAAACAATGGCATCTAAAAAAGCTCTAAATGTATACTGCTTTAGAGTCTTCATTTTTAAGCCATCTAATCTTTTTATATTTCTACATTCTCTATATGTAATTTTCTTTTCTTTCTTTTTCTTTTTCATTGATAACCGTCCATTCTTTTATTAATAAAAATAAGCCAAGAAAGAAATAGGAATTTATTTCTATTCTTCGCTTATCAATGAGATTAACTATACAAAATGTCTAATAGTTCTCTTTTACTATCATATTATATAGGGTAGTTAATATAAAAATCTTTTTATTTTCATAGTTGGAGTACGTTCAAAACTCTTCTCTTGTATAACTACGTCATTAATACGAGAAAAAGAACTGAGTTCATTATTAACTTCTTTCTTTATCTCCTCTATGTATTTTTTTGCTTCAGTTAAAACATCTTCTTTTGCTATTTTTAACTTCTCTTTTAAAGCATTTAAATCTAACTTTATAAGAGCTGTAAGAGTACCAGAATGCTCAACAACGAGAGACTCTTCTACATATTTACGTTTGTTAATTAGTTCCTCAATCTCTTCTGGGTATATGTTTTCTCCACTACTAGAGAGAATCATTGTTTTAGATCTGCCCCTAATAGCAATAAAGCCTCGTTCATCAATATAGCCCAAATCGCCTGTTTTGAAGTAACCGTCCTTTGTGAAAGATTGACTATTGAGTTTATCATTATTGTAATAGCCAGACATAACGCTAGGACCCTTAAGAACAATTTCACCAATTCCTGAACTATTTGGTTCAAGAATTTTTACATCTAATCCTTTCACTAGTTTTCCAATTTTGTTGAGCGAATGCTGACTTCTCTTTGGACCACAAGCCGAAATAAGAGGGCTTGTCTCTGTTAAGCCATATCCCAAAGCATATGGGAATGATCCATAATACAAGAATTCTTCTGTCTCTTTGTCTAAAGGTGCTCCCCCTATACCAAAGAATTTAACTTCACCACCTAAATAAGAGAGAAGTTTTCTAACTATAAAACTATATACAACTCTTTTTCCCAATTTTGTTTTAGTTAGCACCTTTATTTTACTGTTTTCTAAAAGTGGTTTTACAGAACTCTTGTAGATCTTTTCGATAATTAAAGGCACTGTCATTACAATATGAGGTTTTACCCTCTTAAAAGCTGGAAGCAAGATAGCACTCGATGGTGTCTTACACAAAACAGTAATATGACATCCCATCATTAATGGTAGAACATGTCCAAGAGTAAACTCATATACATGGCTCATTGGTAAAATAGATAATACTCTATAGCCCTTCTTTATTTTCATATAGGGTACAGATGCCTCGTCAGCAGAGTAGATTAAGTTTTTATGCGTTAAAACAACACCTTTACTTCTGCCTGTAGTACCACTAGTGAAAATAAGAGAAGCTATTGTATCTTCTTCCGGGGTCCTTTTTTCTATTTCATTTATATTAATAGCAGTTGAAAGAATGCACTCATCTTCTCCATATGGTATTAAAGAAGAAATATCTATTACTTTAATGCCTCTTTTTTTAGTTGTTTCTTCAATTTTTTTGTAGTTTTTGTCATTGGTGAAGATAACACTCACATTACTTTCTTCAAGGATTAAAGAGCTTTCTCTTGATGAAAAATCAGAAAGAATCGGAACAGCAATTAGAGATATATTTACTATTCCTAGGTAGACTACCATCCAATTAGGAGACGATGGGCTAAAAATCGCAACTTTATCTCCCCTATTTAAGCCAAGTGCTATTAGGTATGAGGAGATTTCCTCTGCTCTTTCTTTTAGCTCCAAGTATGTAATATTTCCATTTTCATCTAGATAAGTTGAGTAAGCGACGCTCTCTTTATATGAAAATGCAATTCTTTCTAACAAAGAACGGAATGTATATTTTTCGACTGTGTGTGGTTTAATATTATTATCCATATAGCCTCTTTTCTGACACTTATTATACAAGTGTAAAGTAAAAAGAATCAACTATCACTTTACACTTTTGTATTTTTTGTCAGAAAAGAAGTCTACTTTCTTATTTTATAGTAAAGGAAAGCGGTGTTGTCCAACAATTTCCTTCACTATCTGTTGCAACTAGATTTGTTTCAACAGTCTCGCCACTTGTTCCAGTAAGAACGATAACAAAGTTAGCTTCCACTGTTCTATTAGCATTTACTCTTCTTGCTTGTAGCGATGGAGAAAGTACTTTTACATTCTCGTTCTCCTCTAGTTTTAGAGTTAATCCATTAAGAGATGTATTACCTTCGTTTGTAATATCAAGAGAAAGCTTTACTTGTTCATTCTGAGGAACAGATGTTGTCTCATAATATTTGACTGAGTATGAATCAACAGAAAGGGCCTTCCAATATGCCTTATATGTCAAATTTTCGCCATCTTGTCTTTCAACAGTATTACCTTCAAGTTTCTTGCCATTGTTATACCAACCTAAGAAAATATACTCATCAGATGGAGACTGAGGATTGACAACCGCTGTTGTGTTATCTTCTGTTGTATAGTAATAGCCTGTTACGTCATCTTCAAATGTGATTGCATTTGTTAAAATCCCATACAAAACTGTAGCTGTGTATGGCATTACTATTTCATCACTAGTGGAATAAGTAATTTCATCTTTTGTAATTCCCCAACCTTTTAGTGTTGCTGTAGATGATGAATACTGAGGGGATTTAACAGTCTCTCCTGGCTCTACCATTACTGTTTTCGTAAAGTATCTATTACCATCCTCAACGACAAATGTTAGAGTAGGATTGTAGTATGATGATTCTTCATAAAGAAAACTAGATATTGCTTTCTTTTCATTTTCATCTGTACTGTTAAGAATTCTTTCAACAAGGAGCTCTGTCTTCTCTTCATCGATTGTTGGCTTATATAAAGATGAATATAAATCTCTAAGAGTTAAGTATTCCTTAACATCTTTCTTCTTATATGCTTCATCCATGCTATTAAGAAGCTTAGACTTTTGCTCACTATACTCTTCAAGTGCATTAGAATAGCTTGTTTTAATAGTCTCTATGCTCTCCGTTTTCAAATCCAAAGAAGCAAAGTCTTTTTTATTCTCACTAACTCCGCTTGCCCAGAGTGAAGAAAGTGCCATTAATGCAACCAAAAAATAAATTACTTTTTTACTTACCTTCATTTTTATAACCTCTTTGTGAGAATATAAAAAAAGAAAAAGCAAGTTTAAAGCTATTGCACATTAACAACATCTTTCTTCACTGTTTTGACACTTTTGCTTCCTTCAAGCTAAATAATCTTTTCTTTTTCTCTATTTTGTCATCTTCTCTTGCTTAACTTTATGGTCTATTACATGTCTCGACGAAAGTTCATCGATAACATCTTTAATAGAAATATCTGTCTCTACCATTAGAACCATTAGGTGATAAATCAAATCGCATAGTTCATAAATAGTCTCTTTTTTGTCTTTTTCGGCACCTGCAATTATTACTTCAGTACTCTCTTCACCAACTTTCTTTAGTATCTTATCTAGGCCTTTTTCAAATAGATATGATGTATATGAACCTTCTTTTTTCTCTTCCTTTCTACCCTTTATTAAATCCAATAATCCACTCAGCGTGAAATCTTCTTTTTCAGATAAATATAGAGGATTAGAAAAACACGAAAAAGTTCCTTTATGACAAGCCGGCCCATCTGGATCAACAGAGATAAGAAGAGCATCTTTATCGCAATCTGCTGTTATTTTTACAATGTGCTGATAATTTCCACTTGTCTCTCCCTTTAGCCATAAACAATTACGTGATCGTGAATAAAAACAACATAAGCCTTTTTCAAGTGATATCTTCAAACTCTCTTTATTCATATAAGCAAGCGTTAAAACCTGTCTTGTTGTTTTATCTATAACTATAGCTGGAATCAAGCCTTTATCATCAAATTTTAATTCATTTATTTCAAATTCTGTCATAATTAGTAATCCTTACATCTATGTTATTTTGTTTTAAATTTTCTTTTAAATCTCTTATATTGACTTCTTTTTTATGGAATATTGAAGCAGCCAAAGCTGCATCAACTCTGTCATTATTTTTAAATAAAGATACAAAGTCTTTCTTCTTTCCAGCACCACCACTTGCAATCAAGGGAACATCTACCCTTTTCGAAACTTCATACATCAACTCTTCATCAAACCCGTTTTTAACACCATCTGTGTCTATACTGTTAACAACAACTTCACCTGCGCCAAGAAGTACTCCTTTCTCAATCCAATCTAAAGCATCTAGAGATGTATCTATGCGTCCACCATTAAGGAAAACATGAAAGTTTGAATTTACACGTTTTACATCTACGCTTAAAACGATGCACTGTCGTCCATACAATAAGCTTGCTTCTTTAATTAAAGATGGATTTTTGATAGCACCACTGTTTACGCTGACTTTGTCAGCTCCTGCAGAAAGCACTCTTCTAAAATCTTCTGTTGTTGAAATTCCACCACCTACTGTTAATGGTATAAAAACGTTTTCTGCCGTTTTTTTTAGAACATCAAGAAAGATCTTTCTTCCTTCATTTGAAGCTGTAATATCATAAAAAACGAGTTCATCAATACCACACTCAGAGTAATACTTACTAAGTTCTACAGGATCATCAACATCCTTAAGATTAGAAAAATTAACGCCTTTTACAACTCGTCCATCTTTAACATCTAGGCATGCTATAATTCTTTTACTTAGCATTCTTCCTCCTTTAAGACATCTATGAGTCTTATTTTTCCTTCATAGTAGGCTTTACCAATTATTACAGCGGAACATAATGCCTCTCTAGCTTTTACTATGTCGTCAATACTAGAAACACCACCACTAAGAGTTATCTCTAACCCAGTTCTATCTATAATGCTTTTGTAAAGATCAATGTTTGGCCCAGACAATGTTCCATCCTTTGTTATGTCAGTTACAATTGCATATTTGAGGCCTACCTCTTTCATTGAAGAAAGAAGAGTTATCCCATTTTGATTTGAATCTTCGAGCCATCCATTAATTTTTACATTTCCGTTTTCTATATCAACCCCAGCAACAATTTTTTCTTTACTAAAGTTTTTTATAGCCTCTTCAAGAAATGCTAAATCTAAAGCCTTTGAACCTAGAATTATTCTATCAAGTCCTAACTCTAAATACTCTTCTATATCAAATAGAGTTCTTATTCCTCCTCCAACTTCAATTTTAAGGGATGTGTTAAGAGCAATTTCTCTTATAACTTCTTTGTTTATTCTTTCTCCATTTTTTGCACCATCTAAATCAACTACATGGAGAAATTTTACCCCTTTTTTTTCCATATTTATCGCAATCTCTAAGGGGTTATTTGAATAGATAGTTTTATTGGAGTAATTGCCTTTGAAAAGTCTTACAGCACTTTTATCTAGGATATCAATTGCAGGGTATATTCTCATTATTTTATCTCCAAAAAAGATGAAAGTATTCTTAAACCAACTTCCCCACTTTTTTCAGGATGAAATTGAACTCCGAAAACATTATCTTTCTCTACACTAGCAACTAATGACGCACCATAATCTGTAATGCTTGTAGTGTTGGCTAAGCAATCCTGAGCAGAATATGAATGTACAAAATAGACATAGTCACCATTGTTTACTTTTGTAAAAAGTCTACTAGGTTTAGTAATACTCAGATTATTCCAACCCATATGTGGTATTTTATTCCTTTTTGGGATTATATTTTTAATACTTTTTACATTGCCAGGGATTAAAGACAAGCCTTCTTTCTTTCCTTCCTCTTCTCCTTCCTCTAAAAGAAGCTGCATACCCAAGCATATTCCTAGAAGAGGCTTTCCCTTTTCAACACTTCTATATAAGCCATCTTCTAATCCACTTTCTTTTAGCTTATCTCGAGCAGGAATAAAAGAACCAACCCCAGGAAGGATAATCCTTTCGCACTTTTCATAATCTTTTTCCTCTCTAATCATAAAAACATCTTCACCTAGAAACTTAAGAGAAGAATAGAGAGAGAAAAGATTACCAACACCGTAATCTATTATGCCTGTCATTAAAGCTCTCCTTTACTTGAGGGGATTATGTTTTTCTTCTTATCATCTATAGAAATAGCTTCTTTTATTACACGAGCAAAAGCTTTAAAAATAGCCTCAGCAATGTGGTGAGAATTTTTGCCTCTTATGAGATCAATGTGGAGTGTAATTGATGAGTATCTACAAAAAGAAGCAAAGAACTCTTCTATGTTTTGAGAGTCGAATGTGCCTATTTTCTCTGTTGGAAAATCAACACAGAAAGATAGGTATCCTCTATTTGATATATCTAAAGCAACAGAAACTAATGCTTCATCCATTGGAAGAAGGATACTTGAGTATCTTTTAATACCTCTTTTATCTCCTAGGGCTTCTTTAAAACACTCAGCAAGTACAATTGCAATATCTTCAGTACTGTGGTGATCATCTACATAATTGTCTCCGATGCACTTACATTCTAAATCAATATCAGAATGAACAGCAAAAAGCGTAAGCATGTGATCTAAAAATCCGATAGATGAATCTATTTTATACTCACCAGTACCATCCAAATTTAAAGAAACAAAAACATCTGTTTCTTTTGTCGTTCTTTTTTTCTCACTTTTTCTCATCTAGAATCTCCTTTGTGAGTCTAATAAACTCATCCATATCTTCTTTTTTGCCAATTGAAACACGATTCCAATTCTTTATTCTGTCTTTGTCAAAGTGCCTAATAAGAACTCCTCTTTGTTTTAGTTTTTGATAGAGTTCGTCTCCATTAAGTTTCTTGTGCGAGATAAAGAGAAAATTTGAAGAAGAATCAAGAACATCAAAACCGAGCTCTTTAAGGCTTTTAGATGTATTTTCTCGGTTTTGAATTATTGTTTTAATGTTTTTCTCATTATAATCTTTGTCTTGAATCACTAACGAACCAACAGTGAGAGAGAATGAATTTATATTATATGGGTTAATAGATGTTCTTACCCTTTCTATGTCATTTATTAGTTCTTCATTGCTAATTGCATAACCAAGTCGAAGTCCAGCCAGAGACAGAGATTTACTGAATGTCTTTATAACAACAAGATTCGGATATTTTTTTGTTAAAGAAATAGAACTTTCTCCCCCAAAATCAACATATGCCTCATCAACTATTACAATTCTGTTTTGATTAGAACTAACTAAACTCTCTATTTCATCTCTCTTTAATGCAATTCCTGTTGGTGCATTAGGGTTAGCAATAACAATAGTTCCTTCTCTTCTTTTTAGTTCTTCAATTTGAATTTTAAAGCTTTCATCGAGTTGAACTTCACTTAAAGGAATATTTAATAGTGCAGTAAGCGTTGAATAAAATGAATATGTTATATCTGAAGAAACTATACCTTTTTCTCTATCACCAAATGCGAGAAAAGAAAATAGAAGAAGTTCATCAGAACCATTTGAACATGTTATACACTCTTTCTCTACACCACAACACTTACCAATGCTTTCTCTTAACATAGTAAGGGAGGGATCTGAGTATAAGTTATAACTCCTAACTATTTGTTCTGCTTTTCTTACAATCTCTTCTCTTGGCGGAAAAGGAGATTCATTTGTGTTTAGTTTTATATATTTACTATTTGTATCTGGTTGTTCTCCTGGAGTATAAGGTTTAATCGAAGAAAGCAGATTAGAAAAATACTTACTCATTATCATCTCTCCTCGACAAAACGCTTCTTGCATGGCCCTCTAAGCCCTCTTTACGAGCAAAATAAGCAATATCATCAATGTCTTCTTCCAAAGCTGAAGGCGTGTAGTAAGTAAATTGATATTTCTTAATATAATCATCCACGCTTAGTGGAGAAGAAAATCTAGCATAACCAAGTGTTGGCAAAGTATGATTTGGCCCAGCCATATAGTCACCTAAAGCTTCAGGGGTCGATTTACCTAAAAAGACAGAGCCTGCATTAGTTACTTTGTCTAACTTACTAAATGGGTCAGTAATGAAAAGCTCCAAGTGCTCTGGCGCTATCAAGTTACTTATTTCAATAGCTTCATCAAGTGTTTTGAACACAATAATCTTTCCATTTTTTTCTATAGAAGCTCTCGCTATGTCTTTACGAGGAAGAAGTTCTAATTGTCTTTCAATTTCTTTTTGAGTCTCTTTTGCAAGAGACAAGGATGTTGTTAAAAGTACACTTGTTGCGTTTTTGTCGTGCTCGGCTTGACTGAGTAAATCAGAAGCAAGAATTCTACTAGACGAATTATCTTCGGCAATTATTAATATCTCACTTGGGCCAGCAACCATGTCAATTGATACAGTTGAAGAGACCATTTTCTTTGCAGTTGCAACAAAGATATTTCCAGGTCCAACTATTTTATCAACCTTTTTAATAGTTTCTGTTCCATAAGCAAGAGCAGCTATGGCTTGTGCACCTCCAACCTTGTAGATTCTATCTACACCTGCAATGTAACAAGCGGCAAGTATAGAAGAGTCTATAGAACCATCTTTTTGGGGAGGAGTAACCATAATAATTTCTTTACATCCAGCAATCTTTGCAGGAATAGCATCCATTAATACAGTCGATGGATATTGAGCACTTCCGCCTGGAACATAGATTCCAACTCTTTCAAGAGGAACTATTTTTTGACCAAGAATTACTCCATTTTCCTCACTAATTATAAAAGAATTTCTTTTTTGTTTTTCATGATAATTGGTTATTCTTTTTTTTGCTTTTTCTAGAATTCTAATAAACTCTTTATCTGTTTTATCTAGAGCATCTGCAATCTCTTCTTTTGTAACTAGTAATGATTCAAGCTTTGCGTTATCAAAACGATATGTATAATCAAAAAGGGCCTCATCGCCTCTCTTTTTTACATTATCAATTATCTCTTTAACTTGTGGAGTAACATCTATTTCTAGAGCTTCACGACTAAGAATTTCTTTTTTATTAACTTCATTGTAGTTATATATTTTAATCATTTTTTTCCTCCACAATTTTTTCTAGCTTTTCTTTTATTTCTAAAATCTCTTTTTTATGAAACAAAAATGAACTCTTGTTGCTTATTAAATATGCAGATATTTGCATTACTGTGTCGTAGATAAATAGATTGTTTTCTTTTAGCGTTGTACCTGTTTCAACAATATCGCAAATACAGTCTGAAAGACCCAGTAGTGGAGCTATTTCAATTGAGCCGCTTAATTTAATAATCTCAATATCTTTTCCTTTTTTTAAGTAATACTCCTTACTCAAATGTGGATATTTTGTTGCAACTTTTATTCTTTTGTTATTGTTTTCACTATAGTCTTTAGTTGATGCAATACAAAGTGAACATTTGCCAAGTTTTAAGTCTAAAAGCTCATATACATCTGGCTTTGTCTCAGAGAGAGTATCTAGTCCAACTGCACCTAGATCGGCAACTCCACGAGTAACATAGATTGGAACATCTGTTGGTTTAACCCAAAAATATCTGACGTCCTTTTCTTCATTTGTAAAAACAAGTTGCCTTGAGGAAAAAAGTGAACTATCAACAGAGTAGCCTGCTTTTTCAAAAAGTGAATAGACCTTCTCTCCAAGTCTTCCTTTTGGTAGTGCTATACTAATCATCTTCTCTCTCCTCAATTTCATTCATATAAAGAGCAAAGCCGATTGCTCTTTTGATTTTCTTTCCCATTTTCTTAAGAAGCAAAGAGTATTCACCTCCCCGTAAAATAGGAATAGGAGAAGAAGAGATATAGCCTTTAAGAATAAGCCCATTATAATAGCCAAAAGCACCAAGCTGAGAAAAGTCAAAGACAATTCTTTCGCTATTATTTTCATTTATGATGGCTTCTAACTCAACTATTGACTCTTTATCAACATCATTATTTCGTAGATAAGCGCATATTTCTCTCTTATTAAGGGTCTCACTTAATAGAGTTATTAAGCATTCAACATTTCTTTTTAAGTATTCTTTCTCATCTATTAGTTTCCTTAACTTTGAAATATTTCTTCTTTTTAAATTTTCAATGATTATCTCGCAATCTTCTTTATCTATTCCATTTAAAAGACTGTTAATTACTCCCATATGTGAAATGGATAGATAATAGTTAGAGTTGATTACTCCCAAGCTCTCCTGTGCTAAAGCTACAACTTCAACTATCTCTTTTTTTGTTAACGGACCAAAGCATTCAAGTCCCGTTTGCATAATCTCTTTGAAAGACTCTGAGAGTTGAGGAATACGATAGACATTTTCAAAGTACATTATTCTTTGTATCTCAGACTCTTTATCTTCTATACTTCGAACAAGGGACAGAGTAATATCTGGTTTTAAGGCCATTAATACTCCATCTTTATCTGTAAAAGAAATTATTTCTCTGTTGTCTAGAAACTCTTTATTTCGTACATAAAAATCATATTCCTCTGCTTGGCTTAAACGATACTTTTTGTAGCCTTTTTCACCCCATATATAGCGAAGTGTAAAAAGGGTTTCTTCTTCTTTTGTAAAGCTATACTTCATTTGTCCTCTAGCCTTTTTAAAACCTTTTTATAGCCATCTTTCCCATATTCCAAAGCACGATTAACACGACTTATAGTTGCAGACGAAACGCTTGTTTTCTCTGTAATTTCTTGGTAATTCAACCCATCTTTAAGCATCTTTGCAACTTCAAGTCGCGAGGATAGGTCATCAAGTTCCTTTATAGTACAAATATCAGAAAAAAAAGCTTCACACTCCTCTGGGTTTTTTAGTGAAAGTATTGCCTTATAAAACTGTTTCTTTAATTCTTGTTTATCCATAATTCACCTTTACTTTAGTACTTTATCACTTTAATGTACTAAAGTAAACACTATTCAGTTGCTCTCTTTTTTAAATCGAACTATTATTTGTACGATGAACAGAGAACAAGATAGAAAAGGAAACATCTATGCTTACCTAGCCATTGCCTATGCGCTTTTACAATACATATGGGCATTGGTTGTAACCTATTCTTTTAGGCAAGAAGGAATAATCGAATACGTTGTATCTCCACTAGGTTATCTTCCACTTTTCTTTACTAACCTAATTCTTTCACTGCCTATGCTTCTTATATTTCTTGGCTCTCTTTTGAAATATCGTAGTGCATTTGGAAAAAAACTAGATTATATTAAACCAGATAGATATATTCTAACTCTAACTATAACAACAATATATGCATTTTTGATGCCACTTTCAGCAGAGGTTATAAAACCTGCACCACGAGGGGCTTATACTTGGTTCTATTACCTCTTTTTTATTGCCTTCTTCGAAGAGTTTTTATATCGTGGCCTTTTACCTTCATTCTTAGAGCGTTCTTATTTTCCTCGAGCCATCATCGTGGTTGTACCAGCCCTGATGTATGGACTTTACCAAACAGCACTTCCATTTGCGAGATATGGTTTTTCGATGAACGTCCTTTTATCTTGTCTACCAAATGTTATTATCTCTATTCTTTTGCATTATTTATTATATGCTGCAAAAAAATGGTCAGGGGCAATGTGGCTTCCAATCATATTGCATGCAACATTTGAACTGTCCCTATTCTTATTAATTCATTAGCATTCTGTCGTTATCAAGCTCTTTGCCTGAATTTTCTTTAAACTTTTCTAAGAGCAAAGGAACTGTTAGTTTTTTTCGTTCATCTCCACTTACATCGTAGATGATTGTTCCCTTATTCATCATTATGGTTCTATTACCATAATCAAGTGCTGATTGCATATTATGAGTAATCATAAGACAAGTAATCTTATTTTCACTAACAATCTTCTTTGTTAACTCTAATATCATTTCTGCACTTCTTGGGTCTAATGCTGCTGTATGCTCATCTAATAGAAGAAGAGATGGTGGATTAATTGTCCCCATTAGGAGAGTTAAAGCTTGACGTTGCCCTCCACTAAGTAGGCCTACAGGTTGATCCATTCTGTCTTCAAGGCCCATTCCCAAGAGACTCAATTTCTCTCTAAAGATTTCTCTATCTTTCTTTTTAGGTCGACTTAACCATCCACCATAGCCAGAAGCAAGATATAAATTCTCTTCAATGCTCATTCCTGGAGCAGATCCCTTCATTGGGTCTTGAAATAATCGTCCTATCTTCTTTGCCCTAATATGAGGAGGCATTAATGTAATATCTGTCCCATCTAAAATAATACGACCACTATCTGTTAAGAATGAACCACATATAGCATTGAAAAGTGTGGATTTTCCAGCACCATTTGCACCGATAATTGGAATAAAATCACCATCATTAACTGTTAAACTGAGATTATTCAAAGCAACCTTTTCAAAGACTGTAGATTTATTAAATGTTTTAGATATGTTTTTTATTTCAAGCATTTTTACTTATCCTCTGTGCTTCTCTTATTCTCTTTAACTCAGGGTACTTTTTCTTGAAATATGGACCAGAGATAGCAATTATAACAATTACGGATGATACAAGTTTAAGCATATAAGCAGGTAGTCTGAAGCGGAGAGCTATTGTATATACCAAGCGGAAAATAATTGAACCTAGTACAACACCAATTGCCTTCTTTGTTATTCCACCTTTTCCTAAGAATGTCCTTCCTATAAGAAGAGAAGCAAGAGCTATCGTGACCATGCCTGAACCTATGTTAACATTCACAGATTTCTGACTTTGAGCTAAAAGTGCTCCAGATAGTGCTGTCAATGAAGAAGAGATGCACAAGCCAATGATTGTTGTGTTAACAGGGTTAATGCTTGAAGAAGAGACCATAAAGGGATTGTCTCCTGTTGCTCTTATAGCTAAGCCAAGTCTTGTTCTTAGAAAAAAAGATAAAAACAAAACAGCTAATGTAACAAATAAAAGTGCAACTATTAACTTATAAAAAGGAGCTAATGGAGTTTGAGATAAAGCACCTCTAATTTTTGTAAATATTGTTTCTGTTTTGTTTAAGTTTAACAAGGAGGATCCACCCATAATTGCAATGTTAATTGAATAGAGTCCTGTATTAACAATAATACCAGAAAGCAGACTGTCTATCCCCATTTTAGTTTGGAGAAGTGATGTTACCAAACCTGAAAGAACACCGCTAAGAAGTGCACATATTATTGAAAAATATGGGTGACCTGAAAGTGCAACAACAGAAGAGACAACTGCTCCAAGAGTGAAGCAGCCATCTGTAGACAAGTCACATACGTTTAACATTGAATAGCTTAGAAACAATGCTAAAACTGTAAGAGAATTAATTAATCCTAATTCAAACGCTGTCGATAGTAGAGAAAAGATTTGCATACTTAAAAGCTCTCTGCTGTATCAATAAATTGAACCTTAGTACAATATGGAGAGAAAAGCTTAGTTAAATCTTCTTCGCTATAACCAAAAGCAGAAGCAACTTCTCTATTAATTGTGGCAGTTCCATTATCGAAAGTTTTAACTGGGTATGAAGATATATCTTTCTTATTTAGTAAGATATCAGCCACGATATTAGCTGTTTCTTTTCCAAGATTAGTATAGTCAACTCCATAGCCAAGGAAAGCACCATTAAGAGCAAATGAATCAGCACCTGTAAAGTGTGCAACTTTGCTATCTTTCATCTTTTCATATATAGATAACTCTGCTGTCATTACTGTGTTATCTGAAGGTGTAAAAATAACCTTAACACCCGATGCAATAAGTGAATCCAAAGCCAGAACAACTTCATCTACTGTCGTTCCAGTTTTTTCAATAACCTCTACTCCCTTCTCTTCTAGAATAGCCTTTGCTTCCTTAATTGCCTTAGTAGAAGAATCTTGACCTATATCGTATAAGAGACCAACTTTATCGATAGAGTTATCATAGGCAAAAATAAGATTAAAGATAGCTTTTGTATCTAAGCTATCACTTGTACCAGTAATGTTTGCATTTGGCTTTTCCATTGATTCAACAATGTCTGCGCCAATTGGATCTGAAACTGCAGCAAAGACAACAGGAATACCTGTTTCTTGGCTATTTATCTCCATAGCCATCGCAACAGGTGTTGCTACTGCAATCATCATATCAACACTTTCTGCTGTATAATTTGCAATAATCTGAGCCATTACATTTTGGTCTGCATTAGCATTATCATAGAGAACGTTGAACGTAACACCACTCTCTTTTCCTATTTCAGAGAGTTGACTTCTTATGCTTTCACAAATCTGGTTGAGAGAAGCATCATCTACATAGTTACAAATACCAATTTTGTAGCTATTGCCATTTACCTTTTCTTCTTTGCCTCCCATGGCAAAAATAGTTGTTATTGAAAGAAGCGCACATAATACAAAAATAATAATTTTTTTCATTTTAATTTTTCCTTTTTAATAGTTTTTATCTGAAAAATAAGTTCTTAACGGCGACTAGCGCCAAAGGAAAAATAGCTTTTTCATGTGTCCTCCACTTTAGATAACAATATTGTTACTATTAAAAGAAACAAATGTCAACTATTTTTCTCAGATAAATTACTATTTAAAGAAACATTTATTTTTCTTTCAATCTCTCTCTTATTTTTTCTAGAGTCCCTTCTTCGAAATCATCATATGAATAGATTGAATACAAAGGAAGACTATTTATCATACCAAGTGCAGCTTCTCCTTTTAAAACTGTTTCATCCTTACTTCCATCAAGATTCTTTATAAGCTTATTACCATATTCGCCTAGCTTATCGAATTTGTTATGGCTAATAACTTCAGAGAGCGTCGTAGCCTCATCTAGGATAAATGGAAGAGGATCTGAGGCGATAGTTATAGTTTTTTCAAGGATTACATCACGACTAGAGAATCCTACTTCAATTGTATATTCACCGCTTTCCACATACCAAGAGTTTAACTTCTCTTCCCAGTAAGAAAAGTCTCTTCTAGTAAGAGTAAATCCTACTGCTTTCTCTTCATTAGGCTCTAATTCAACCTTTTTAAAGCCCTTTAGTTCGTGATACGGCCTATTTTTTCTCATTTTTCCTGGCTTTATAAACAACTCGACAACGCTCTTTCCTTTTCTTTCTCCGGTATTTTTTATCTTAACTTTAGCGTTAACGATATCTTCCTTTTTTTCTACGCTTAATTCAGATAAAGCAAATGTCGTATAGCTCAAGCCATAGCCAAATGGGAAAAGGACATCCATCTTTTTTGTATCGTAATATCTATATCCAACATAAATATCCTCTTTGTAATCACAATCTCGGCCATCACCAGGATAATTAAGATAGCTTGGATTATCCTCTAGCTTTAGTGGATATGTTTCACTAAGTCTTCCACTTGGATCTATGTCGCCAAAAAGAAGTGAGCTAACAGCTTCAGCAACGCCTTCTCCAGGTAAATTCATTTCAAGAATCGCTTTTACACTATCTTTAAAATCCATCTCAATAGCACTTCCATTAAATAAAACAACGATAATGTTTTTATTTAGTTTAGAAGCATCTCTGATTAAATCCTTTTGACACTCTGGAAGAGATAGCGAATGTCTATCAAAGCCTTCTGACTCAAATGAGTCTGGGAGAGCAGCAAAAATAACAACTTTACCACTAGTCTTTATTGCATCTAAAGCCTCTTTTTTTCTTTCACTGTCGCATTCTTCACCGTTGTCACTCCAAGCAGGATAATATGTAACATTAGATCTCTCTTTTAAAATAGATAACGGAGATTTAACTAAGTGTGGATTAACCCTACTTGATCCACCACCCTGTATTCTTGGGTCTTTAGCAAAACTTCCAAAAACAGTTATCTTTTCTCCCTCTTTTAGAGGTAATAGACTGTCGTCGTTTTTTAAAAGAATTGCACCTTCTTGAGCTATTTTTATTGCAAGATTATGTCCTTTCACGTAATCAAAAGGCTCTTTTTTTCTTCCTTCAGAGCGACTTATCCAAACTAATAATCTCATAACAGCTCTATCTAATTCTTCAATAGAGAGTGTTCCATCTTTGACTGCCTTAACAATCTCTTTATCTCTTATACCTCTTGAAGATGGCATTTCTAGTTCAGTTCCACTCTTTAAAGACTCAACTCTATCACATAGAGCCCCCCAATCTGTCATAACAATGCCATCAAATCCCCATTCTGAACGAAGAACTGTACTAAGAAGCCATTTGTTCTTTGAGGAATAACAACCATTTATTCTGTTGTATGAACACATCACAGTCCAAGGATGGGCTTCTTTGACTGTTTTTTCAAAAGCAGGAAAATATATTTCTCTTAACGCTCTTTCACTTACGTTTGCGCTTGTACTCATTCTCATGTATTCTTGGTTGTTGCAAGCAAAGTGCTTAACACTAACACCAACTTTATTCTCTTGAACACCCTTAACATATTCAGCAGCAATTGAGCCTGCCAAAAATGGATCTTCTGATAAATATTCAAAATTTCTTCCACCTAATGGTGTTCTCTTAATATTTATTGCTGGACCCAAAAGCGTATGGATGTCTTGGCTAATAGCCTCTTTACCTAGCCTGTCACCTAATTCTTTTGCAATTTCAGGGTTAAAAGTAGAGGCTAACGTAGAACCTGTTGGATAACAAATAGCTGAAAATGATGTTCCAGGCTTTTCTGGATTTTCTTTTCTAATACCACTAGGACCATCACACATTAATATAGAATCTAAACCTAAGCGCTTCACAGCTTTGGTATGCCAATTATCCAAGCCAGAACAAAGACTAGCCTTTTCTTCCAACGTCATTTCATTTAGTATTTTTTTAATATCCATAGCTTTTACCTAGAAAAATTTTAACCGATATTTATAAAGATTCCACAAAAGATAATAAAATATCATCAAGCATGTAAGCTAGTTTTTAGTCTCACACTTGATGATATATTTCTATTTTTTTCATTATTAAAACTTCCCCAATTTATTGTACTATAGAGTCTCTGAAACAGGATTCTTTCTAGGTCTACCTCTCTTTTTCTTTGATGCGCTTGGGTCAGGAAGAGGCTTGGTTCTCTTCCTTCCTCTCTTCTTAGGCTCTGGATTTTTAGCAGGTATAGAGCCTGAGCTTGAGGCGCTAGGACTCTCTATAC
>JBNMJW010000008.1:0-25643 GCA_050874025.1 Candidatus Ornithospirochaeta sp.
TACCTTACTCTAGAAAAAGCTGTTGAGGAGTCTGGATTATCAGAAGAAAAATTCAAAGAAAAATTAAATAAGCTTTGATTTATCTACTTTAAGTTTTAATAGTGGCTGATATACAAAAATGAGATATTTAGGTTGTATACAGCCATTTTTGTTAAGGAATTGTTCTTTTGCCTCTTCAATCCATATGGGCATCTTTTACCATTACATAATTTGTGAGCGCAATTCCATTTCTTATAACTTCTTGTTTTTTGACAACATTATAGCCTCGCTTGAGGAAAAAAGGTTTTGCAGTAATAGATGAATGGACTATGATTTTTTTTATCTTTAAAATCTGATTCAAGAGCATTGCAAATAGCAGAGCCAATGCCCTGTGCTTGATAATCTTTATGCACATAAAGTCTATCGAGATAGCCAGTTTTGTCTATATCGCCAAAGCCAACAATCTTGTTGTTTATAATAGCAACAATTGTTTTATGCTCTAAAAATGATTTATTCCATGAAGTTACATCTACATTTCCAGTTGCCCAAACATCTAATTGTTCTTTGCTATAATCTTTGCTGTTAACACAATGAACAGTTTGATAGAAAAGTTCGCTTATTTCCTTTAAGTCAGATGTTTGATACTCTCTAAGCTCGATTTGATTATTGCTCATATAGCTTTGTATTCAGTTCTCTTTTTAAATAGTTTGTTTCCTTTCTTCATAAACAGAGGAATAGCAAGGCCTAAAGCTCTGAACGAGTTGTCTAAAGCCATGCAAATCCAAACACCAAAAAGGTTTACATTAAATACTTTTATGGCTATTAGAGAAAAGAGAATTCTTATTCCCCATGCACCAATGGTTTCGATATAGAACGTGTATTTTGTTTCTCCAAGTCCATAATAGATTCCTTCAGATACTATCATTAGACCAAAGAGTGGTTCGGTAAATGCAATTAGCTTTAGTATTGATGCTCCCTCTCTTATTACTTCTTCATCTGGAGTAAAGAAGCCCATTATAGGACGAGCAAATAAGAATAAAAGGAGGCCTGTGAAGCTCATCATAAGGATAGTGAGTATCATAGATTGTCTCTCGATAACCTTAAACTTATCTTCATCCTTTTCTCCAACAGATACTCCAATAAGAGTTGAGGTTGCACCTCTTAAGCCGTATCCTGGTACGTAGAATATTGTTTCAGCAGATAGTGCAATAGAGTGAGCTGCGAATACAATAGTTCCCATTGATGAAACAAGGGAAGCAAAGACGATGTGACCAAAACAACTTGTTGCATTTGTTGCGACTGCTGGTAGGGCTATTGTGAATGTCTCTTTTATTAGTGCTTTATCTGGTATTATATAGTTTTTTTCATAGCTAATTATCTCCATTTTCTTCCAAATAATTGCTATGACAACAGAGGCTAAAGCATATGATATTAATGTTGCTAAAGCTGCACCTGTAACCCCTAAAGATGCTGTATATATTAACAAATAGTTTAAGCCAATATTAAGTATATTTGCACTTAAGTTAATATACATAGGAGTTTTAGAGTTCTTTATTGCTCGCATTGCAGAGGCAGCAAGAATAATAAAAGCCCTAAAAGGAATAGCTAATGAGATGATAAAGAAATATGACGATGCATCCTTCTGTATATCAACTGAAGCATTCATCCATTTTGGAATGAATGGACTAAGTGTAGTAGCTAGGAGGCAAATAATTAAGCCTAGTACTATAGAAAGAGAGAAGCTAAGAGTAGAGGCTTCTTTTATTCTCTTATAATTCTTTTCTCCAAGTGCTTTGCTGATGATTGCTCCAAGAGCAATTGCGAAGGAAGAAAAAAACGAATAAATGAGCCAGTTTACAGTGCTTGTTAAGCTTACTGATGCTGTTGCTCTTGCGCCTAAGCGTCCAACCATCGCTGTATCAACATATTGTAATAGAGTCGAAAGAATCTCCTCTAAAACAATAGGAAAAGCTAGCACTAAGAGCGACTGGAGGTTCTCTCTTCTCTTTATTTTGTCCACAATTTACTCCAATACAGATAAGAAATAATCATTTAATTTTCCATCTTTGTATAGTAGTTTGTAGAGACTCATAACTAATGGGAAATCAGCTTCAAGGCCTTCGTTCATAACTTTTCTCGCAATAAGGTCAATTGTTCTTTTTCCTTCTATTACTGTTGCTGCATTTTTCTCTTCATTGAACAAAAAGCCTTTACCTATGAGCATGCCAAATGTTCTATTTCGTGATAAATCATTAAGAGCTGTTAGTCCTAAGTCTCCAAGTCCGCAATAGCAGAAAATTGTATTTTCATCACAAGAATAGAGATTAAGTAGGGCTCTCATTTCCCTTACTGCTTTTGTATAAACAAGGAAATCAACATTTGGCGAACCATATTTTCCAGAAACGAGGCCTATTGCTATTGCATACATATTTTTTAGTATTGAACAGAGTTCAACAGATCGTGTGTCACTCGTCCAGTCAAGAGTGAAGCCTGTGTATGGAAGCACGTTATTTTTAAAGTATGTATAGTCCTCATATCTTCCTCCAAAAGTAAAGGAGGTAGGAAAGCCATTCATTGTTTCAATTGCAAAGGAAGGCCCTTTCATGCTAGCCCTTCTTTCAAATGGGATATCTTCTGTAATGAATGCCCCTTCTTCGCTCATTCCTTTCGCAAGATTAATGATTAATGGGTTGTTCTTAACATTTTTTGCTATTCTTTCTGAAAATGGGACAATAACCTTAGAAGGAAGAACCAAAAGTATTACATCTGCATCAGAAAAAACAGAATCATCCATAGTTGCACTTAGTTTTTGCGACAAAAACTTTGTCGGAAAATACTTGGTATTTTGGTGGTTATTGTTTATATCATTAAAGACATCTTCTTCAATAGTATGAATAATTACCTTATTTTCTTTATTCCAGGTTAGACGTTCGGCACATGCCGTGCCAAAGACGCCACCTCCAGCTACTACTATTTTGTTCACTTGTTTTCCTCTTTTCTTTTAATAATGTAGAGTCTTGAGTTGTTATCTTGTAGTGTTCTCATACCATCTTCCCAACCATTTCCACTTATGTTGTCAGATAATGATATTCCTGCCCATTTTAGAGCATCTCCAGAGGCATTGTAGCATTCAATTTCTTGAGGCTTCAGTACAAGATCAATCTTGTTTTGCAAATGATTTCTTGCCATGAATGAATAATCATAGTTTTCATTTGCACACTCTACATATAGCTTTTCTGCACTTGTATTTATGTTTGACTTCTTTAGATAGTAAAGCAAAATGATTACAGAACTATCACCATTAGATACACTCCAAATAGTCTTTTCTTCATTATCTTCTACCTTCTTAAATGTTCCGTACTGTAGAAGTGGTCTATAAGCTTTATAGAAATCGATTTGTTGCTTAAGAATAAAGCTGTCTATTTTAGAGAGTTCCAATGGATTTAATGAGTATTCGAGAACCCCAAAAATTGAACAGTTAAACTTTGTTTCTCCTTCGATAGACCTAGAAGTATATTTATCGGGATTAGATGAAAGGACTCTGCTCATTACAGAGAGTGGATAAATAAGAGCTTCGCTCTCAATTGTTTTTTGACTCATTAAACAATCGCTACATTCTGTTGAAAGGATAGAAGATGCGTAAGAGAGCATTCCGTAATCAAAACGCATTGCTCCACGTGCTGTCATCTCAATATAGAGATTAGGGTAGCCCTTTGTTATTGTATCGAGAATATGATATAAGCCCAGAACATATCTATGGGCAAATGAGTCAATATTGTCCTTTCCAACGTTTGACCACATATCGCCTTGGAAGCGCGATATACTCCATCTTATATAATCAATATTTGCTGATTCAATAATTCTAGAAATGGTAGCAATAACCCATTCTTGAACATCAGAGCGAGTAATATCTAATAATTGCTGATTATTTCCAATTGCACAATCTGCATTATTTCGTCCTATAACCCAATCTGGATGAGTTTTATATAGCATGCTTCTTTCGCTTAGACCTTCCATTTCGAACCACAATCCAAACATCAAGCCTAAATAGTGGACTTCATTTGCTAGGTCTTTAATTCCAGAAGGGAAGTGACGTGTGTCAGCATACCAATCGCCGAGACTTGTAGTGTTATCATCTCTAGAGCCGAACCATCCATCATCGATGCAAATAGCTTCTAGTCCTAAGCTTTTAGCTTCTTTTGCCATTTTTAGCACATCGCTTTCATCTGGATCAAAACCTAAAGAATCCCAAGTGTTGAGAACAAGAGGCTTCATCCTATTCTTCCACTTTCCTCGTCTTATGTGCTCTTCTGTGAATCTTCTTAGTCTTATTCCAACTCCTTCTTTTCCGTTTTCAGAGTATGTGAGAATAGCTTCAGGTGATTCAAATGCTTCTTTGCTTTCGAGTTTCCAACTAAAAAGAGCTGGATTAATACCTGTGGTAATATGTGTTATGCCTTCAGGCGTTTGGTATAGGCTAGTTCTGAATGCTCCCGAGTAGAGAAGGCCAACGGCATAGGTGTTAGAGCCATCCTCAACAATTACTGTAGAGTCAGCTTCGCCACTCATAATAGCACGAGATTCGACAAAGAAACCGCCATCATCTAGCTCTCTTGTTCTCTCAACTTTTTCTCTTCCCCAAGGGCCAGAAAAAGAAGTTACCTTTGTTTTTGTTGCTCTTAAATCTAGTTGAAGAGAGTATAGTGAACGTACCTTTAGAGGAACGTTTGAATTATTAACTATCTCAACTCTACGAGTTATTACATTACTATGATAAAAAGCAGTGTAATAGGTTATTAGCTTTATACTTCGACTCTTATCCTCATATTCTACTTTAAGTGTTTCTGCTTCTTCTTCAGTTGCGATTGCTTGAGGCATTTTGGGCCCTTTAAAGCGAATTATTCCACTTGAAATCGAGTGAGAAGAATAGATGAAGTTAATACTTCTGTCTCCTCTTTCTCCCCAAGATAAGGCAACAAGAGGTGTTTTGTAATCTCCTCTACTTTCAAATGAAAACTCTAAAAGAGAATCATTTAGAGTATATTCACTGAATTGGCTTGAAGCGAGAGTACTCATTTTGGGAGCTTTTAGGTGTTTTTCTCTTATTGCAGAAAGAGATTCTTCGATATTTCTTAGTTTTTTCCCATAATAGATATGTTCAGCATAGCCAGTTTCTTGGACACTGAAGACATAAGAAGTATTTTCTGTTTCTATAAAGAATACACCATTTTTTTCTGCAATCATTTTTATCTCCGTGATTTAATAATAAGTCAAAGAAAGTAATTTGTCATTGCCGAGCTATAAGTAACCTTTTTTATATTTTCTGTGTTAATATATTTGTATGGATATAAGAAGACTCTCCCTTTGGGAGGGAAGATATGCAACCTATATGTCAAATGAAAGCTTTTCTGCTCTTATTGAGGACCAAGGAGAGATTATTCTTGAGATGAGCGTTCGTAATATTAATGGCGCTCGTACCTCTTCTTTAGCTCTTCCTTATTTTAGGGGAACTGGAAGTGGCGTAATGTCTGATGATAATGGTCAGTGGTGGAGAATGAACCAAGGCCTATATCAAGCAGGTGGTGCATATTTCAATTTTCCATCCAATAGTGATGATGTAATTAATACTTCAAATACCTACTGGACTCTCAGACGCTATGGCACAGAGGACGAGTTTGGTGGTGTATGGCAATATAGTGAGATGAAGTCTCGCGCTGAGAACAACAAATATAAGATAGGCAGAGTTGATTTAATCCTTCCTGAAGAAGATGTTATTTATACAGCTCTTAGCATCAACAATTATGGCGAAAACCCAATAAAGGGTAGTGCCAAATGGGTTTCCATGCTCTCTGCTCCTTTAATTGAGAGGGGAACAAGCATAAGTACGAATGCTAGCAACTTTTCTGTTTATCCTCTTACGTATAGAGAATCTGGAGTAAATAGATTTGTTCCAAAGGTAAGATTCGACGACTTGAAAAAAGCACCTCTCCTTAAAGGAGGTTATGCTGACGCCTCTGTTGTTCCTTCTCCAACTGGAACATATGACTATATAATGGGTGATGTTGATGCTTCTTCTCTTTCTTGGGTTGGTGCTATTAATCCTGAAGACCAAATGGGTTTCTTTGTATTTACTCCTAAAAAAGAGAGTGAGAACGAATATAGTTTTCCTTATTGTACGATTGGCGAAAATTGGTATGGTCGTATGGACTCACCTTGGGCTCTTTTTGATGGGGCAACCCCTCAAATAAGATCACTATCTCTTGGCTTTGCTTCTGGCGAGAGAGGAAATGAGAACTTTGTTCTCCAAAGTGGCGAAACACGTGTGCTTTACATAGCTAATAGTTATACTTCAGTAGATTCAGCAAAGATTGCATCTTTAGGTTTCTATTCAACAGAGGTAAGAAGTGATGGCCTATTACTAAAGAGAACAAAGACAACATCCTTAATTCGTCTAGATAGTTCTTTTAAGGCAATAAAAAAACTCTCAAAGAAAATATTCTTCAAGAGCTTAAATAGCGATTGATTAGTTGTATCTATAAGCAGAGTCTATCACTGCATCGTAGATATCTGGATAGTAGACTCCAAAGAATGGCTGAAGAACGGAGAAACCAAAGAAGAGCCTTGCTCCGAATGTTGGCTTATTGGTGTCTTCTAAGAACGTCATAAAGCCATTGAGTCCAGTAGTGAATCCAATTTGTACTTTGCTCTGTTTTTCTGAGCGAGGAATAAGCGATAGAGCAAGCGTTGTTCCAACACCAAAGCCTATTCTATCAGGATAACCCCAAGCGTCAGATTTTGCAGTGCTACAATCAACCTGTGGTCCTAAAATGGCAGTAAATGTAGTTATATCAGAAATCTCTGTTGAGACAGAAGGCCCAATTCCAACAGATAAGAAAGTTGTATAATTTGGATCCTTTGCAAGAGGAATGAGCGCAAAATCGCAATCAACATATGTGCCAAAACCGACAGATGTTCTATCTGTAATTGATGCACCGAGTTGGTATTGAGTGAAGAAGCCTAGTCCAAAATTATTTGAAGCTGTGTTGTATGAAGAGCTCATTGCAAGGGTAATAAACTCCCTTGCTGCAGCTAATGATGATAGCGCACAGAGTGCAATCAGAATAAGAATTAATGCTTTTTTCATGATTAAAGAGTAGCTAGAGCAGGGCTATCTGTCAATTCGAGGTTGACAATTGCACATCAAGAATTAACAATAAAGGCGTGGGGTAAAAGAAAGGCGAGAGTAAAATGCAAGCTGAAAAAGAAGACTATTAGCTAGGTCGTGTTGTATTAATGGTTGTTAAAAAGACAGGGAGACAGCGATAAAACTATAGACAAGAGTTAATATGCTACTTTATTAAATAACGCAGTTTGTTCTTAAGCCTACCAAGACGAAAGTCTTGTCTCTTTTCTTTTCTGGCCGTCTTTTATAAGATGGTCAGAAAGCTTTATTTGCTTTGCTATTGACTAAAAGTCGTACTGTGGAGTAAAGTTCATTTGTTATGGTGTTGTGCCCGAGCGGTCGAAGGGGACGGTCTGCAAAACCGTTATATCATCGGTTCGAATCCGATCGACACCTTAAAATGTTGGTGTTGCAAGCTCAGAAAGACGGCAACACCTATTTTTTTATATTATCTTTCCTGCTTCTAAAGAGTGAGTAAAGGACTCAATTCCATTTTCTTCTATGATTTGGTTGATGACCTTTGTCGAGTTATTTCTCTCGTCTTTTGAGATAAGATGCTTTAATCCTGATTCAACAGTTTTGTATGGCATTCCTTTAGATAGGATTCTAACAATGTTTTTCTTGTACTCAAAAGTATCTCTTAGTCTTTCTAGATTATAGCTCAAGGTCTCATCTTTTTTATAAAAGTCTTTAACATTTTCCTTTGTAGGCAGTTTGCTAAAATCTATATTCTTAAAATCAGAAACTTTTGAAATCAACAATGATTCACAGCTACATAGAGCATTAACCTTCAGAGACATAAAATCCAGTGGCGTGCTTTCGAGGTAATTCTTGTATAACATACTGTTTCCTGAATCATATATAGGGGCAGGGCCTATAGTCTTTAGCGTATTGCTATCTCTGAGTATCCCGAAGTTGTTTAAGTGTCGATCTATATTTGTTATGAGAAAGTCAATTGTTGTTTGGTAATCAAGAAACTCTTTTGCTATAGTCTTATTAATACCCTCTCTTTCCATACAGTTTATATAAAAGAAGTATGCATCTTGATTGTTTGGTTTCTTGTACTTTGAGAAAAGCTCCCATGCCGGTATGAATTCTACATTTTCATTCGTGAAGCATTTGCATTTACACCCTGTAATATTTTTTTCCATATTGACCAATTGATATTCGACATAGTTTTTAAAGCCTTGTTGTCTATGAATTGTTGATGCAAAAACTTCGTTTAAAGACTGCTGAAAAGAGTTTCCAGGCATATTGCCTTTTATAAGATAAATTTGGCCATTGGTTTTCTTCCATTTTTTCTCAAGTTCTCCTCCTGTTGACGCAGCAGGTGTAAAAGAACCAATTAATGAATGGATGCTATTCCCAGTGGGTGCGCTTCCTTTCTTTGCTCTAAGCTGAAATTCGAGATTGCTTTCAAATGTGTTACTAAATAGTGTTACATCTTTCCACTTTAAATCCACACATTTGGGACATACCCAATAGCAATCAGAAAAGCTGAGTGCAAGATTATCGAGAAGTAGTTTTTCGGTCGAAGGAATTTGATATTGCTCTAGTAATGACTTTATCTTTGACTGTTTTTTCGACACAGCTCTATTTTGCCACCATATCTTAATAGGCTGAATATCGTTCAGAATTCTTTCTTGTGCACAGATTGGAAGCAATTCTTTTTCCATAGTGTTGATTTTATTTACAACACCAGACCTAGTATTGATATTAAAAATTGCGACTTTTTCGTCTTTGTGCATTAGATAGTAATCCATACTACCTCCTTAGAATGTTATAGCAATTTAGTTTCAAAAAAACACATAAGGCTAAAAAAAACAATTCAAAAAAGTCTTTTTACGCCTTTAAGCCTACATTTTTTAAGAAAATATGCAAGTTTTTTGATATGGTTTCGAACATTAAAGTTACTTTAGGAGGGCTTTCAGGTAAAATTAAACTGCTTGCCTTCATTAAGTATTAGAAAACAAGCAGTCTAAACTAATTTCAAGACTAATAATTAAGCTTCATCTTATTTTTTAGTTAACATATTTTTTATTCTTTGACAGTGTCTTATGCAAATATTTTGGTTATAAGAAGATTCAATAAACTCTTGAATAGCTTTACCATCCCATACATCGTAGCCATAGTCTTCAGGGTTGCTTTGTAATGTATTCTTAAGTTCTTCTAATTGGTCGTCCCTTAGTCTTTTTGGTCTCCCTGTTATTGGTAAATGTCTTAAGCATTCAAAATTGCCACTATTAACAACATCTCTTACCCAACCAGTTAGCGCAGACTTTGAGACAATTTTTAATCTGGAGAAGTCAGAAACCTTAAAACCCTGTAAAACAAGCAAAACTAGTTCAACTTTATGTTGATAGTTTGCATCAATACCATCAGAAATAATGCTTTTACCTTTTTCAATTAACTCATTTTGATTATCGATAATCCTACTGTTCATAATTTCCCCCTTAACGATTATTTTAACATATAGAGTCGTAGTCTTTGTCTATAGTCAAAGGGTTGAGCAAGATGGACTTTTTGAAACCAATAAGGTTAAAAAAAAGTAAAATCAGAACTATTTGTTCAGGATATAAATCCTTATTTATCGAATAACTGTAAAATGTGCAAAAGAAAAAGCTACAAGGCTCATTTTTTCCTCGTAGCTTCACTTCTTATTCTTCAAGCATTTCTTTTAACTGAGCTTTTGCTTCGTCTAGTGTTTCTGTGTATTGGTTAGAAAGCCTATCAAGATAGCTTTTTAGTGTTTCCATACATTCTTTGTCACTTTCAAATGTTAAGTGGACACTTTCACCATACTTGTCTTTTAAGGCCTCTTCTTTTTGTTTAAGCATCGGTTCAAGTTGAGCCTTAAGTTGCTTTATTAACTCTTCTTTATGCTTAGGGTATTGATTAACGTGGGTAACAATTTGGTTATACAAATCAACTATTTCGCTTCTCTCTGGATAAAGATAGCCTAAGAGAAGTGCAATACGCTTTTTTCTTTCATCTCCTGTATTTTCTTCTTGAGGAAGAACAAGAGAGTTGAGAATAGTTGTTTTAAGAGCTTCTCTATTCTCCTTAAGTGTAAACTCTTCTAGTTGAGTTTTCAGTTTATCAAAATCTCCCTCATCACTGATAAGGTAAGAACCAACTATATGCTTAATCTTATCCATTTTGGCATTTTGTCTTATTTTCTCTTGGTCAATTTCCATGTTCTCTGTTTTTTCTAGAGCAATTTCCCAAGCGCTTCTAATCTTTCCCATATTTTCTCCTTAGAGAGAATATAAGACAAAAAAATGAATAGGTTAAGTAAAGAAAGAAAAGCTTCTATAGAGCAAAGTGAAAAATGAGATTATTCTAACGTGGTATGGATAATGGTGTTTTACTTTTATTTGATGTTTTTGGAACTTTTGTCTTTGCTCTTTCTGGAGCAGCAAAGGCTATAAAGAAAAACATGGACTTTTTGGGAGTCATTGTTTTTGCTATTACTGTCGGTTGTGCTGGTGGCATGATAAGAGATGTTTTTATAGGAGCAGTTCCTGTTGCTGTCTATCAAAATAGTGTTTACATTGCGGTAGCCTTTGTAGCTGGACTTGTAATGTTTCTTATTGGAGAGAATTCTAGCGTAGACTCTTTTCCTGACCATATTATGTTTTTAGATGCTATTGGACTAGGGTTCTTTACCGCTCTTGGCTGTGAAAAGGCCCAAGCATATTCAATTATCCCTGTTGGCATTATTTTTTCTGGCACTCTTTCTGCGTGTGGAGGAGGTGTTCTGAGAGATTTGTTTGCCAAAGAAATACCGATGGTCTTTACATCAGATTTCTATGCTTCAGCTAGTATTCTTGGTGCTCTTTTATATCTACTACTGAGCTACATTGGTCTCGATAATTCAATTAACATTTGGATTACTGCATTTTTTACAATACTTGCTCGTGTCGTTGGCTATAAGCTTCATTTAAGGCTCCCTGTTGCTCATCAGGGAAAGAAGTGTCCTTAGTGTGCTATTAGCAACAGTATGGGGCTCCCTGTTGCTCATCAGGGAAAGAAGAGTGAAAAATGAAAAGTGAAAAATTATATTACACAGATCCGTATTTAAAAGAAGTAGAGGCAGAGGTAATTGAAGTAAAAGAAAATGGTGTTATCTTAGATAAAACTATCTTTTATCCAGAAGGTGGTGGGCAAAGAGGAGACAAAGGCTATTTTGGGAAGTATTTCGTTAAAGATACCCAAAAGTCTGATGGTTCTGTACTACATATAATTGATGGGGAAAAGCCAAAAGTAGGCGAAAAGGCAATGCTGAAACTAGATTGGCCTAATCGTTTTCTTGGTATGACAGAGCATACGGCCCAACATCTCATCTCTTCAATTTTATTTTCTTCTTTTTCGATTGGTACAGTTGCAGTTCATCAAGGAGATGGAATAATTACAATAGAGACAGATAGGTCTTCTATTTCTCATGACACACTTCTCAGCACGGAAGAAAAAGCTATTGGGTATATAAACGAAAATAGACGTGTTTGGCAAGAGAATATGCCACGAGAGAAGGCCCTTAACCTTCATATGAGAAGAACAATTAAGGTTGATGATGAGACTGTTAAGGTTGTATTTATTGATGGTTTAGATTGTGTTGCTTGTGGTGGTGTACATCTTTCTTCTCTAGGTCAGATAGGCGAGATAGCATACCTCTATAGTGAAACTATTAGAGGACACGAGCGAACGTATTGGGTAGTAGGTGAGAAGTGCAGAGAAAAAAGAAGAAGTGAAAGCTCAATTATAGAGGAGGCTAAAAAACTTCTTAGTTCCTCAGAAGATACTCTTATTTTATCACTTGAAAAATTAATTGAAGAGAATAAGAGTCTACGACGTGAACTCAATAGATATAAAGCTGAATTAGCTTTAGAAGAACTAGATAAAAATATAAATAGTGGAAACTTTGTTTACTCTACAGACTATGATCTAGACTCAATCATTGAAAGAGCGTGCTCTTTAAATAAAAAGCTTTTTATTCTTAAACGAGGTGAGAAAAAAACCTTCCTCTTTGTTGGCAAAAAGGAAGATTTTAACATTCTTAAAGAGAAGATATCTCTTAAAGGTGGAGGTAGAGAGCCACTCTTTAGAGGAACACTAGAGTGTGATGAGTCACGCGCACTAGACGAGGCGAGAGAGCTACTTTTGTAGTGCTCTCTTGGCTCTCTCTACAACTAAGTTAGTGCGCTTAATAGCGTCCCCTATATAACCATCTGCATTTAAGAAGTATTCAATTTCGTCTTTATTTAGATACTTTAGAATCTTCTTGTTGTTTTCTAGCTCTTCTTTTAGTGGATTTTTTTCACCCTCTTGAACAAGAGTCCATGCTTTGAGGCTTTCTTTTCTTATCTCTTCATGCATTTCTTGTCTGTCAGCACCTCTTTTTCCTAATTCCATCAAGAGCCTCTCAGTAGATGCAAAAACTCCATAGTTATCTAACAGCCTCTTTGTTGCTGTCGGGTGGATAGACATCTTTTCAATGATTTTTATCTCACTAAGGAGCATTTCATCTAGAGCTAAAAAAGCCTCTGGAATGAAGATTCTTCTGTTAGCACTGTCATCAAGACTACGCTCTAAGAAAGTAGAAGAGCTATTAATCCATGCTGGTTGGTATGCTGCTTCTACGATACGGCTCAAAGAACATATCTTTTCACTAATTATAGGATTACGTTTAAAAGGCATCGCAGAAGAGCCTACCTGCTTTGATGAGAAAGGCTCGGAGAATTCTCCAATAGGAGGAGATTGCAAAACTCTAAAATCCTGGCTGAATTTATTAAGAGTACAAGCAATTTTAGAGAGAGTTTCGATAATTCTTAAATCTTGCTTTCTTGAATAAATTTGTGTAGCTGCATCAAAACTGGAGAGTCCAAGCTCGTCCATTACCAATCTTTCTAGTTCTATTGAATCGATACTACTTCCACTTGTGAGAGTAGAGTAGGAAGCAGAGGTCCCTACAGCCCCCTTCATGCCTTTTCCCTTAATACGATTTATCATCAAAACTAAGTCTTCTCTATCATCAAGCAAATCTTGAAGAGTTTGGCTTAGCCTGTAACCAATAGTCGTAATTTCAGCAGGCTGAATATGTGTAAAAGCCATCGTAAGAGTTTCTCTCTCTTCTTCTGCTCTCTTTATAAAACCCTCAATTAGAGTATCGAGTCTAGTAAGAACCAACGTTAGGGCTTCTTTAAAGCGTATCGCATCAGCGTTATCTAAAGCATCCATGCTTGTTGCGCCAAGATGGATAATGCTTCCACCATTTGGACACTCTTCGGCATATGTTTTTATTTCAGCCATTAAGTCATGGTGTATTGTGTTCTCTATCTCTGTCGCTCTATCGATATTAATTTCGTTTTGGTGCTCAATAAGTTCTTGTAGCTGTTCGTCTGTTACAAGGCCTATCTTATTCTCTGCTCTTGCAAGAGCAACCCACACTCTTCTGAGAAGCTCTCTTTTGTGCTTCTCAGAAAAGATTGTCTTCATTTCGTCGCTTGAATAGCGCCAAGTAAATGGGGAGATATAACAAGAGTGATCGTAAGTCATTAGTTGTTCCTTACAATGAGTTGATCTCTCTCTGGACCAACAGAGATAAGAGTGATATGAGCATTTACTAGTTTTTCTAATTCAAGGATGTAAGACTTGCATTTTTCAGGAAGACTCTCCCAAGTTCTGCACTTTGTAGTATCTTCCATCCATCCCTCAAACTCTTTGTAGATAGGCTTAGCCTTTTCCTGAAGTCTTGTTTCTGGGAGATTTGAATAATATTCACCTTCAATCATATAACCAGTGCATACTTTAATAGTTTTAAAGCTATCGAGAACATCTATCTTTGTTAAACAAATATCTGTTACACCATTCATGTAGACAGCATAGTCTGTAGCTACAGCATCAAACCAACCACAGCGACGAGGACGTCCTGTAGTAACGCCAAACTCTGCACCGATAGTTCTAAGCTTTTCGCCATCTTCATCAAATAGTTCTGTCATATATGGACCACCGCCAACGCTTGTGGAATATGCTTTAGCAACTCCATATACCTTATTTATAGCTCTAGGAGGAATACCCGCACCATTACAAGCTCCACTTGATGTTGGGTTAGAGGATGTTGAGTATGGGTAGATGCCCCAATCATTATCTCTCATAATGCCTAGCTGACCTTCGAGAAGTATGTTCTTATTACTCTCTACAGCTTCTCTAACAACAGGAACAGTATCGATAATCTTAAGACCAAATTCTTCCTTCCATTCTCTACATTTTTCAAGAAGTTCTTCGAGTGTATATGTCTTTAAACCATAGTACTCAAGCTCTCTGTTTTTCTTTGGGAGAATTGCACTAAGTCTTTTTGTGAGGGTATTTTCATCAAGAAGGTCACAAGCACGAATCCCTGCGCGAGCAGCTTTATCTTGATAGCATGGGCCAATACCACGCTTTGTAGTTCCAATCTTTTCTCCTTCACTTCTCTTTGTCTCTTCAGCTCCATCAAGTGCCATGTGATAAGGAAGAATAATGTGGGCTCTTTCGTCAATAAAGAGGTTATCGAGCTTACGGCCAATTTTCTTTTCAATGTCTTCTTTTTCAGAGTGCATTCTGTCGAAGTTTACAACTGTGCCTGCACCAACGATATTCATTGTTTCTTCATTAAAAATACCTGAAGGTAGAATATGTAAACCAAACTTACCATACTCATTAACAACAGTATGACCTGCGTTATCTCCACCTTGATATCTAATGACAATATCTGCCTTCTGAGCAAGATAATCAACGACTCTTCCTTTTCCTTCATCTCCCCATTGAAGGCCTACAACACAACTAACTGACATACTTTACCTCTTATTATTTATTAACTGGAAACATCTCTGCGATATAAGGAAGAGTTCTATACTCTTCTTTATAATCCAAACCATATCCGACAACCCAAACATCTGGGATATCAAAACCTTTGTATTGAATAGAAACCTCAACTTCGTGTCTATCAGGTTTATCTAAGAAGACAGCCTTTTCAACTGAAAGTGGATTACGTGCTTCAAAGTTCTTTGTGAGATAATCTAGTGTATGACCACTATCAAGGATATCTTCAACAATGAGAACGTGTTTGTCTGTAATACTTTCTCTTGTATCCATCAAGAAACGAACTTCGCCTCTTTTGTCGCCACCACGACCATAGCTAGAGATTGCGATAAAGTCGATAATGTGAGGTACGGTGATTTTTCTTGCCAAATCAGAAAGAAAAAAGATAGAGCCCTTTAGGACTCCAACGATAACTAGCGGTTCTTCAATATCTTTGTATTTTTCGTTTATCTCGTCTGCGATAGCCTGGACTTTGGCCTGGATTTCATCTTCGCTTATGAGAATACTCTTCAAATCTTTTGCAAGTTTTTCCATTATTCTTGCCTCCGACTTTACTAAACTTTATAGGAAAAGTGAAAAACATGGAATTATGTTATACAAATATTCTAATAATTTTCACATTGGTGGACATAAAAACAACTTCACTTGACCCAGATAAGAATAAACTTTACCCTTTTAACTCTGGGGAAACTAGATGAATGAAATAAATGTGATTTCCCTCCTTCTGCGTTCTCGTTTCTTTGAGAGAAAGATAGAGGAGGAATTTAAAAAGGGAAATCTATATGGAACAACACACCTTTCGATAGGCCAGGAGGCTTCACATACAGGATTATGTCTTGCACTAGAGGAGGGTGATTGGTTTGTTCCGACCCATCGTTGTCATGGCTTTAATATAGCATCTGGCTCTAGTTTGGAGGCTATGTTTGCTGAAATGCTAGGTTCAAAGAGTGGACTCTGTAAGGGCCTTGGTGGAAGCATGCATATGACAGATATAGAGAGGTATAACCTTGGTTCATCTGCTGTTGTTGGCTCTGGTATTCCTCTTGCTGGCGGGGCTGCTTTTGCTCTCAAGAGACAAAATAAAGATAACATTGCCATAGCAATTCTAGGAGACGGAGCTTCAAGTAGAGGAAGCCTGCATGAGATGATGAATCTTTCATCTGTTTGGCATCTTCCTCTTCTTTATTACATGGAAAATAACCACTATGGCATGTCTGCATCATCTTCAAGGATGATTTCAACTTCTTCAATTGCATCTCGTTCTATTGGGTATGGAATAGAATATGAGACAGTAGACGGTAATGATTTCGATGCAGTTTATAGTGCTGTTAAAAGGGCTAGAGAATATATTCTAAAAAATAAAAAGCCATACTTTATTGAGAGTAATACCTATCGACAGTGTGGTCACAGTAAGTCAGATAAAAGACTCTACCGAAATAGAGACGAAGAAAGAGAGTGGGAGAAAAAAGACCCAATAGCGCTGTATGTTAAAAAACATAACATTTCTGAAGAGACTTTTTCTCGAATTAAAAAAGAAGAGCAACAAAGAGTAGATGACGCATGGCTAAGCGCTTGGCAAAAAAAAGGCGATGTTCTTTCTCTAGAAGAAGCAGAAAAGTATGTAATTCCACCTAGAGAAAAATTTATATCAAAAAAAGGTGGAGAGCATAAAGCTACATACAGAGAAGCTATCAGAGAGGCGTTAGGAGAAATTCTAGAGAAGGACGAAAGAGTCTCATTCATTGGCGAAGATATTGGTCTATATGGTGGCTGTTTCTCTGTCTCTGGCGAATTATATAAGAGTTTTCCTGAGAGAGTAATTGAAACTCCTGTAAGTGAAGAGGCTTTTTCAGGCTTAGCTGTTGGCGCTTCTTTTTTAGGCGAGAGACCAATTGTTGAGATAATGTATGGGGACTTTTTGACTCTTGCGTCAGATGCAATTATCAACCATGGAGCTAAGTCCTACTTCATGTCAGCTGGGCAACTAAAGTGTCCAGTAATATTTAGAACGGCCTCAGGAGGCGGAACAGGACACGGAGCACAACATACCCAGTCATTAGAGAATATGTTCCTAAACGTTCCGGGGTTAAAGGTTGTTGCACCTTCTTCTCCTTTAAGCGCAAAAGCACTCTTAAAAGGAGCATCATACGAAAACTGTCCTGTTATATTCTTAGAACATAAGGCACTCTATAACGAAGAAGATGTAGTAGAAGGAAGTGAATATGTCTTGCCATTAGGAAAGGCAATTGTGGAAGAAAGGGGTAGTTCTTTACTTGTAATCGGTTACTCTCGTCCTTTTAGAGTAGCAAGAAAAGCGCTAAAAGAGTATGACGCAACATTCTTAGATATCGCTTCTCTTAAGCCGTTAGACGAAGAGTCAATTTGTTGTTATGGCTCAAGATTCTCTTCTGTTTTAATTGTTGAAGATGCTCCTTTAAATTACAGTGTTGCAGAGACAGTCTTTCGGCTAGTAAGGAGCGTTAATAGGGATGCACACATTGAAATT
This sequence comes from Candidatus Ornithospirochaeta sp., assembly GCA_050874025.1. Classification (GTDB taxonomy): domain Bacteria; phylum Spirochaetota; class Spirochaetia; order Sphaerochaetales; family Sphaerochaetaceae; genus Ornithospirochaeta. The sequence goes on from JBNMJW010000008.1 coordinate 17,529, forward strand.
TGTCATGCTCCAGAGATGCCACTTGCTTTTTCAAAGACAATTGAAAGAGAGACGCTTGTTAATGAATCTGATATTATTAAAAAGGCCAACATTGCTTTAGGAAAAATAGATGAATGATAAAAGCTTAAATATTTTATTCACTCCAGATATCCCTCAAGATTTATTTGCTTTAATGAAGAATGTTCCTGTTTATGATGTTAAGAATGAGACAACAACAGGAGAAGAGATTGTCTATCCAATACCATATAATGCCAATGAGGGTATGTGGGCTACATCTCCTTCTTTAAAGGCTGAGCGATATATTTTCCAGAAGTTAATTGAAGAAGATTATTCAGTGTGGAAGCCTATTTTAGATGGAGAATATCTTTCTCTTCTTGCTTCAAAAAATGGGAAGAGATTTCTTTTTGTTTTAGTTTTAGAGAGCGAAGACGAAAAGAATGTCTGGAGAGCTTTAGAATTAAGTAACAAATACGAGATTGTTGTTGTTCGCGACAGAAGTGTAAAAGAAGAGCCTTCAGTAATAGGAACAACAATAGATGAAGTTTTTGACTCTTTAAAAATCTTAGTAGTTTGATTAATATAGAAAAAGCGTTAATCGCTAGGAGTTATTATGGATATAGATGTAAAGAATCTTCATCCCTTAGAAGTTAAGCTTCTTCGTCATGTCTCTTTAGGTGAATCAATTACTGCCGAGAGAATTATCGAAGAATTAGGCTACAAGGTTGGACAGTGCAACCAAGCTTTCTCTTGGCTTTTAAGTAAAGGATGCTTATTAGAGACAGGAAGAACAAAGAGCGTTATTTATGAGTTAACAGATTTAGGTCGTGACTATCAGAAAAATGGAATGCCTGTGGAGAGAATCTTTAACTATATAAAGAATACTCCTCTAACAATGCCAGAACTTGCTTCAACACTTAACTTGGAAAAAAGCGATGTTGGTTCTGCTTTTGGCCTTCTTAGCAAAGCTAAATGTGCTGCTCTTGATGAAGAGAAAAAAGCACATGCTATTTCTGAGACACTTCCTGAAGAGACTCTTCTTCAAAGAGCTATTCTCGATAAGGCTGTAAAGGATAACAAGATAGCTGAAAGTGATCTTTCAGATAAGGAAAAAGAGGCTATTCTTCCTCTTAGTAAAAAGCGTGGTGCTCAGTCTTCTCCATTTAAGGTTGTTGAAAGAGAAGAGGTTAGCTACCAGTTAACTTCAGTAGGAGAGGAAGTAAAAGAAGCTCTCTTAAAGGCTAATATTACAGGTGAAGAATTTGGTATTCTTACTCCAGAGATGATTAGCTCAGGTTCATGGAGAAATGGAACATTTAGACCATATGGTATTAATGCCCCAACATCTCGTCTTATTCCAGGCCGACATAATCCATACGGAAACTATTTGCAATGGGTAAAAGATAAGCTTACTTCTTTAGGTTTTGAAGAATTTGATGGACCACTTGTAGAAAATGAATTCTGGAATGGAGATGCACTCTTCATGCCTCAGTTCCACTCTGCACGTGATATTCATGACGTTTACTATGTCAAAGATCCAGTGCATTGCAAGGAAATTGAAGAGCCATGGCTTAGTAGAGTAAGCAAGACACATGAAGATGGAGGCGATACAGGTTCTCGTGGTTGGCGATATAAATTTGATCATGAGTTTACTCGTCGTCAGGTTCTTAGAAGCCAGGGAACAGTACTGTCTGCTCATCAGCTAACAAAAGCTAAAGTTCCAGGAAAGTACTTTGGTATTGTTCGTTGCTTCCGTTATGATCAGGTTGATGCTACTCATGGAGCTGACTTCTATCAGACAGAGGGTATTGTTTTAGGTAAGGATGTAAACTTACGCAATCTTCTTGGACTCTTGAAGATGTTTGCTGAAGAGATTGCTGGCGCTGAAGAAGTTAAGTATGTTCCAGGTTACTTCCCATTCACAGAACCAAGTATTGAAGTACATATTAAGCACCCTGTTTTAGGTTGGTTCGAACTTGGAGGAGCTGGTATCTTCCGTCCTGAAGTTACAAAGAGCCTTGGTGTTGATGTACCAGTTCTTGCTTGGGGACTTGGTATTGATAGAATGGCTCTTATGCACTTAGGTCTTAATGACTTAAGAGAATTATTTACTCCAAATATTGATGCAGTAAGAACAAGGAGGGGAAACTAATGCCTAAGATTGATGCTCCAGAGAAGCTATTCTTCTCACTTCTCGGTAAAAAACTAACAGATGACGAGCTATGTGACATTTTCCCTGTTGCTAAAGCCGAACTTGATGGCCACGATACAGAACATGGCGTTATAAAAATTGAACTTAACGATACAAACCGTCCTGATTTATGGTCACCTGCAGGGGTTGCTAGAGCACTTAAAACATACTCTACTGGAGAGATTCCTTACTATGATTTCTTCTCAACAAAAGATGAAGAGAAGCCTAGTGATGGCAGAATGATTATTGACGACGAATCTGCAATAGGAATTAGAGATTTCTCTATCGGCTTTGGTTGCAGAGGCGTTACTGTAGATGATGATCTACTTACTAATCTTATCCAGAGCCAGGAGAAGCTCTGCTTTAACTTTGGCCGTAAGCGTAAGACTATCGCAATGGGTATCTATCGCTCTGAGCTTATTAATTATCCAGTTCACTATGCTGCAGTAGATCCAGATAAGACAAAGTTTGTGCCACTTGGAATGACAGAAGAGCTCTCTCTTAGAGAAATATGCTCCAAGCATCCAAAGGGAAAGGAATATGGCTATATAGTATCTTCTTTCGATAAGTTCCCATATTTATATGATGACAAAGGAGAGACATTGTCTTTCCCTCCTGTAATCAATTCTGCACGAATTGGTGCTGTTGAAATTGGCGATAGTGACTTCTTTATCGAGGTATCTGGTCCAATTCTTGACGATTTATTGCTTGCAGTAAATATTCTTGCATGTGACCTATCTGACCTTGGCTTTGAAATTCTTCCTGTTAAGGTAAGATTTAACCAAGACACTCGTTATGGTAGAGAAATAACAGTTCCTTATTACTTCCAGGAACCTCAGAGAGCTTCTATTACTAATATTAGCAAGAAGCTTGGTTTAGAGCTTACTGGTTCAGATTGTATTGATGCATTAAAGAGAATGGGCGTTTACGCAATTTGTGATGACGATTATGTCTATATTGAATGCCCAGAATATCGTAATGATTTCTTACATGAAGTAGATGTTGCTGAAGATGTAATGATTGGTTATGGCTTGAAGAACTTTACACCTGTTATGCCTACAGACTTCACTGTTGGAAGACTAAGTGCCGTTGAAGAATTTTCACGTAAAGTAAAAGATATCATGGTAGGTTTAGGCTTCCAGGAAATGATGTATAACTATCTAGGTTCTAGAAAAGAATATATCGACAATATGCACGTAAGTGATGATAGTGCGGTATTTATTGCCAATCCAATGAGTGAGAACTATGAAGTTATTAGGCCAAGTATTCTTCCTTGTTTATTAGAGAGTGAGAGTGTTTCAGGCCATGCTGTTTATCCACACTTAATCTTTGAGTGTGGAAAGGTAACAGTTAAAGATGATAGCGATAATAGTGGTACTCATACAGCAAACAAGATGGCATTCTTTGCTAGTAATGTTCAGATTGGTTACAATGAAGCATCTTCTTATATTCAAACATTGATGTACTTTTTAAGGAAAGACTACACACTTCTTCCAATCGAAAACGATCCTAGATTCATTCCTGGACGTGGTGCAGAGATAATCTACAAAGGCAAAAAAGCTGGAGTATATGGTGAGACACATCCTCAAGTCCTTGAATCATGGAACTGTGCACTTCCAGCAATTATGGCTGAATTGGACTTAGATGTTCTTCTCGGCTAAAGAAGAAAAAAGATTTTCAGAAATGATACTAATCCCTCTTATTAGACTACAACTCTGATAAGAGGGTTTTCTACGTTAGACAACAAGAGGAATTGCAAAAATAGTTCTTTTACTTTTGATGCAACTAAACTAGCTATATAAGTCTATCAAATCCAAAATTTCATTCACCGGTTATTCACCGCTTCATTCACCGGTTATTCACCGCTTCATTCGACGCTTTACTAAAAAGCTTATGACAACAGTAAAAATAGAATCGATTAATAGGGGAGTAGTAGAGGAAATAAGCTTCAGCTATTATAAATTAGAGTAGTTAAAGGAAAGGAGAAATGGGCAAAATAAAACTAATTTGTTGTGATATAGATGGAACGCTTGTAAGGGATGACAAAACTCTTTCAGAAGTAAATAAAACAGCAATAAGACGAGTTGTAAATGAAATTGGAATTCCATTTGCAATTGTTTCTGGACGCGTCTATTCTGCAATAACGCCATATTATGATGAATTGGGCTTTTATAATTTTGCCTCATGTCTTAATGGCTCGCTTTTCTGTGGTAAAGATGGGAAAATACTTAAAAGCATAACTCTTAAAAAAGAGGTAGTTGAGGCTATTCTCTTAATTGCAAAAGAGTATGGCGTTGATACAGCTCTCATAAGCGAATTTGATTGGTTTACAGAAAAGAGGAAAGGCTTTTTATATGAAAATAAAAGGCCTATCTACAGAAAAGATAGCATTGTTGCTCCTTTAAGAAGCGTTCTTGAAAATAGAATGATAAATAAGGTTCTCATTCTTGAGAAGAATGACTTTATTTTAAAAAAACTAATCAAGCATTTAAAAGAGGAAATAAAAGATGCAACCATATACTATGGCGAGCCATTTGTTGAGCTGATGGCAAGTGGAATAAATAAAGGCACTGCCATAAATGATATTTCTCTTTACACAGGAATAATGAAAGATGAGATTATGGCACTTGGTGATGATTATAACGACATTGAAATGCTAAAAGAGGCCGCTTATTCGGTTGCAATGGGAAATAGCCCAGATGAGGTTAAAAGATACGCACACTTTGTAACTGATAGCAACGAGAATGATGGGGTTGCTAAAGCAATAGAATCATTAGCTAAATACTTTTAAACACAAAACTAACAAATAAATAACAAATTATTTATAAAAATCTATCGATAAAAAACTAGCTTATTGTATTTCTAGGTATTATACTGTCCATAATTTAATTCGTAAGGAGATTAAAATGCGTTTTACATTACCTAGAGATTTATATCATGGAAAGGGTGCTATTGAAGCATTAAAGAATTTTAAAGGAAAGAGAGCCGTCGTTTGTGTTGGCGGTGGTTCTATGAAGAGATTTGGCTTTCTTGATAAGGTTTGTGATTATTTAAAAGAAGCAGGAATGGAAGTTGATATAATTGATGGCATTGAGCCAGATCCGTCTGTTGAAACAGTCATGAATGGAGCAGAGAAGATGCTTGAATACAAGCCAGATTGGATTATTGCTCTTGGTGGAGGTTCTCCAATCGATGCTGCAAAGGCTATGTGGATTAAGTACGAATACCCAGAAATCACATTTGAAGAGATGTGTAAGGTCTTTGGCATTCCTTCCCTTAGAAGAAAAGCACACTTCTGTGCTATTTCATCAACTAGCGGTACAGCTACAGAAGTAACAGCTTTCTCAATCATCACAGACTACAATAAAGGTATTAAGTACCCAATTGCCGATTTCGAAATTACACCAGATGTTGCTATAGTTGACCCAGATTTAGCTGAAACAATGCCTAAGAAACTAGTTGCTCATACAGGTATGGATGCTATGACACATGCAATCGAAGCATATGTTTCTACAGCAAATTGTGACTATACAGATCCACTCGCTATTCACGCAATTGAGATGATTATGAAGGATCTTGTTCCTTCCTATAATGGCGACATGGAAGCAAGAGACAAGATGCACAATGCTCAGTGCTTAGCTGGAATGGCTTTCTCTAATGCTTTACTTGGTATTGTTCACTCTATGGCACACAAGACAGGTGCAGCCTTCGCTGACTATGGTGCTCACATTATTCATGGTGCTGCTAATGCTATGTATCTACCAAAGGTAATTGCATTCAATGCTAAAGACACTGTTGCTAAAGCTCGTTATGGTGTTATTGCAGATTACATGCACTTAGAGGGAAAGAATGATGATGAGAAAGTAAAGAATCTTATTGCTTACTTAAGAAAGATGAATGATGAATTAAATATTCCTCATTGCATCCAGCACTATGGCCTAGATAGCTATCCAACAGAGGTTGGTTTTGTTCCAGAGAAAGTCTTCTTAGAAAGAGTAGACGAAATAGCTAAGAACGCTATTCTTGATGCTTGTACAGGAAGTAACCCTCGTCAGCCAAGTCAGGAAGAGATGGTCAAACTTCTCAAGTGTTGTTACTACGATACAGAAGTTGATTTCTAATTAGCAGTTTTACAATATGAGGTATCTAGGGCGAACTTAGGTACCTTTTTTATTGACAATTAAAGTTGCAATTAAATAAGGAAACTGTGAAATAACATAATTGTTAACGATATGTCAATTGTAACGTAAGACTATATAGAAGATGTGCTAACGAAATACATAAAAAACAACAGTGATACACAAATTGTTATAAAAATCGCTAGTAATAATAGAAAAAATAATAATATAATGACATTAGAGATTTCATATGGAGAAGTATATACAGCGCATCATAGATATCCAGACAAAGCTCAAGAGCAAGTCTCTTTTTCTTTTCGGTCCGAGGCAGACGGGGAAAAGCTCTTTGATAGCAAATCAGATCCAGGATGATGTGAAGCTTTCATGGTCGCTTCTAAACGCAAGGATAAGAAGAAGGTGCCAAGCAGATCCTGGATTGCTACGTGATGAGATTGAGACGAGAGAAATTCACGATGGGCTTGTGATCATAAATGAAATCCAGAAAGTTCCTGAACTTTTGGACGAGGTTCATCTATTGATTGAAGAAACAGATATCAGGTTCCTCCTCACAGGCTCAAGCGCAAGAAGACTCAAGGAACATGGCGTGAATCTTCTTGGAGGTAGGGCAGGAAAGATGAATCTCCATCCATTCGTTTGGCCAGAAATCAGAAAGTTAAATCCCACGTTAGACAGAATCCTGAAGTATGGGATGCTTCCATCAGTGTTCCTTTCTGATGCTCCTGATGATGTTCTTGATGATTATATCAATGTTTACCTTCAGCAAGAGATTGCAGGAGAAGGTCTCGTAAGGCAACTGCCAAAATTTGAGCGTTTTTTGGAGATCGCAGCCCTTACCAATGCAGAAGAGATCAACTACTCTAACATCGCAAGCGATGTGATGATGAGCAGGGGCTCCATAACCGAATGGTACAGTATTCTCTATGATACCATGATTGGCTTTTCCATCCCTCCATATACGAAAGCGAAGAAAAGAAAAGCAGTTGAGACTGAGCGCTTCTATTACTTCGATGTAGGTCTTGTACGCTTTCTACTTGGTTTTGGAGATATTGTCGATACTCAGACTGAATATGGTAAGCTGTTCGAGACATACATTGCTGAAGAACTATCAGCATACCTCGATTACAACAAGCGTAAAGAGAAACTGTCGTATTGGCGTACACGTCAGTCATCATACGAAGTGGATTTCGTAATCGGAGATGAGGTCGCCATTGAAACCAAGACAACAAAGCTTGTAAATGAGAGTAAAGATCTCAGAGGACTCAGAGCATTGAAAGAAGAAGGAATATTCAAGAAGTACATTGTTGTTTCAAGGGATAACATTTCAAGAACAACGGATGATGGAATAACATTTCTTCCTTGGAACCTTTTCTTGGACTGGCTTTGGGATGGAAAAATCATCTGATTACTGAGAAATCAGTAATAATTAATCGTTCTGTGCAAATCATCTCCGTGATACAAAAACGGAAGCTGTGTTCTAATAGTCGGAAAGAGCATATATTTTATCTTGTTCAGCATCCCCCGGGGGCTATTTATCTATGACTCGAAGTTAGAGTACTCCATCTATAATACAAGAAGATTTAGGTGGAAATGAATTGTGATGAAATAAAACTTGTGATTTCTATTGAACACAGTAAAAGTAGAGTCTAAAAGTAAGCGTCAAATAAATCTCCAAGAAAAAAGTATTTCCATAAAGTAGACTATATTCACAAGAGGATAATAGTCATGAACATCAACATTGAAGAATACAACATTTATATTAAGCCAGGAGTAACAGACTTAAGGAAAAGA